>JBEKMT010000121.1:0-18381 GCA_050008355.1 Verrucomicrobiota bacterium
ATTGAAATGATCAAAACGCTGGAGAAGAGGCATTTTCCGGTTGGTAAACTGACCCTGCTTGCCTCGGCGCGTTCGGCTGGCAAGAAATTGAAGTTTCAGGGCAAAGAGGTCACGATCAAGGAACTGACGAAGGATTCGTTTGCCGGCATTGACATCGCGTTGTTTAGCGCGGGCGGCGGCATTTCAAAGGAATATGCGCCCATCGCGGCCAAAGCCGGTTGCGTGGTGGTCGACAATTCCAGCGCGTTCCGGCAGGAGGACAACGTGCCGCTAGTGATTCCCGAAATCAACGCGGCGGATGTCAGAAGGCACCAGAACATCATTGCCAACCCGAACTGCACCACGGCCATCACATTGATGGCATTGTATCCTCTACATCAGGCATTTGGGGTGAAAAGGATCTTTGCCTCCAGTTATCAGGCGGTTTCAGGAACGGGTGCGAAGGCCATTGAAGAACTGGAGCGCCAGGTGAGTCAGGTTGTCAAGGGTGAGACCGTGACAAAGGAAGTTTATCCGCACCAGATCGCTTTCAACGTGCTGCCTCACGTCGATTCATTTTTACCCAGCGGCTACACGAAGGAAGAGATGAAGATGGAGAATGAAGGCCGAAAAATCATGCACCACCCCGCATTCAAGGCGAGCGTGACGTGTGTGCGCGTGCCGGTTTATCGTTCACATTCGGTTGCGGTGAGCGCTGAATTTGAATTGCCGGTGAGCGTGGAGGCAGCACGGATTGTGCTGAAAAAGGCGCCGGGGTTGGAGGTGGTGGACGAGCCGGAAAATAAAAAATATCCGATGCCTTTGTTCACTTCGGAAAAATATAATTGTGAAGTGGGTCGCATCCGCGTGGATTGCGCGCTGGATAATGGTCTGGCCTTTTGGGTCAGCGGCGATCAGTTGCTGAAGGGCGCGGCGTTGAACGCGGTACAAATTGCCGAAGAGCTGTTGAAATGACTGCTGTTGCCGGCGCGGTTTGATCGCAAAGTCACTAGCGAGACTTGCCGGGCTCTTTGGTGAAAGCACTCAAGATTTTTATATGGGCGGCGCTGGCGGCGTCCATCACGGCCACGATTTTTCCCCAGGGCGCATTTTTATCCGCGCTAACGGCGAGTTTGGTTTGCGGGTTTTTTTCCGCTGCTTCCTGCAAGCGTTCGACCAATTGTTCCGGCGTCACTGGCAATCCGTCAGGGCCATAGCGAAACAGGCCCTGCTCATCGATGCTGACCAAAAGCGGCGGATTTTCGTTCACGCCGGACCTGACAGCCTGGGTGGATTCCGGCAAAGTCAAACGCAGCGCCGGTTGCTGTTTGAACGTGGTCGTCACCAGCAGGAAGATTACCAGCACGATCAGCACGTCAATCAATGCCACGATGATCACGGCGGGCGCGCCGCGGCGTTTGCGGATGAGAAAGCGCATAAATTGAAAACCTTAAGGGGAGCGAAACGGCTTTGAACCGAAAGATGGCTTTTGAGTGGGAGTCGTGTCCGGCGGGCGTTCCGCATCTTTGGTGACCGTTACTTCGGGCTTGTGTCCATACTGCCGGCGGATGAAATCGTCGCACAGCGTTTCCATCTCGATGGCGAGCACCTCGACTTTTTTGCTCAGATAACTCCAAGCCACGAGCGAGGGGATGGAGATGAGGAGACCAATCAGGGTAGTCCTCAGAATCAAGCTGATGCCCTGCGCGAGCTTGGAGGCGTCGCTCATGTTGTTCAGCCCTGCCTGGCCGATGTCGCCGAAGACCGTGATCATGCCGAAAATTGTGCCGACGAGGCCGAGCAATGGCGCAATCCCAACAATGATTTCCAGCACAACGAGGCCGCGTTCGAGTTTGACGATTTCATGCCGTGCGGCGGTTTCGAGCGAGCCAATGTTTTCCGCCTTCGGCCAGTCCAGATGATCGGAGGCGAGCAGCAACAGTCGCCCCAACGCCGACGGCTGGGCTTCGCACAGATGGCGCAAGGTTGGAAGGTCTTTGGCGGTACGGCAGTCCGTGAGTGCGCCGACAACGAGCGGCGGCACGACAGTATTCCATCGCAACGACCACGAGCGCCAGAAAATGACGCCGAGCGCCGTCACAGAAGTCAGTCCGAGCAGTATATAAACGAATATGTCCATAAGAATTCCAAATCAATAATAGTCAAAGGTGAACGTGATTTCGCGAAAATTCGTGCCGATATCCCGGCGCATATCATCCGGCCACTTGCCGAAGGGGGCGGAGTCCTGAATGGCTGCCTGGCAAACGTAACTCCATAGAGCACCGACGCCGTTTTCGAGGACTTCAACGTCTTGAACCGTGCCATCGTCTTCCAGCTTGAATTTTATGACCACCCGGCCGGTCCGGTCCTCGGCAAATTTCTGGCTATCAAGCAAATAGTCCCATCGATCTTGCACTGCATCAATCAAGGCCCGGTCGTAATCGCCGAAAGATGTTGCCTTAACGTCGAACGAGGGAGCCAAACGGTGATGAGCCCCACCGTTTTGGTGCATCATTGGGCCGGGCAAATGATCCTGTTCCTCTGCTTGTTTTAGCGTACGCGGCCTGGGGGTCTGCTGCGGGGACGGTTTTTGGTCGGTGGTTTTCCGTTCGGCCAACTGCAAGGGTTTTTTGTCACCCAGATTCATCGGTGAAGACTGGTCTTCAGCTTCCGTCGGCGGCTTCTCCGGTGACGGACGCAATTGGTTTTGAGGCGACGCCGGAGGTGAGGCCTTGGATAAACGCGGCGTGTCCTGGGTTCTGGGCGTGAAAGATTGTTTGCCGGTTAGCTTCGGCTGGTTGGAGTTTTTATCCTCATCAGGATTTGAGGCATGTGAATTCTTATCGGAGTAATAAATTGCGTTTTTGGGTGGCTCCGTTTCCGGCTGGGTGACATCCACGTAAATCGTTGGTTGGTTCTGCATCTGTGCCGGCTGAGGTTGCTGGGATTTATGCAAGGTTTTATGCAGCCAGGAAACGGCTTGCAACTCCCGCCACCAGCCGCGCTTCTTCCCCAGCTCAAAGCCGCCCCAAATCGCGAGGTGCACGCTGAGCGAAACCAAAAGCGCCACCACGAGCCGTTCCAAATCGGAACGGCTTAAACGCAAAGAATCCAACTGGGCGCGCGCCATGCGCGGTAACTTTGCCCCAGCCGCGCGCCTGCAGCAACTTTTAGATTTATGGCAGCGCGCCAAAGGATTTCGCCACTTGCGATTTGGCGGCGATTTGATTTCATCAGGCCATGCCGAAAGTTTTGCTCTCCGCCATCGTCAAATACTGCGACCAAACCCTGCGTACACGGGAGATCAGCGATTACGAAAACGCGGTCAATGGGCTGCAAATGCAAAATTCCGGCGCCATTTCCAAGCTCGCCGTCGCCGTGGATGCCAGTCTAGCAACGGTACGGCTAGCCGTTGCCGCGAAAGCCGATCTGCTCGTCGTGCACCACGGATTGTTCTGGAGCGCCCGACAACCCTGGACTGGTAAGAACCACGAACTGTTGCGTTTGCTGGTGGAAAGTGACCTGGCCGTTATAGTTCGCATCTGCCGCTCGACCTACATCCCAAATTGGGCAATAACGCGCGACTCTGCGCCGCACTTGGCCTGAAAAACCTAAAACCATTTTTTGAGAGTCACGGCCAAAAGATCGGTCTGCAGACGCGGGTAAGAATTTCCCGCGATGAGCTGACGAAAAAATTGGAGCGTGCGACCGGTATGAAACCAAAAGTGATTCCCGGCGGAGGGGAAAGGTGCGAGCACGTCGGCGTCGTCACTGGTGGCGCGGGTTCGGAGCTAAAGGATGCCGCGGCAGCGGGCGTGGACACGTTCATCACCGGCGAAGGTCCGCATTGGACCTATGCCCTGGCTGAAGAATTGGGGATGAATGTGTTTTATGGCGGCCATTATGCGACGGAAACCTTTGGCGTGAAGGCGCTGGGGGCAAAACTTTCCGCTACATTTAAACTTCCTTGGGAGTTCCTGGATCACAATACTGGCTTGTGAACGAAGCTTACTTTAATTAATTTGCACGACCCAGATATTTGGGCTGGCCGCGCCAGCTGAATTGGGGCCGCAATATTGTCAACCACTCAGCGCTGGAAATCACAGATTTTTATGAAACAGGTCTTAATTACAGGATCAACAGGTTATCTCGGTAGCGTTTTGACCGATTATCTGGGAAAGAACGGTTTCGACTGCGTCGGCTATGACACCGGTTTTTTTGAGGATTGCATTTTGTACCCGCCGGTCGGCGCGCGGACCGTCAAATGCGATGCTCGTGACATTACCGCCCAGGACTTGGTCGGCATTCACGCCGTGATACATCTCGCAGGCATATCCAATGATCCCTTCGGCAACCTTGAAGCGGCCAGAGTCTATGATCCGACGCGGAATTATGCTCGCCAGATAGCGGAACTCTGCAAGCTGGCCGGCATAAAATTCATTTTTGCATCCAGCTGCTCGGTGTATGGCGTAGGCCAAGGCGAGTTGCTGGATGAAAATTCCCCGACGTTGCCACAAACACCTTATTCGCTGAATAAATGGCAGGTTGAGCAAGATTTACAGACAATCTGTGGCGGAACTTTTTCGCCGATTGCTTTACGGTTTGCCACAGCTTTTGGTGCGTCTCCTCGCATCCGTTTCGATTTGGTCACCAACATGCTGACCGGTATGGCATTTACGACCGGGAAGATCATCTTGAATTCCGATGGTACGCCCTGGCGTCCCAATATACATGTGCTGGATATCTGCAAATCCATCAAATACGCGATCAATTCCGAGCGAAATGACGGCAAATTGCTGGTATTGAACGTTGGCGACGAAAAAAATAATCTCCAGGTCATTGATATTGCGAGAAGCGTGCAAGCTTGTGTGCCCGGCTGTGAATTGAAATTCCTGCAGGAAAATCCCGAACTCGACAAAGAAGGCCTGGTGCGCGACCGGAAAGTCAAACAAGGCGTGGACACGAGGACATACAAGGTGTCTTTTGAAAAAATCCGGAAAATATTCCCCGGCTTCAAGTGTGACTGGCCGGTGGAAAGCGGCATCAAGGACATGGTCGAAAAATTCAAGGCGATGAACCTGACCGAGGCGCGGTTTAAGAATAAAAATTTTTACCGGCTTCAGAAAATCGAAGAACTCCATCAAACCCGTTTATTGTCTGACGATTTGCGTTGGACGAACGCTGGTGCGTGAAAGCCAATGAAATATCGCACCTTGGGCAAAACCGGATTAAGGGTATCGCACGTTAGTTTGGGAACGCATCAGTTCTCCGGTGAGTGGGCGCAAGAATTTTCAGAAATAGAGGTGGAGAAAATGCTGGCTTGTGCTGGCAAGCTGGGCATCAATGTCATTGACACTGCGGAATGTTACGGGAATCACAGCGTGGAGTCGCTCATCGGTAAAGCGATCCGGAAAAACCGGGGAGATTGGATATTGGCGACGAAATTTGGCCATGCCTATTCAGGGAGTCAGAAAATTGACGCCTGGTCTCCGGCGCAAGTGCGGCAACAGCTTGAGGATTCGCTAAATGCTTTGCAAACGGATTGCATCGACCTTTACCAATTCCACTCCGGGAACAACGCGAGTTTTGGTAACGAAGAACTTTGGACCATGTTAAATGGTCAGGTTCGCGCGGGGAAAATCCGCTTCCTGGGGTTATCACTTTCAGCGGAGGTATTATTAAAAAGCGATTTGCAGCAATTGCATGCCGCGGAAAAAGCAGGAGTAAGTGTCATTCAAGTTGTTTACAACCGCCTGCAGCGTAAGGCTGAGGAGCAAGTGTTGCCCTTTTGCGAAACGCACCAATTGGGGGTGCTGGCGCGGGTGCCGCTGGCGAAGGGCTTCCTGGGAGGGAACTACAAGCCCGGCGCGGTTTTTCCGGAAAATGACACGCGTTCGAGCTACAGCCAGAATTTCAATGACGAACAATTGAGGCTGGTGGAGGCGATCAAACGGGAGGAAGTTCCCCAAGGCCAGAATATGGCGCAATGGGCGCTGGCGTGGTGTTTGAAGAACAAATCTATTTCCTCGGTCATAGTTGGTTGTAAGAATTTGGCGCAGCTTGAATTAAACGCCAACATCGCCGAAGAATGATTGGGCTTTAGATGGATCCGACAAAATGCTCGCGCTTTTCGCCACCGCCTTTATCTAAACTTGCTTTTTCCGCGCTTTGACCATCACTTTAGCGGTAACTTCCAGATCTCGGTGAGGCGCCTTGATTTGTCCCCTGCAGTTTTTTTAGAATGGCGAACACGTGAAAGCAAAACTTACTACTACCATTCCCGTCCGTAACGGGCAGGAATTCATACTGCAGACCCTCCAATCGCTGGCGGCCCAAACGGTGCGTCCGGATCGAGTCATAGTTCTGGACAACCTTTCGACGGACGCCACCCCGGAAATCGTCAAGAATTTCAAGGAATTGCCGATTGAATTCATAACCAATCCCAAAGATCTGGGTACTTTCGGGAATTTTGACCGTTGTCTTGATTTTGCCGGCGAGACTGATTACCTGCAGATTTTACATGCTGACGACGTGATCCTGCCGCAGTTTTACGAGGTGCTCATTGATCAACTGAAAGATTGCCCAGGTCGGGCGATGGCTTGGAGTCTGGACGAACGGATAGACGAAAAAAACCGGCATTTGACCTTCTCCGGGAAAGCAGACGGCCGCAACATCGTCATTGACCGGGACACATTTCTGGCATGCAAGGCGGAAATCGGCAATCAATCCTTTTGTGCCACCCTGCTCAAGACCAATTATCAGCCGGCTCCCGCCCGCTTTCCCATGGACATGCTCGTGTATGGCGACATGGTTTACTGGGCCAGATTCGGGGCGCACTCGGATAAAATCGTACTGGTGAATCGGCCCTTGGCGCAATACCGGTGGCATAACACGAACCAGACAGTTTTTGTGGCCCCCAATATCAAATCGCTGGTGGTGGATGCGTGGAGCACCATGCAAATGGCGGAGGCATTGAGAAAAAAGCCAACGGGAATGATTCGCCGGGCGAAGTTGAAAGGATTGATGGCCGTGCGCTGCGGGATCATGTCAATACGATTCCGCCAGTTGGGCAATCTTCCTTATTCCCGGCAAATTGTGCAAACGGGGCGCAGTATTACCGGTTGGCCCATTTGGCTGGCGGGGCAAATTCTGGTTCAATTGCGCGAATTGCTGGTGTTTAAGATCGGCCGCCGCCCGCGCCACCGGCAGAATATTTTCAGTTGATTTCAACTTTAGCGGGCCGATTGCTGTGATTGCAAGCTGCTGATTTGCAATCGACCAGATGCGATGGCCTTGGCCCGGCGGACGCTGACCTGAGAGACAGGCGTTTTTATTATATTGCCGTGACGTTGGCAAGAAGTTTGCCCATTAGGGGAAACTGGTATGCGGATGGAACAGTCATTTTGAAGTTCGACCCAACGCAAGCGGCGGGAGGCTTATCCAATCAGGAAGCTTTACGCATCGGCAACCATTGCAACCCGAATTAATTCAGCTTTTTCCACGGAATCATTGATGAGGTCGGTATCTGCAACGGGGCTCTTTCAGCGGATGAAATTCAAACCCTTTATCAGAAGCAATAAGCTTAAAATCATGCAGCGGGTTGAATTGGTTATGTGACAATAAGCGGGTTTTTGATTGCAGGCGTGCGTGCTTTTATCTAAGGTTCACGTTCTCTTTTCGATTCAATCCCAAAAGCCAACGGGGATGGATTGATGTCTGTGAAAGATCCATTCCAAGAGCCAAAAACGATGCAACGCCCTACGCAAGCGGTCATTCTCGCTGGCGGGCGCGGTGAGCGGATGCGGCCACTCACGGATATTCGTCCGAAACCGATGATCGAAGTGTGCGGCAAGCCGTTTCTGGAGCATCAGATCATCATGCTGCGTGAACAGGGATTCCGGCGGATTTTGTTGTTGCTCGGTTATTTGCCTGAAGTTGTGAAGGATTATTTCGGCGACGGAAGCAAATGGGGGGTGGAAATCGATTATTCGGTGACGGCCGTGGAAGATTACACCGGACGGCGAGTCAAGCTGGCGGAATCCAGGCTGGAAGACTGTTTCCTGCTCTTGTATTGCGACAATTATTGGCCGATGGCAATGGAAAAAATGTGGCGACGGTTCGTGGATGCGAGAGTGCCGATGATGGTGACGGTCTATGCCAACAAGGATCATTACACCAAGAATGTATTGAAGGTGGATGAATCCGGGTTTGTGACGGCGTATGATAAGACGCGCAAAACGCCAGACTTGCAGGGGACGGAAATCAGTTACGCCATAGTGAGGAAGGAATTGGTCCAACGGTTGCCGGGAACGAACATTTCCTTTGAAGAGACGCTTTTCCCGTCGCTGATCCAAAACCGCCAACTCGCCGCGTTTGTCACTGAGCACCGGTATTACAGCGTGGGAGACACTTTGCGATTGCCGATTACCGAGTCGTTTCTGGCGCGCCGCCCGGCAGTCATTTTGGATCGGGACGGCGTTCTTAACGAAAAGGCGCCGCGTGCCAATTACGTCCGCTCCTGGTCGGAATTCAAATGGTTGCCCGGCGCGCGAGAATCATTGCGCGAGCTCAGGCGGGCGGGTTTCCGCGTGATCATCGTATCCAACCAGGCTGGTATTGGACGAGGAGCGATGTCGGAGAAGGATTTGCTGGCCATTCATGGGCACATGGTCAAGGAAACGGAAGCTGCGGGAGGGAGAATTGACGCGATTTATTATTGCCCGCACGATTGGGACGAAGGCTGCGAATGCCGCAAACCAAAGCCGGGAATGTTGTTTCAAGCGCAGCACGATTTTAATTTGGACTTGAGCCGGACGCTTTTTATCGGCGATGATGAGCGCGACGCCCAAGCTGCTGAAGCGGCGGGTTGTCTCCCGGCACTGGTCTCCGATCAGAATTCGCTGGTGAATATTGTCGGCGAATTGATTGCGAACTCGAAAGTTTCCAAAACGTGAAAAATAAGCAACGTATTTTAGTGACCGGCCACAACGGATATATTGGTTCAGTGATGTCCCCCCACTTGGTTTCCAGCGGTTTTGAAGTATCTGGATTGGACACCGGCTATTTCAGCGAATGCACACTGGTTCCTGATGCGGGGCAGATCCCGGCCGTCAAAAAGGATTTGCGCGACCTGTCGCCGGGAGACCTGAGAGGCTTTGATGCGGTGGTTCATCTGGGGGCCTTGAGCAACGACCCCATCGGTAATCTTAATGATTCGTGGACCGAGGAAATCAATTATCTGGCCTCGGTCAAACTTGCGGAATTGGCCAAGGCTGCCGGAGTCGGGCGGTTTTTGTTTTCCTCTTCGTGTATCATGTACGGTTCGGCGGATACGCTGATTGTGAATGAAGAGTCGCCGCTGGATCCCAAAACCGAATATGCCCGGTCCAAGGTGAAGGCGGAGCGCGCCATCTCCGCGCTGGCGGACAAAGATTTTTCGCCCGTATTCATTCGCAACGGCACCGTGTATGGTGTTTCCCCGCGGATGAGATTTGACACGGTGCTGAACGACCTGGTGGGTTCCGCGGCAACCACCGGCAAGGTTGTCGTTCACAGCGACGGCAAACCATGGCGGCCCGTGATGCATGTGCAGGATGTGGCGCGATATTTTCAAGCCATCCTTGAAGCACCGCGGGAAAAAATCCATAACCAGGCATTCAATGCGGGGGCAAACGAATTAAACCACCAGATCATTGAGCTGGCAGAGATCGCGGTAAAAACAGTTCCGGGCTGCAAGTTGGAAATGTTTCCCAAGCCCGGCGCGGATCAACGCACCTATAAGGCTGATTTCGGGAAATTCGCGCGGACGTTTCCCGATTTTAGATTTAAATGGAATGCGGTCAGCGGCGCGGCGGAATTATACGAGGCTTTCAAGCGGGTGGGCCTGACCCATTCCGATTACACTGACAAGAAGTTCACCCGTCTCAAATGGTTGCGTTATCTCATGGATGGCGGCCGTCTGGACAACAACCTGCGGTGGGCGAAAAACTGACAGATTAATTATGATACACGGAGTCAAAATCATTCCCCTGCGTCAAATCGTGGATGAGCGCGGCAAAATCATGCACATGATGAAATCGACCGATCCGCATTTCATCAAATTTGGTGAAATTTATTTCTCCTGCGCGTGGCCAGGCACCGTCAAGGCCTGGCATATCCATAAGAGCATGACCATCAACAATGCAGTCATGTCCGGTCGCGCGAAGCTCGTCATGTATGACCTGCGGAAGGATTCACCAACCAAAGGAGAGCTGCAGGAGGTGTTCTTTGGCGAAGACAATTATGTCCTGGTGCAGATGCCGCCCGGCATTGCCAACGGTTACAAGGCTTATGGCGATAAGATGGTCATTCTCGCCAATTGCGCCACGGAACCGCATGACCCGGACGAGATCATCCGGATTGACCCCTTCACGAAAGAAATTCCGTATAACTGGGAATTGAAAAATGGCTGATTTGGTTCGCACCAATTTGCCAAGGATTGTGGTTACACGAACGCCTTTGCGTGTGAGTTTTGCGGGAGGAGGCACCGACCTGGCTGATTTTTATGAACGCGACTATGGTGCGGTTTTTAGCACGGCCATAGACAAGTATATTTTTGTCACCGTAAAGCAACACAGCAAACTGTTCAATGAGCCCATCCGCATCAATTATTCGGTGACCGAACTGGTTGATGATGTCGGCGAGATTAAGAACAATATTGCCCGCGAGTGTCTTCGATTGCTCAAAATTGATCCGCCGATATACATCAGTACCGCGGGTGATTTGCCGGCCTCGACTGGTCTGGCTGGCTCCAGTTGTTTTGCGGTGGGGTTATTGCATGCGTTGCACGCATATCGTGGCGAAAGGGTTTCTCCCGGCCAGCTTGCCGAGGACGCCTGCCATATTGAGATCGCGGTTCTCAAGGAGCCCATAGGCAAACAGGACCAATATGCCGCTGCATTCGGCGGATTGAATTTTTTCCGTTTCAACCCCGGTGGAGCCGTGACGGTTGAGCCGGTGCGCATCAATAATCATTTTTTGGATGATCTTTTTGATCATATTTTGATGTTTTGGACAGGGATTCAGCGGGACGCCAGTTCGGTATTGGCGGAGCAGCAACGCAACATTCCCGATAAACTGAGCTATTTAAAAAAGATTCGTGACCATGCTCATGAATTGCAGACCTTGAGCGGGGCGGGCAAGTTTGACCCCAGGGCGTTTGGGCGGGTGCTGGACGAGTCCTGGAGCCTTAAACGGCAATTGGCCGCTTCCATTTCTTCGCCAAAGATTGATGAATACTACGAACGGGCGATGAAAGCCGGCGCCGAAGGCGGAAAAATTTGTGGTGCGGGCAACGGCGGCTTTTTGCTGTTTATTGTGAAACCGGAAAAGAAACCGGCGTTGCGGCAGGCACTGGCTGAATTACTCGAAGTACCCATACGCCACGAAGTGCATGGGTCGCGGGTTTTGCTGCCGTTCGAGAATTAAGTTTATCGCCGCGCGGAACCGTAAAATCCGGCGAAATCATCCCAGGCGGAGGATTCTTTCCATGCCGGAAACATTGGCGCTACGGAATCGGTATTGACTCGTTCGAGCGGTTCGCTGAAATCCTCCTGACGGGCCAGTTTTAATTCACAAGCCCAGCCGAGTCGAGATTTGACTTCGCGGGCTACGCGGTTGGCGAATTCGCCTTGTTTTTCAATATAACCACTTGGGTTGATTTTCATTAATGCGTCCTTGGCGGTCGCGACGCGAGTGGCGAATTGTGAGTACGTTGCCGCCAGCAGATCGACGTGGATGTTGTCCCGAAGGTAAGCCGGTGTTTTGACTTCGGCGGTCTTCCCTTCCGCCCAATTTCGCATGAGATAGGCAGTAAACCGCGGTTCTTCGAAAGGACCGAACGGATTCGGGATGACGAACTTGCCGAGGGGTAATTGCGATTGCCCACAATGAAAGCGAAACATCTGCCAGGTCAGTCCTTTTGAGAGGCCGTAAGGTGAGAAAGCACGAAGTGGTTCGTTCCCCGCGCCTTCGTCATTCTCAAATACACTGCCGGTCAAAACGACTCCACCGATCACACCGGGAGTTGAAAGAATGGCCCGCAAGTTCAAGGTGGTGACTTGAAGCGCCCGCACGGCGTCGAATTCGGGGTTTTTGTAATCGGTGACATGGGCGCCATGATGGCAAAGCAAACCCCATGGGCCATCCTCACGGATGATTTTCAAAAAGGCATCGGTGCCAAAGGCGGCGTTGGGCACGAGGCGGCATAATGGTTTCAACTGTTCGATACGCTGGCGGCGTATATCTTTGTAATCATCGATCGGTCCCGTCAGCGTACAGACCAAGTCATGCCCGGCTTGGGCCAGTGACTTGACAAACCAATAACCAGTGAACGAGCTGGCCCCCGTGAACAAGATTTTCATGCGCTACTTCAAATGGGTTTCCGGGCTGAAATCGGGATGCTTCAGGTCTTTGTCAGAAATGACCTTCGGTTCCATGGGCCAGGCGATGCCAAGCTTGGAATCGTTGTAGCGAATACCCCGCTCGTGCTGCGGTGAATAAAATTCGGAGGTGAAATAAATGATTTCCGTATCGTCCGCCAGAGTCATGAAGCTGTTGGCGCAACCTTGCGGGACATGCGCCATCAGGCGGTTTTCGGCCGTGAGTTCGACGGTGAAATGTTTTAGAAACGTTGCCGAATCCGGCCTGAGGTCGATGACGACATTGAACAGGGATCCGCGCACACATCGAAATGTTTTGTCTTCGGCTTTCGGCGCGAGCTGGTAATGGATACCGCGGAGGGTGCCGCGTTCTCGACTCAGCGAATTGTTGATCTGCACAATTTTCGGGTTAAGTCCATGCTGCCGGAATTCGTTTTCGCAAAAATAGCGGGCAAAAAAGCCGCGGTCGTCGCCACGTTTTTCCAATTCAATGACAAATGCGCCTTTGAGCGGCGTCTCGATGAATTTCATGGCCCTTGTTTGCCGGACAAATCCATCCGGGTCAAAACCTTTTCCGAAATCTTTGCGCCGATGGCGAGAGATGCCGTGGCGGCGGGCGACGGCGCGTTGATGACGTGCAAGATGCCGCTGGCTTCCTCAAAGTGAAAATCCTCGATCAATTTTCCTTCCGGCAACATCGCCTGGGCGCGGACACCCGCGCCGCCGGTCTCCAAATCGTCCGCCTTGATTTCCGGAACGAGTTTTTGTAGCGACCGCGTGAATTCGGCCTTGGACAGCGAGCGACGGATTTCATAGCCGCACATGCTCGGATATTTGGCGAGAAATTTCCACAGACCTGGGTAAAAAAGCGATTCGCCAAGGTCGCGCAAATTGACATTCGTCCAGGAATAGCCCTCGCGCGCGAAGGCGAGGACGGCATTCGGCCCGGCCTCGATTCCTCCGAGGACCAGACGGGTGAAATGAACCCCCAGGAACGGGAATTTTGGGTCAGGCACAGGGTAAATCAAATTGCGTACCAGGAATCGCCGCTCCTTTTTGATTTGATAGTATTCTCCACGGAAAGGAACAATTTTGGCCAATGGCGTCTCTCCGGCCGCGCGCACCAGTCGGTCGGCATGAAGACCGCCGCAGGCAACGACAAATTTTGTCCGGAAATTTCCTGCGGAGGTTTCAATCAGCCGGTCGCCGGCATCGGGAACGATTTTTTCCACCCGCGTGTTAAGCTTGATTTCTCCACCGGCCTGCCGGATGAGATCGCCGAGTTTTTCACAGACTCCTGGATAATCCACGATGCCTTCTTGTGGCACATGAATGGCGGCGAGGCCGGCCGCGTATGGTTCGATCTCCTTGATTTGAGCCGGGTTAAGCTTGCGCAGACCCAAAAGTCCGTTGGCCTTGCCGCGCTCCCACAGATTGTCCAAACGCGGTAATTCTTCTGGTTCGGTGGCCACCACAATTTTCCCGCAGATTTCGTGAGCGACGCCGTGTTTTTGGCAAAACTCCACCATTTGTTTCAGGCCGCTCACGCTTAGTCTGGCTTTTTCCGAGCCTGGTTTGTAATAAAGGCCGGAATGCAACACGCCGCTATTATTGCCGGTCTGATGTGCGGCGAGGCGTCCTTCTTTTTCAAGCAGCACGATTTTCAGCAGCGGTTGTGCTTCCAGCAGCCGGCTGGCGGTGGCGAGGCCAACAATTCCGCCGCCGATAATGGCAATGTCGTATTTCACAGGTCAAATCGGTCGCCTGGCGCCAAGATTCCTTCACCCAGGTTCCGAATTCAAAGGCTCAAGCGTGCGAATAAAATGCTCCAAATTTTGCAGGGTTGAAAGCAGGAATGAAATAATCTTCCTGACAGCAAAGCGACGCCGTTATAGCTTGCTGTGATGAAACAATGGATTGCTGATTATCTACTGGCACAGAAGGCCGCACACGATTCCGTTCCGGCGGATGCGGTGGCTGAGTTAATTGGCAAATTGGGCACGGCATTGCGTGAAGGCCGGCGGATTTTTGTGTTTGGCAATGGCGGCAGCGCGGCCAACGCCTCCCACTTTGCGACTGATCTCGGCAAGGGCGCATCGGACAAGACGGGAGGGCGTTTCCAGGTTTTGTCGCTGAATGACAATGTGAGTTGGATGACGGCGTTGGCCAATGATTACAGCTATGAGGAAGTGTTCGCAGGCCAGTTGAAAAATTATGCCCGGTGCGGCGATTTTGTGCTGGCATTGAGTGTCAGCGGCAATTCCCCGAACTGTGTCAAGGCATTGGCCTGGGCTAAAGAAAACGGACTAAGCACGGCTGCGCTGGTTGGCGCCCGGCGAGGGCGGATGGCCGAAATCGCACAGCATGTAATCGTCATCAATGACACTCACTATGGCCGCGTGGAAGACGTGCAAATGAGCATATGCCATTTGCTTTCGTATGCTTTTATTGAGCATCCCGAGTGGGCGCACTGACGGTTCGGACCGTTTCAAGCTTTTTGGCCACGCCTGGCACGCCTGGCATGAAGAATCAAACAGCCGGCCAGGAACAGTCCGAAAACGTAGGCTGAGATCGTGACAAACAGGAGGCCTCGTGGCAATTGGAAGCGAAATTCCACGATATGTTCTCCGGGTGTCAAGTACACGCCGCGCATGATGTAATTGCAGCGCAACAATTCAGCCGGCTGGTCATCCACGCTGACGCGCCAATGCGAATCATATCTGTCGTTAAGCAGGAGGATGGAGGGAGTAACGGCTTTGGCATAAAACTCGATATCCTTTGGCGCATAGCTTTTGAATTCAACTGTGCCTGTATTTTCATTAGTCGCCTCGGCGGGCAAATCCTTCTGCGGCGTGGAAATCAGAACGGTTTTCGACGGGTCAAAATTCAAGTCGGCTAGCGTTTTCAAGACCGTTTGGTCATTCGTATTGACCTGCCAGTCGGAATAAAGTTTGGCGCGCGGCAAGGCACCGGTGAAATCAAATACAGCCAATTCGCCGTCGGGGCTCTGGGCCGCGGTTAGGTCTTCCAATCCTGTCGGCTGTGTCACGTTGGTCTTGCCGACGACATCGAAACGCTCCGCTATCCGGAAACGTTCTTTTCCGGGATCAAGTTGTGTGTTCAGCACGTTCAAGAATCCGGCAGCCCCCAGCAGGTAGCGTGTGTTGGTGAGTTCCCAAAGTCGCGTGTAAAGGGGGGCTTGACCCACGCTCTGCGGTGAAAGCGCTTCCATATAATTCGCCAAATCCACAGGCATGCGGGACATTTGGACGATGTCTAGCGACTGGATGTTATAAAATAGGAAATGGTGCTGAGTCCATTCGATCCGGTAGAGTCCCAGGCCGCCGAAGTAATTGTTGTATCCGCGTAGTTGGGATTGGGCGTCAAAGGGCAGGATGGCGACGCGGTGTTCATAAGGTTTGTCCAGAAGAGAACTCTCGATGGGATTCAGCGAACCGACTTCGTATTTTTTTACGTAGTCCCAGTGTATCACATAAGGAAGATCAGCGCGGACGAAATCAAAGAGCAAAAAGGAAGCGAGCAACGTGCCGCCGATTTTTAAGCGGGATCCAGCAAAAAGCCCGGCAATGAGCAACGAGGTTAACGCGATGGCTAAGGCCAGCAACACGATGAACCAGCCGGCTTGTCCAATGCTGAAAGAGGCAATTTGTGAGGCCATGTCTTCGTCGGGAAAACCCACTTTTTGGAGGTATTTCACCAGTCCGGGCTTATTGCCGGCGTAGAATACCCATACCAGGAAGCTTAAGCCAAGAAACCCGGCGCAACTAAACATCATGATTTTGGGTGAGCGCGTTAACTCCGTAGGTGAACAAGATGATCAGCGCCCAGGCAAAAAAGATGATGAATTTGGTGGGATTGCGGATGGTGTTGAAATAGGGCAGGTGGTAGAGCAGCGCATAAAAAGGCGCAAACCTTCCCCATGCGAATAGTAGTGATACAACCAAAACGACCAGCCAGAACCTTATAAAAATCTTCTGGTTGGCGGAGAACGGTGAACTTTCGCGGCGGAGAGATTGAACGATGGTCCAGACCGCGATTAGTGCGACGAGGATTCCGCAATAGTTGCCATTGCCAGTCTGGCGCATCCATTCCGGATCGGGTACCGAGCCTGGAGCGTGGCTTTCCAAAAATCGGTCGTTAGCGGGGTCACGTCCCATGCCGCCCCAATACACGCCACCTTGATAAGCATTTGTGAGTGACGGCGGCATCTCGGCCGGGGTATCCATTTTATAACCAAACAAACCGGGGACAAACAATGCCAGCGTCTCGGCCTTTGGCAGGCTCCATTGAGTGGCCCTATCCCAATTCGCTGCTTTGCTGGCGGCGTCTTGAGACATACCGGCAACCCCGCTGATGGCGGTAGTGAACACGCCGACCACGGCTTGAAATGCGATAAACCCGGCGAATATGGCTACCACCGCCACACGGCTGACGCTACTGACAATTTTGTTGAAAGCCGTGCCATGCCTGTCACCGAGGCATTTGACAAAGACAAACGACGCGACGAACAGGCTGGCCAGTGCCCCGATGTCCGGACTTTCCATCACGTTCATGCCCACACATAGACCCGCCAGCGCGAATCGTACCCAGCAGATCAGCCAGGGAGTTTCGGAGGTATTGACCATGACAAGTGCCAAGGCAAAAAAATTGAATCCCATGGCGATTTCCGGGGCGGCGATGCCCCAACTGGCCCCGCCGAAAAAAGTCGAATTGAGCATGGTTGCCAGCGCGCCCAGCAGGGCGGCCAAGGGAGAGAATCTCAATTGATAGAAAAAGACCAGTGCCCCAAGTCCCAGTATAAACAGGCCAATCGGAACATAAGTATTGGAAAAGCCAAGCGGTCCCGCGATACTTTTTAAGGGCCATTCCCATGCCAATCTGATCAAGGCGCTGATATTAGGCGGCGTGGCACCAGCAAGAATACCAATGGAATTTAGGTCGTCCCATTCCCCGGAGAGAGTCTCGGGTAATAAAATTTCGTGAGCTGCCTGTTGCCCCAAGGGGCCATCATTGGAGAAAGCCACCATGCCGCTTTCAAAACTCTTATGGAAGAACAAACACAAAATCGCAATGAGCAAGCCACAGGAGATAAAGAAGGTATTTGATTTCTTTGTTTGATTTTGACGAGATTTGGCGCCGGGCATAATCGGTAAAAGCTATGAATTTGACGATATACCAGACGGGCACAAGCCCTCAAGGTAATTTAAGTCTGCCAAGGATCATCCAAAAGTCCGCCAAATTGCGAAGCGGTTTTTCGCAATATCCACTGGAGGAATGGCTTACGTTGGGATAACCCCAGACCCACTGTGAACTTTTCGAGAGAGTGTGGGTGATGCCATTTTAAAGGTCCTTCACGCAAAGCATGGCGGCAGACTTTTCCGGATGCCAGCGGGTCCAGAGACTGTGTGAAACCAGGGAGGCGACGGCCCAAAAGGCTGAAGGTTTATATTTCAACCGGTGGTATTCTCCGCGCCAGGCCTTGGGGCCGAGCAACCCGAATACCTTGTAACCATGACTTTCCATTTCAACCGGCTCCCATCCCGAAAAATGCCTCTGATAGTCGTCCGCATCCGTGTTTCCTTGCGGCAAGAAACCGCTCGGGGTCAAAAACACCACTTTCTTGCGTGCGATCTGCTCCATTTCAGCCATCAATTTAACACCGTCCGGTTTTTGGAGATGTTCAATGACATCCAAGGCAACGCACGCGTCGAACGATTTGGGGCCGAAGTTGCTCTGGAGATCGCGCACATCGCCCAGAACCAGCTCGTCGTGCGTCTTTGACTGACGTGCCTTCTCAATGGACGGCGCGTAGGCATCCAGTCCCGTGCTGCGGTTAATTCCGAGTTCACGGATGGTGGAATCGGTACCACAACCAACGTCCAGGACACTTTCACAATCCGCCAACGCGCGGCGCAAGGCCAGAGCGGTCAAAATTTGGGATGGGTTGCGTTTTTGCTTAAAC
>JBEKMT010000122.1:0-15780 GCA_050008355.1 Verrucomicrobiota bacterium
AGTTGACAACTTGGTCCCGGCGTGGCTTAGTTCCAAGCTTAACAATATCAGGTTATGCTCTGCCCGAAGTGCCACAATAATTCGATTCCATTCTTAAAAACCTGGGCCCGAAGCGGTTTTGGGAAATATCGTTGCTTCACGTGCGGTGCAGATTCCCGCGTCAGAAAGAGCGTGCCACTGATGATTGGCTCAACCTGTCTCGGACTTTTGGCGGGCGGCCTCGCGATTTATTATCAAAGTTGGAAGATTTTGTTGGTTGCTGCCCTGATTGCGTTAATCATTGATGCGGTGAAGGACTTTTTTTTTCGCAGGCTGGAGTTGGTTGACCCGAAGGCGTGATCCGGTGCTGTCGTATCAGTCGAAGGCGGAACGTCCCGGGCTCCAGAGTTGACAGTTGTGAAAGAGTTTCAGGGAACAGAATATTCTGTGTTGGTGCTATTGTGCTTGTCGGTGCTCCAGGCTTTTTGCAAATTCCAGTCGCCGCCCCTTGATTTGCACGTCCCAGGTTACAGTATCAATGTAAGGGAGATCTTGGTGTTTGAAATGAAAGGCTGAGATTTTAACGTCATCAAATGCATACGCCCCCGGCAGCTTTTGCTTTTCCGCCAATTGCCCCAGGAATTTGATCGCGGATTTAGCCGTAGAATATGCGGACGAAGCTAGTCGCTTATCGACGAGAGCCCAATCGGTGATATGTTTCAGATACATGGTTTCATTGGGGAAATCGAAGGTGAGCAGGTTCCGAGCTAATTCACGCAGCCCGATACGATTACCCCTGGTTTGAGGGTCCTCCATGCTGACTCCAAGGTCGTGAAGGTCAAGAGGCTCATTCTACGAGACGGTTGTTCCCTATCGAAGAAGAATAACAGGGGAGCTAAGCGGTTCTTTTCCCTGGCAATTGATGAGCGCCTATATTGTAAAACGCGGGCACGCCCACTGGAAAAATTTATGTGAGCGGCATTAATATTTCCGGCGACGATAGTCGATCTTACTGCTTCAAGCGGAAAAACAAGTTCCCGCCTGGAGAGGTTATAGTCACGCTGTTAGTGCCATTGGCGGTATTAATGGTATAACTGCTGGTAGACCAAGTGCCTGCGGCAAGGTTGGAATTCTGCTGCAAGATGAAAGTGCCTGTGTCGGGCCAGGAAACAGTCACGCTGTTGCCGGAATGCGAAACAATCAGGTCGGGCAGGCCAATGGTTTGCACAACGGCGATGATGCTCCAGAATCCGCCGGTCAGGGAATACCTCCCGCCGGACAAAGCACCACTGGCGTCAGGCTGTCCGATGGTGCCGCTGACCGAGTAAGTTCCGCCGCTGCTGGTGCCGCCGCCTCCGGCAATTTTGTACCAGCCGATGGAGTAATTTTGCGCCGAAGCAATTAGGGGCATTAAAAGGCCCAAAACAACGAGGCCAGAGGCAAAAAGATGTTTTTTCATAAGCGGCTCATTTCTGGACAATCATTATAACAGCTCACTGGAAATAATTCAACTGTTCTGATGAATAATTCTTTACTCCTCTGAATGCGAGCAGGTTATGAGGCAAATATTCACTTTCTGGCTTTGAATTGGAGGTCGCTGGTATTGCTCTGCTTCGTTGTTCAATGATAGGGAGATGGAAACGAAAGGTACAAACATTTTGAAGAAAGAGCCCAATTAGATTTTTTTTGGAGATTTGACCGACTGGGCACAATCCGGAGCGGAAAATCCGTAGCGGGTCGGGCAGCAGAGAATTTGTTTGACGCGCGTGAGGTCCTGTTTGATCTGCGGTTCGCCGGCCAGCCGGGCTAAAGTCACTGACAGGATTTTCTGTTTGTTGGAGTCCAGTTTCTTCACGCGGTAGTGCGTCCACTTGCCATCGCGGCGCGCGGTCACCAGCCCGGTTTTTCGGAGGTAGGCCAGGTGCCGGGAGATTTTGGGCTGGTTCGTTTGCAGCGCGCCTTGCAGATGGCAGACACAAATCTCGCCGTCCTGCATCAGCTTGAGCAGTCGCAGACGGTTTGCATCCGCCAACGCCGCATAGAATAATACGAGGTCACGCATTCGCGCATCATATACGCCTTGACATATCCATTTGCAAGTCTCATTTTGCATATGCTTTAGCGTATGTATATTCATCTGTTGAAAAGACCGGCCTGCGGAATCCCCTGGACTTTGGGCTCGCTGCCTTCCGCGATCCCGCCGGGCAACGCTGGTGATAATAACCGACGATGGGGTGGCGATCATAACCGTTAACCATAACATGACCAAGGCTGTTCCATCCCCCAAACGCCTCGCTTTTTTCGAGCGTTACCTGACGCTGTGGGTTTGTCTGTGCATGGTGGTCGGGGTTGTGCTTGGAAAATGGATGCCTGATTTCACAACGACGCTCAGCCAATGGCAGTTCGGAGAGGGTTCGCAGGTCAATATTCCCATCGGCGTTTTGCTCTGGTTGATGATTTATCCGATGATGCTCAAAGTGGATTTCAGCGCGATTGGTGGAATCGCCCGCAAACCCAAAGGGTTGATGGTGACATTGTTCATCAATTGGCTGATCAAACCATTCAGCATGGCATTTCTCGCCTGGCTTTTCATGCAGCATGCTTTCGCCGCCTGGATTGAGCCGGAAACGGCGAAGAATTACGCGGCCGGCTTGATCATTCTTGCCGCGGCACCGTGCACGGCGATGGTGTTTGTGTGGTCTTATCTAACGGATGGCGATCCGGCTTATACTCTTGTCCAGGTCGCAATCAACGACCTCATCATGCTCGTTGCCTTTGCGCCCATCGTCATGTTTCTCTGTGGCGTGGCACATGTGGTCGTGGCTTCAAAAGTGCTCATCACTTCCGTCATCGTGTTCATTGTGGTTCCGCTGGCGGCGGGTTGGCTGACACGCGTCACGTTGTTTAAGTCCCGCGGGAAGGATTGGTTCGAGCTGCGATTCCTGCCCAAATTCCATCCGATGATGATTGGGGCATTGCTGGTCACACTCATCTTAATTTTCGCATTTCAATCAAAGAATTTAACAAGCCGCTGGTTCGCGGTGCTGCTGATTGCCGTGCCGATCGTCATCCAGGTATATTTCAACTCGGGGCTTACGTATTTGCTGATGCGTTGCTTGCGCGTCGATCATAACATCGCTGCGCCAGGAGCGCTCATCGGTGCCAGCAACTTTTTTGAATTGGCGGTGGCTGTCGCCATCACATTATTTGGCCCGGATTCGCCGGCCGCCCTCGCCACCGTCGTTGGCGTGCTAGTTGAGGTGCCGGTCATGCTCTCGGTCTGCAATCTGTGCAACCGTTCACGTGGTTGGTATAACGAAAGAACTCAGACTGCTCTGTGAAAATTTATGTGGTTATCTGAACTCAAAAAAGTACTGGCGGAACATGCCTTGCGAAATGTCCGGTTCCACTTGCCTACGGGCAGTAAATTGCCGCCGCACGCACATGTGACGGAAGTGGCGCAAATCGACAAGAAATTCGTGGACTGCGGTGGAACGTTTCGCCGGGAAACCCGGTGCCGTTTGCAGACTTGGTTTGCTGATGACACGGATCACCGGTTGACTGCGGGTAAGCTGCTCGTCATTCTTGAAAAGGCCGCGAGTTTTCTCGAATCGGACGAGCTGGAAGTGGACGTAGAATATGAAGCGCCGTTCGTATCGCAATTCCCCATCACCACCGCGGAATTGACGGGCGAGGAATTGTTCGTGCAGCTGGGGACCAGGCACACCGCCTGCCTGGCGGAAGACCGCTGCCTAAATCCGGAGTTGAAGAAACCATCAGTCCTGAAGAGGCTGCCAAGTTTCAAGACCGGCACATGCTGCTGATTTTATGTCTGACGAAAGACCAACGGTTCTAATTTTGTGCACCGGCAATTCGTGCCGCAGCCATCTGGCAGAAGGATTCCTTCGCGCGTCCGCGGGCGACATTTTGGATGTGCAAAGCGCTGGATCGAATCCGGCAGGCCATGTCCATCCTCTGGCGATCAAGGTGATGCAGGAAGCAGGAATTGACATATCGCAACATCGCTCAAAGCATATGAGTGAGTTTTTGACTCGGAAAATTGAAACCGTGATCACAGTTTGTGGCAATGCCGACCAGGCTTGCCCGATTTTTCCAGGGCAGGTGAACCGCCATCACTGGGGGTTTTATGATCCCGCAAAAGCTGAAGGCGGCCAGGAAGAGGTTCTACGGCTATTCAGGCAGGTGCGCGACGAAATCAAACGTGTCTTCGATGCTTATGCGGCAGGTCGGCGGGACGCAATCAAAAATGTTTAGGGCGGATCATTGCAAATTGTTCTGCAGCCACGGAGTGAGCAGCCATGGTACACCGGCCTCGCCACCGGAGCGGGGAAAAGCGGAGCACACGGTAAAGGGTTACGGACCAAGCATCTTAGCCGCGATCTCCAGCGAAAAACGGAAAAACAAGCGGAGCACTCGGAGCAATTTCTTGTCTTGGACGGTTTATTGCGCTCGAAACCGGAAAGTGAGGCCAGGGTGGGCCACCATTGGGCGAGGGATGTAATGATTTGGTTTTCTCGAATTATCCGCCGGCGCACTTACGGCATGTCCGATGTCGCGGTCATGATGATTTTCAGGCAGGTAGACATTGGTCACAGACCGATCGGCCTCAGTGATAATCCAAAATTGGGTGCCGTCCTGGCTGTGATAGACGGAGAGTAGGCGGTGGCCTTTCGCGAGTGAATCTTCATTCTCTTCGCGGTCAGTTTTGCTCAAGTCACCCCAATCGCCATTGAGATGGCGGTTCAATGCCTTGCGGATGTCATCCGACGATAGCCGCGAGTGAGCCGCCGGCGCGACCACGATCCGGCCAGGCGAAAATTTGAATTGTGAGGTGATGGTCATACAGTGCCTTTCGTTTTACTTTTTAAAAACCACGACGAGGCTGCCACGGAGTAAAAAGCCGCCGTTCAGAATTCAAATGAGTAAAAAATTTCCGCAGACCGTGTTGATGGTCTTCGAAATGAAAAAACAAAATTTGCCTGGGAGCTGATGAGGCTTGAGTAGCTCCGCTAAGCTTATTTTTCTGAATTGTCATAAGCTAGCTGTACGGTATGTCCTTAATTAAAACACTAGCTTGTTTTCCAGTTTTTGGCAAGTGATAATTTGAATCTAATTCCGGTTTAATCTTCAGGCTTTCGGAAATCGCTTCCTCCGTGGAAGTACATGGAATCAAAATTGTTTCGCCGGTTAGGAAACAGTCTTTGCCACGAAAGAAATTTCGAAATTGTTCGTAATCCTTCGCCTCAAATTCTTCTTAGATGAGTGGGAACCGTCCTGTCTGGAAGCAGCAGGCACCAATGATGTATCTAAAAGCAACTGAAATCCCGGGGAAATCATGGAATACTGTCGTCGTGGTAGGCCTTTCGTTGGCTGTGCAGAACGATAGCATTTGTTTGCAGCCGCAGGCAAACCGCCCTCACAAACTTCCCAAAGTGACTTTTGAAAGCCTTATTTCTTAAATTTTGTCTTTTGCCGCCCCGGCTCGAATCAGCGCAGACTTATTCCATTGATTGGTATAAGGATGCCGGTGGGGGGCCCGGTCCGGGCTCGGGCGGCACTTCTCTTTTAGTGGGACGCAGGAGCAGTCGGGAGCAAGCAGAGACATCGCAAGTTCCCGTAGCAGCGTCATCTTCCTGTGAGTGGATCTAACCGGGTTCGCTTTTTACAATTATGGAGAGTGACTTCATGAAGCGCGGTTATTTGTTGCCGGAGGGCTGCAAAGACCTGTTTGACGCCCTGAAACTCAAGGCAAAACGGGCGCCAGAGCATTCAATGCCTCCGTTGACTTTGTCTTCAACGTTCCTGATCGAGTTGGAGCTTCCGGAGCATTTATCAGTGGCACAGTTGGCGGGGCTACTTGATACGAATGCTTCCCAGATTATTCTCGACTTGATGAAGCTCGGCCTCTTTACAACGCTCGACCAGCTGCTTGACTTCGAGATGGCTTCACAAATAGTCTGCAAATACGGATTCGTGGCCAAAAAGTCGACCTGACATCTCGCCAAAGGCCGGCCCCTGTCACTCTCCATGATTTTTTGAAGACACGACCGTCATCTCAAATCGAAGGCATTAAAGCCAAATGGCGGGGTTAATCCGGTATAATCGCCGATGACCTTGGCATCATAAGGCGAATATAATCCATCCCGGGTGGTATAAGGGCTGAAGCCAAAATTATTTCCAAAAGGGAATGAATTTACGGGGCCACCGGCTAGAGGCAACCCGTAATCCGCAACAATGTCACCGTCCGGGTCCACCTGGATAACGCGATTGTTGAACTGGTCGCTGATGAGGGTATCACCGTTGTGAAGCCGCACCGCCCGCGTGGGAAATGGCGCGGGAACACTGAGCGGGTCAGTATCGGTGACATATTGCCAAACGATATTGTCGTTGGGGTCGACTTCGACAGCGCGCGAATTTCCGGAATCGGTCAGGAGGGTGTCTCCATCCGCGAGGCGGCTCGCGAAAGCGACGATACTCACGGTGCCTCCCGCGGTGAATATCTTGACGATCTTATCACTGCGGGTGACCTCGATCGCCCGGTTATTTCCCTGATCGGCAATCAGGATGTGGCCGTTTGCCAGCAGTTCGGCAGAGTTCGGGCCGTTTAACTGGTCTGAATCGTTTGTGTTCATTCCCGGATATTGCCAGACGATTTTTTTATCGAGGTTCACCTCGATTATGCGGTTGTTAGCCTGGTCGGTGATGAGAACGTCGGCAGACGGGAGCCAAGTGCATTGAACTGGTGTATTCAACAGGTCGCGGCCCAAGCCGGTTTGTCCGTACCGTCCGTATTGCCAGACGATGTCGCCGAAGGGGTCCACCAGAATCACGCGATTATCAACCACACCGTTAGTTGCCTGAGGAATGACGCCGGCAGGGGTGCCGGTGCCAGCCATGAGCGTAAACGGACCAACCCGTTGCGCATCGTTCACGCCAATGATTCCCTTTTCTGAAAAATTGGTGGGGCCAAGTCCATACGTCCAGATGATGTTACCGTCGTTATCAATTTCAATGATCCGATTGTTGAATTGGTCCGCGATGAGAATGTTGCCCGGCTGGTTGAAGTGGGGGTTGAGCCGCGGTTGCCTTGCCATGACGCTGCCGACGGCAAAAAACGTAAGGGCGACAATGCCCGGAATCATACACAAGCAGTATTTGGACGGCTTCTTGAAGGGCGATTTCTTCATAAAATTTTTGGTTTGAGTCTGGTTGTTAATGTCCGATTAAGAGCGTTGTTCACTGAAAATGTTCCCGGAAAAATCCATTCCCCAATCTTCAAAACCACAGAGCTTGGCTTAAGCCTCTGCCAGGTCTTGATTTATAGATGTTTAGGATGATGTTGGGGTGATGTTTTACGTGAAAGAGCTTGGTTTAGTGGTACCAGCAGCGACCACAAAGGAAACCAGAATGAACGCCCTGGAAGATCGACATTTAATAGCCTTTTTTAAGCAAATCCCTTCAACTTGTTCAGCGGCAGTGGTTGACAGATGATGCGGAGTTTAACCTTGAGAAAGGATGGCAAGCTTGGTTTTTTTGAGGTTTACGAGTTATGGTTCGGCACGTACTGCACACCTGGTGAAATTGAAATGAAATGAAAAATGATTTCAACATGGACGTCGTAATTTTTGAGGAAGCACTACAGCTTCCGGCGATGGAGCGGGCGGCTTATCTGGAGCGCGCGTCCTTGGGTGACGCGGATTTGCGACGTAGGGTAGAAGTACTATTGGAGGCTTTCGAGAAGGTGGGAGAATTCATGGAAGAACCGGTGCCTGGCGTCCCAGGAGGGGCCATGAATGTTGTCGCTGCGGGAGAAAAGCCCGGAGATTGCATCGGGCGCTATAAATTATTGCAGCAAATCGGTGAAGGTGGTTACGGCGTGGTTTTCATGGCCGAACAGAAGGAACCAATTTATCGCCGGGTCGCCTTGAAGGTGATCAAGCCGGGGATGGATACCAAGAGTGTGATTGCCCGGTTTGAAGCCGAGCGACAGGCCCTTGCGATGATGGATCACCCAAACATCGCCAAGGTATTTGATGCGGGTTCGACTGAGTCCGGGCGGCCATATTTTGTCATGGAATTGGTCCGAGGCGTCCGGATCACAGAGTACTGCGATCAGGGTTCGCTGACCACCGAAGAGCGGTTGGGACTTTTTGTCCAAGTCTGCCAGGCCGTGCAACACGCGCATCAAAAAGGCATCATCCACCGGGATATCAAGCCATCCAACATATTGGTGACGACAACGATGGCAGGCGTGGCCTTGCCCGTTGTGATTGATTTTGGCATTGCGAAGGCGACCACGAATCAGCGGTTGACGGACAAAACAATCTTCACGGCTTTCGAGATGCTTATCGGTACGCCGGCCTACATGAGCCCGGAACAGGCGGCGCTCACCAACGTCGACGTCGACACCCGCACCGACATTTATAGTCTGGGGGTGTTACTGTACGAATTACTGACTGGCTCAACGCCGTTTGACACGGGAGAACTGCTGAAAGTTGGGCTGGATGAAATTCGCCGGGTGATTCGGGAACAGGAACCAGCCCGCCCGTCCACGCGTTTGAGCAAGCTGACCGGGGCTGACCTGACGACTGTGGCCCAACGCCGCAAAGCCGAGCCCACCAGGCTGATTCGTGCCGTTTCCGGGGATTTGGATTGGATTGTGATGAAGGCCTTGGAGAAGGATCGCGCCCGGCGTTACGAAACCGCCTACGGCATGTCATTGGATGTTAAGCGTTATTTGGCCAACGAACCTATTTCGGCGCGCCCACCCAGCCTGCTTTACAAATTTCGAAAAACAGCCTTGCGCCATAAACTTCTGTTCGTCGCCGCGGGTGTCATACTCATTTTTCTGGTTGCGAGTCTCGTAATCGTTTCGGCCGCTCTGGCCAAAGAAAGGGAAGCACGGCGGGAGGAAGATGCGGCGCTCCTGCAGGCGGAGATTGAACGGCAAAAGGCCAGCGCGGCGCAGATCCAGGCAGAAGCCGACAAGACCAGGGCCGAAACGGCAGCCGTCAAAAGCGGCCAAATCACGCAATTTCTGGAAGACATGTTGCAAGGCGTGGGTCCATCATATGCGCTTGGCCGGGATACCACGATGCTTCAAGAGATCCTGGTTCGAGCGGCCAGGCGTGTTGGCAATGATTTAACCAACCAACCCGAGGTGGAAGTTGAACTGCGCAGTCTCATCGGCCAGCTCTTCCTGCAAATCGGCAAATATCCCGACGCCGAACAAATGCAACGTACAGCTTTGGCGATGAATCAAAAACTCTACGGTCGGGGAAGCACCGAGTCGGCGACGTCGTTAAATGACCTGGGAATGGTGCTTTGGAAGGAGGGAAAACTCGCCGATGCGGAATCGGCGGACCGCGAAGCCCTCACTAGTCGCCAGCAACAGTTTGGAACCAACAATGCGGATGTAGCCAGATCGCTGAATGCCTTAGCCAGTGTCTATACGGACGAACAGAAGTTGCCGGAGGCTGAAGCGATGATTCGGGAAGCGCTCGCAATCCGGAAAAGTTTATTTATCGGCGACAATTTAGAAGTGGCAGACTCTCTCAATAGTCTCTGTCTTGTGTTGCTGGGAGAGGGCAGGTGGGCCGAGGCCGAAGCCGTAGATCGGGAGTTTCTGGCTATGCGCCGTCGGCTGGTGGGAAACGAGGACATGGACGTGGGCGAGGGCCTCAAGAATCTTGGCCTGGCGGAGGGTTACGAGGGCAAATTAGATGAGGAGGAAGCGTCATACAATGAGGCCTTTGCCATCGAATACAAGCTGCTCCCTGAGGAGCATCCCTACGTGGTCAAATCCATCTCCAATCTCGGAGAGGTCATGCGGGTACGGGGGAATCTTCCCGAAGCACACGCAGTGTTGAAGGCAGCCATTTCGATCCAGAGCAAGCTGCTCGGTGAAGATTATCCGGACACTTTGAGTTCGATTGGCAGCCTGGCGCAAATCCTGGAATCCGAAGGCGATTGGACCGAAGCAGAAACCGTGAATCGCGGCGCCCTGGCCTTGTGGCGCAAACGGGCGGGGGGCCAGAATCCGTCCACTTTGTGGGAAGTCGGGGAGTTGGTCCGGGATCTTGCTGCGCAGAAAAAGTATGCCGAGGCGGAGCAACTACTAAATGAAACGTTGACTCCGGCGTTTGTGGCCCAACCCTCAAGTGTGGACCTTCTCTCTGTACGGGTCGGTCTGATGGCTCGTCGCGGGCGCTGGGAGCAAGCCGCTGCCGATGCCGCCCTTGCCGTGAAGTATCAGCCCAAAGACCATTACCGTTGTCACGTGCTGGCCGGTCTTCTGGTGATAAATCATAGTCGTCTGGAATACGAAAAACTCTGCCAAAGGATCCTGCCCATGTTCGCCGACACATCCGACCCGTATATCGCGGAAAGGATCGCGGACGACTGTCTCCTTCTGCCTGATTCGGGCGTGGATTTGCAAGTTGTTGACACCCTGGCCAGCAGGGCGGTCGCGATCGGAAGCGATGCTTCAGCAATGGGTTATTTCCAGGCGTGCAAGGCGTTGTCCGAATATCGTCAAGGGCAATTCGGGGAAGCAGTTGTCTGGGCCGAGAAGTCGCTGAAAAGCGATCAGGCTTTCGCACGGGCCAAGGGATATGCCGTGCTGGCAATGGCGCAATGGCGGCTTGGTGAGAAAGAGAACGCGCGAGCCATGCTGGCCGAAGGCGACTCGTTGGCGCCACGCATTTCAGCTGCAAAAGACAGCGTGGATCTGGGGGATTCGTGGGTAGCGTGGCTCATGGCACGCATCTCACTGGACGAGGCTGCGACCCTGATTCAGCAGGCACCGGCGAGTGAAAAAGGTTGAGGCAAACTTGGCGAGCTTGGCAAATGAATTTGACATAATAAATTGGTTTTGCTGTCACGCGATCGGGTCCGAATCCCACGTAAATACATGAGCGATGCCTCATCAATCCAGGATGCAGCTGAGAAAAGCGGCCCCGCGGCCAGCGATCACTTGCTTGAACTCGTGTATGACGAATTGCGGCGTTTGGCGGCCTTCAAATTGGCCCAGCAAGCACCTGGGCAGACGCTCCAACCCACCGCATTGGTCCATGAAGCGTGGTTGCGATTGGCAGGATCAAGGGAGGCCACGTTTAACGATCGCAGACATTTTTTTTGTGCCGCCGCTGAGGCAATGCGACACATTCTCATCGATCGCTCACGCCGGAAGCAAACTCACCGGCACGGGGGCGGATTCGAGCGGGTCGAGCTTGAGGGGTTTGAGTTGGCTGCACCCAGCCCCGACGACCAGCTGCTAGCGGTCCACGAGTCGCTCGATAAATTCGCCGCTAAGTATCCCCGTCAGGCGGAGGTGGTCAAATTGCGCTATTTCACCGGGATGACAATCGAGGAGGTCTCCCAGCTCCTGGGAATCTCCGCCTCGACGGCCAAAAATTATTGGAATTTCTCCCGAGCCTGGCTTTTCAACGAAATCGAAGGCAAATAACGCCTGGGTTTAGTGCTCAAATTTTTCCCTAAAGTCAGTTGGCCTTTTCTTCCGGCTTTCTCGTTCTTTAAGGTGGACTGAATTCGCTGATCAGTGATTCAGTCATAAATATTTGTTCAGGAAAAAGATTTTAACGCGCGACGGCGTGTCTTTGGGTGGAGAGAGCAATTTATAATTGACGTCCGAAAAGGGCACCCGTTATCTCTTGTTCGACCTTGGTCAGCAAATAAACAACAAATAAATACGTAGAAAGGATGATAAAATGAACCAATACCACAAGCTCTACACGGCCGCCGACTCGGCCATCGTGTTCATCGACCAGCAACCGCAAATGACTTTCGGCGTCGCCAGCGCCGACCGGGCCACCTTGATCAGCAACACCACGTTGCTCGCTAAGGTCGCGAAGGAGTTCAACGTGCCTGCTGTCCTCACCGCCGTCGAAACCGAATCCTTCAGCGGTTATATCTGGCCACAATTGCTTGATATTTTTCCCGGCCAACCCGTGGTCGAACGTAGTTCCATGAACTCCTGGGATGATGCCGGCTTCCGCAAGGCAATCGAAGCCACCGGCCGCAAGAACATCCTCATGACCGGGCTTTGGACCGAAGTGTGCATCACCTGGCCCACCATCGAGATGCTCGGCGCCGGTTACAACATTTATGTCGTCGAGGATTGCTGTGGCGCCACCTCACCCGCAGCGCAGGAAGCTGCGCTCTCCCGCATGGTCCAGGCCGGGGCAGTGCGTCTGACCACCATTGGGGCTCTGCTGGAATGGCAGCGCGATTGGGCCAAACGCGATCACTACAATAACCTCATGAGTCTCCTCAAGCAACAAGGCGGCGCCTATGGCGTCGGTGTGGAATATGCCTACACCATGGTGCATCACGCGCCGCAGTCGGCAAAAATTCCACATGTTGTGCCCCAGAAAACTCACTAAGGATTGGAATGGGCAGAGTAGTAAACGGCAGCCTGATTCGACTCATGGGCCAGGCAGGTGGGGTTGCGGCTGCCAGCGCCCGGCGGTCGGCGCCAAAAAAACAGGAGTTTGATTTAACCATCAGCATAAAACCAAAAACCAGGAGCCAGTATGACTACATCTGTTTTTGCCGATCTCATCTTGCACAATGGACGTATCACCACACTTGACCCGAAGTATCCCGAAGCCACGAACGTCGCTATTAAGGGCGGCCGTATCATCGGTGTGGATGACGCGGAAGAATACCGACCCGGGCCGAATACCAAAGTCATTGACCTGAAAGGTCGGCGCGCAATTCCCGGTCTGAACGACTCGCACCTCCATGTCATTCGTGGCGGTTTGAATTACAACATGGAATTGCGCTGGGACGGGGTGCCTTCACTCGCTGACGGACTCCGGATGCTCAAGGAGCAAGCCGCCCGGACGCCCGTAGGACAGTGGGTGCGCATCGTTGGTGGCTGGAGCGAGTTTCAATTTGCAGAGCACCGGATGCCGACCTTAGACGAGATTAATGCTGCGGCTCCCGAAACCCCGGTATTTATTTTGCATTTGTATTGTCGCGCATTACTGAACAAAGCGGCATTGCGTGCGTGTGGTTATACCAAAGATACGCCCAATCCACCCGGCGGCGAAATTCAGCGTGACAATAATGGGAATCCGACCGGACTGCTCGTGGCCCGACCCAACGCCACCATACTCTATGCCACCCTCGCCAAAGGTCCCAAACTGCCGCCGGAACAACAACTCAACTCCACGCGTCATTTCATGCGCGAACTGAACCGGCTAGGGCTCACCAGTATCATCGATGCCGGTGGCGGCTTTCAAAATTACCCGGAGGATTATGCCATCATCGAAGAACTGCACCGCAAGGGCGAGATGACCCTGCGCATCGCATACAATTTGTTCACCCAGAGGCCCAAACAGGAGAAGGAAGATTTTGCTCGTTGGATAAAGATGACCGGGCCGGGCAGGGGAGATGACTTTTTCCGATGCAATGGTGCGGGAGAAATGCTGGTATTTTCCGCGGCTGACTTCGAAGACTTCTTGGAGCCGCGCCCAGACCTGTCGGCGTCGCTCGAGGGGGAACTCAAGGGAGTAGTTTCGCTGCTGGCCGCCAACAAATGGCCGTTCCGTTTGCACGCCACCTACGATGAAAGCATCACCCGCTTTCTGAATGTGTTTGAGGAAGTAAACCGCGATGTGCCGCTGAAAGGCCTGAACTGGTTCCTGGATCATTGTGAGACCATTTCTGAACGCAATCTGGAGCGGGTGAGGGCTTTGGGAGGCGGCATCGCGATCCAACATCGCATGGCCTACCAGGGCGAATATTTCATGGCACGTTACGGGAAGGACGCCGCCGCCCGCACACCGCCTGTCCGGAAAATGTTGGAACTCGGAATTCCCGTGGGTGCCGGTACTGACGCGACACGAGTGGCGAGTTACAACCCCTGGGTCTCACTGTATTGGCTGGTGACCGGCAAAACCGTGGGCGGTGTCTCCATGTATCCCGACAAAAATTGCCTCAGTCGCGAGGAAGCCTTGCGACTTTACACGCGGGGCAGCAGTTGGTTTTCCGGCGAAAGCGGGAAGAAGGGGGCCATCGCTTCCGGACAATTGGCGGATCTGATCGTGCTCACGGCAGATTACTTCAGTGTGCCGGCGGAAAAGATCAAAGGCATTGAATCTGTTCTCACCATCGTTGACGGGAAGATTGTTCATGCCGCGGAAGAATTCGAGCCCCTGGCGCCGGCACCCGTGCCCGTCCTGCCGGAATGGTCGCCAGTAAAAGCCTTCGGTGGTTATGGCGCGCAATTAGATATTCGCAAAGCCGTCCGTGCTGGAGTGCCGATGGCCGACGGCCATCACCACGGCGTCGGATGCCGGTCTCAAGGTTGCACGCACGCTTGGGGTCAACTTGTTTCCGCCACCGAAAGTGTTCGCAATCAATACGCTGACTTTTGGGGCAGGGGTTGCGACTGCTTCGCATTTTGAACGGGCGTGAACTACCTCACAGAACCAATTCTGATGGTGAATCAGCTTGTCATTCTATACATTGCAGTCGCCGCGACATTTATCGAACCATTGAGACACTGGCTGGAGTTTTGGTTAGGGAGTTCGCTCCAAAGCTGTGGACGGGATGGATCTGGGTCTAATGCGGCGTGGTTCAGTGCCGAGAAAAGCAGATTTAAAGTTTGACTCCTGGTGCAACGGAGCTGGCCAAAGTAAGCCGCTTGTGACGGGAGGACAGCTTTTTGGATTCGAAATTCGGCAAGCAGGGACAAAAACGACATCCATACCGGTATTTGCGCCGGCATCATTGGCGGCGGCGTGCCATTTACGGCGAGGAATTCGTAAAGTCCGGCATGGGGTAAATACCGAATAGCAGTTGCAGAGCATTTGTGTCTACGGTTGCGGCAATGAACCACTAAAATTAATTGAGTGTTCAAAACATATTATACGTTTATGATCGACACCAGCAACCCTACCATCCGTCCGTCCCATCCGGCCATGCCGTTGTGTTTGATTTTTTCATCACGATTGCTGTTGACTGAAAAATCTTCGGTTGAGAACGACAATTATTCCATACCCGTGAGGACGGTAACATTCACGATTCGTGGCACCGTAGCGGCCCCGATCCGGGAAGAAATCAGAGGTCACCGTCACGGCGGAATCAACGATTGAACCAGCGGGCAATCTCCACCACTCCACCTTGATCGGCTACTTTTGGGAAGAAGTGGAAACCACTCGAAGTCTGGCGGGGACCAACGGCGCTTTACCTGATTCTCGAAGGATGAGCCATGGTAGTTTTTACCATGCTTTTTAGGCATTCTTTATACGGCTGTTGGAGGCACATTTTACCAATGGGCGACGGGAAAAATAAATAATTTACACTTCTGTGTTCATTGGATCTATGTTTGCTCTTTTCAGACCCACCACGGTGAACTGTCGCTCTTTGGAGCAATTGTCCCTATTCTGATCCCTTGTAGGGTAATACCCCATGCCCAAGGACCGGCCCACGTGGTAACGTCGGTGTGTAATGCGCTGGCATTCAAGTTGCTGACAATGTTGAAATGAATTTGTGGTGTCTTGTATTCTCGCCCCTGTCTCCCGGCGCCAGATGGATTGGCGTGGCGGGGTCTGAGTTTTTGGGGGCAACATGGTTGTGCTGTTGTGGCTGCACCAGAAGCAGAAAACACTGAAATGAAAATGAACACTAGGGCGTGTATTCAAAATAGATAATTTGAACGAATGTAAGCTTGGAAGCGTCTATGATAGCGGTTCTTACAAATGAAAATGCCTTCTCGGTTTCACGTGTCGGATCCGCTGTGGAAGCGGA
>JBEKMT010000123.1:0-15755 GCA_050008355.1 Verrucomicrobiota bacterium
AACCTTGCCGGCGGATTCCGGACCAACCGAGAGTTCCCCAAACGAAGGTTCGTTATATTGGTTGCCAAAGGTGTCCACCGGGAAGCTATAGGCACCAGTGGCGGTGGACCGTATAAACCTAAGAAGGTTATCGCCGCTGGCAGCCTCGTTGTCTGCACCGTCAATGCCATACTTGTAAGTTGTGCCCAAGGCACTTCCCGAGGGAATCAGGAATGAATTTGTGTATACCGAACTTGTCCCGACTTCTACCAGTTCATATGCTGCCAAAGTTAACGGATCCCAACTCTGCCACGCTCCAGTAAATGCGGGACTGTTGACGCTAACGAAATCCACCGAGGGGTCAAAGGCAGGACCGGAAGGATACTGCGACGCACCGGCCATGTCGATCGAGAAAGTTACCCAAACGTTTGTGGTGAGCTGATCATTGATAGATAGATCGCTGAAATAAACTGTCGGCACATTGGCACTAGAGGCAAGGGGAGTCACATAGACTCGATTGTCATTATTGTTTGGGTCCACCGATGGATCAGTTGAAGTTAGTGATTCATAAATAGTGCCGCTTGTGCCGCTATAGGTGAATTTATACTCTGACTTCGCGCCCTGCCCGAGAGTGTGGGTCACATAGTAAATATTAGTATTAGCGGAGGATGGATTGTTGGTCATTGTGTTTGCAGTATCATTGCTCCAGTCACCATTTATACCCTGACAAAATACGCCGTCACTGGGAGCCCAGTTGCCATAATAAAGCTGGGCTGACATGTCTACGGAGAACGTGACCGTGCACAGCGGCGCGAAGGGCTCATCGCTAAAATTCACCAAAGGCAGCGTCTGCGCGACATTGTCAAAGTATCGATTTCCACCACCAGGGCCATTTTGATTGGCTGGGCTGGGCGAATCCCAGACGGTGCCCGGCTGAATCACATATTTGAAAGCCTCCACCCCGGCTGGGGAGGACGCCACGGGGAACGTTCCAATCCAGACGTTGGAAGTTACCAATCCATACTGGTTGGTAACCAGAATTGACGTGTCATTGGTCATTTCATCCACACCGCCAGCCCATCCGTTCAACAGTCCTCTCACTTCCACGGAACTGGTACCATTGGTAAACACACCCAAAGCAATTTGCTGGGAAACGTCCACTCGAAACGTAACTTCATTTGTAACGGGCGCCCCGTCATCGGCGAAAAACGGCGTCGACAAAACCAGGCTGGCTCCGCTGGTAGCCGGCAACAGTGCGCACCGATTTTGTCCCGTAGCCAGACTTTCATAAGTAGAGCCGTCAATCACAAACTTGTATTGGAGCAAGCCGGCATTGGCATCGGAAGTGTCGTCTAACGTATTGGTATAAACCGTGCTGCTGCCCTCTTGCACTAGATTCGTCCCCGCACCCCAGCCGTTAAAAGTTCCGTGAACAGAGACAGTGTCCGTGCCCGGTGTGAAAGTTCCGTTGGCGATGTTTGTGCCCATATCCACGCTGAAAGTCACAAAAGTGCTCTGGGCGTGGGCGCTTATTATTCCGGCCAAGCCGAGCAATATGCCGGTCATCAGCCCGAAGTTTCTGTTTTTGGTGATCATAATTGGGGATTTTTGTGGGATTAAATGATTAAATACAGGGGTAGTGTTGCTGGGTCATGTACGAACCATACTCTCAACCATGCGATAATTCTACCGCATGATTGTGCGGTGAAAGAGGATTCGACCCGGGAATAGAAAAACGTCCTGGCAAGGCTCCGGCATTAAGACCAGAAGAGGAGGCAGCGACCGGGTCAGATCAGCGTTGCTGGTTTTTCCAGGTGTGCACCCGGTCAATGTATTCCTGCGCCTGCCGGTTGTTTGGATCGAGGCGAAGCGTTTCAGCAAATTGTAGGAGGGCGTCATCAAACAACCCCAGTCTGGCCCGCATCACCCCCAGGTCCAAATGCCCGATCACATTGTCTGGTTTCAGCCGGACAACCTCGGCATACTCGTCTGCCGCCTGGCTGAATTGACTGATCGCGGCCAGCTCATCGCCCAGTGCAAAATGCACTTCCCAAGAATCCGGCTGAATTTTCAAGGACTGTTGGTAGCGCTGAATCGCCTCGGCGTGGCGGTTCAGCCCCGCCAGTGCCTTGCCCATGAAGGCATAATAACTCCCTTCCAGCGGATCCAATTCTGAAGCCCGTTGATAATCCCGAAGTGCTTTTTCATAGTTGGCGGAGCCAAGCCCGGTATTTCCCAGCTCATACCAGGCTTCTACGAAGCGAGGACGCAGGGCCACCGCCTTATTCAGGGCCGCTTCGGCGTCATTCCATTGGTTCAGATTTTCCAGCAGTCGCCCCGCTTGATAAAAGGGCTCGCAACTGTGTGGGAGCAACTCTCCTACTTGCTGCCATTGCGTAACCGCAGTTTTCAAATCGCCCGCCGATTCGAGAAATTCTGCGTAGTTCTCATGCAAGACCGGATCCTGTGGCGATCGATTGATAGCAGCCACATACACCACCGCCGCCGTTTGCGCCGTGGTCGGATTCATCCGCTGTTGTAACTCCTTCGCCTCTGACTCCAGTGCTGCCAGACGCTCCGCGTTGTTAAACTGGCTACTCAATGGCGGGCGATGCAGGCGGTCGATCATGATCTCAGTCACCGCGCAACGATTCCAGTCGGTCAAACCGAGCCTGTCATCACACACATTCTGGCCGGCCCATCCATTGGTCATTGCCCGCGCGGAGAAGTCTGGTGGCAGCAACCTTTCCACCTGTTCAGCCCACTCCCGTCCCAACTTGAATTGCCCGTCAAGGTTGAAGTGAACATGTTCATAGAAGCTTTCCTTACCGCAAACTCCGTTCGTCGTCTGGGCCGCCAGCGCGGAGGCTGCATCGAAAAATGCCAGTTGCGCCCCCGCAAAACGTTTGCCCTCAGCCGTGATGATGCTATTGATGCGTGAATCCGCCCGGAATGGCAATGCATCGTCGTCGCATGCTTTCTGATACTGGTCACGCGCCGCCGCTGCATCGCCCATTTGCGACAGGCATTCGGCCCGACGGTAGGCAACCTCGGGATAAATTGGATCCAGGTTTGCCGCCGCCGCAAACTGTTGCGCTGCGTTACTCCAATCGCCTCGACCCTGGTCTTGGCACCCGGCACGGAACAGGGATTGAAACTGAGTCGACTGTTCTGAAGAAAAATTTGCGTTGGTCAAGGACGCAAACGGCGGACAGTCCGCCAGGTTCACCGCCACGGTGTTGAGGAGGATCTTTGCGCCCGAGCCCAGGCCGGCGTGGATGATTTCATCCAGGTTCGCTGCAAAATTCCGATAAACCATCTCCCGGCGCGGGTCGTCTGCGCGAAGCTGGTTGCCCAGGAACATTTTCATTCCGCCCCAATCTGCCTGCTCGCCGGACCGGTGGAGTTGGCGGCTCAAATTCACGATCAATTGTCCAACCCGACTCTGCTGCAATGCCAGATCCAGCCGCACCATGGCGAGAGGCAGAGCCTTGGCGCCAAAAACTGTGGCGGCCCCAAAGGGACCAACCATTTCATTGTTCCCCATGTAAATAATCCACAAATCTCCGCCGGCCTGATGACAATCGCGGGCCAAGGGCAGGATGACGTGTGAATCAATGGCCGTGATGCCGAGATTGATGACTTCAAAGTGCGTTTGCGGAAATCTTTCCTCCAGCAGTGCTTTCAAATAGCGCGAGGCGGCATAGTTTGGTTCCGGTTCTCCGCGTGCAGCCGATTCGCCCAGGATGAAAATTCGGTAGGTGTTGGCCGGTTTTTGAGCTTCAAACATCACGGGTCCGGGCCAACGCGCCAGTTGCGGTGGAAAAAATCGCAGGCTGAAATCTTCGTTGTCGACCATGTATTCCGTGCCCCCAACGTGTATCTTTTCAAAAAATCCCGTGGTATAACCGCAGCCGGCCAACCGCAGAATCACTTCCAGACCGGCGAGCAACGCCAGCGGGAGGACCACCAGGGCAAACAAGCGGTACACCCATGTGCGGCCGGGTGACAAGACCAGAGGTGGCGAAGCACCGCGCGTTGGTCCGGCAAATTTTTTCTGCCGGTCCGGGTTCGACGGTTTGCGATGCTTTTTCAAATTATGATTTTCAAAAAAGCCGGTCTAATGAGCTGCCGTCACTGGTCTTTTGCCAATATGACGTTACTTCCGCCGGGCGCTTAAGTTGCAATGGATCTTTACCCGCCAGTCGCAAGATCAAGCCGACCGGTGTCAGCACACATAGAAAAAATAAGACCAGCGCCACAAATCCAAGAACCCGGCTGGCTGCAAAACCCAGCCGCATGGAAAAGCGATAGTATCCGCGAAACCAACCCGGCCGGATCCAGGCGCAAAGGAACACGCCCGCGAACACCGCCAAAGCCCCGAGCCAGAGATGTTGCGGAAGCACGCGACGCCACCGCAACACGCAGCTTAGAACCGCCAGTCCCACAGCCGCCAGCCAGGCCTGCTTGCGCCATTCCCGCGGATCTTCTTTGAGTTGCAGTTTCATATCAATCCGCCTGCGGCGCGATTCGCCTGGAAATCTCGCGTTTGGGTTGGGCGGTGCGTTCGATCACATAGCTTCCCATGATGAGGAAATCCATCTCGGTGTTCATGAAACAACGGTAAGCATCGTCCGGCGAGCAGACGATGGGTTCGCCGCGCACATTAAAGGAGGTGTTGACCAGCACGCCGCAGCCGGTTTTGTCCTCAAAACGTTGCAACAAATCGTAGAGCAGGGGGTTGCCTTCGCGTGCGACGGTCTGGATGCGTGCCGAGTAATCCACGTGCGTCACCGCTGGCAGCGTGGATCGTTCGGCTTTCAGCAGGTCAAGGCCGGTCACATGAGTGGGCAGGGGCTTGCGCAAGTCCGGCCTGACGGGAGCCACCAGCAGCATGTAAGGTGATTCGACATCCAACTCGAAATAATCCGCCACGCGTTCGCGGCGGACGATGGGTGCGAACGGCCGGAAGGATTCGCGGAATTTGACCTTTAAATTCATCACGGACTGCATTTTCGGCGAACGCGCGTCGCCCAGGATGGAACGGCTGCCGAGGGCGCGCGGGCCGAACTCCATGCGTCCTTGAAACCAGCCGATCACCTTTTCTGATTTCAGAAGCTCAACCGTGAAGTCCAACAGCGCCTCTCTTCCCAATTGGGTATAATTTGCGCCGTTCGCTCGCAGCACGGTTTTGATTTCATCGTCGGAAAATTCGGGCCCGAGCAACGCCGACTGCATGGAATCGGGTGTCTCCGCCCGTCGCCCATGATCCGGTTGCGCGTACCAGGCAGCCAGGGCTGCCCCCAGCGCACCGCCGGCATCGCCGGCAGCCGGTTGAATCCAGATTCGCTCAAAAATTTTCTCCCGCAAAATCAATCCGTTCGCGACGCAATTGAGCGCCACACCACCGGCCATGCACAGGTTTTTCGAACCGGTAACTTCCCGCGCGTGATGCGCCAGCTTAAGCATGATCTCTTCCGTGACGACTTGGATGGACCGCGCCACATCCATGTGCCGACGCTCAATTTTCTCTGCCGGGCTGCGCGGTGGTCCTCCGAACAACGCGAAAAACTTTTCGTTGGTCATCGTCGTGCCGTGCAGAAAATTAAAGTAGTCGAGGTTCAACCGGAACGAGCCGTCCGGCTTCATCTCCATTAATTTTTCGCGGATAACGCCGGCGAATTTTGGCTCACCGTAGGGCGCGAGCCCCATGAGCTTGTATTCACCGGAATTGATGCGGAACCCGCAGTAATCCGTGAACGCGGAGTAAAGCAAGCCGAGGGAATGCGGGAAACGCAGTTCTTTGAGCAGTTTGATTTCACGTCCGTTTCCGGTGCCGATCGTGGTCGTCGCCCATTCGCCCACACCGTCGATCGTGAGGATGGCCGCTTCGTCGAAAGGCGAGGGATAAAAGGCGCTCGCCGCATGGGCTTGGTGATGTTCCGTGAATAGAATCGGGCAATCTCGGCGCAACCCCGGCAATTCGGCGCGGATGGTCTTGCGCAGGTCCAGCTTGCCTCCGAGCCAGTTCGCCAGCACGGTTGGAAATGTACGAAGCCCGCCGGGCGCCACTGCAAGATAGGTCTCCAACAACCGGGCGAATTTCAGCATCGGCTTGTCGTAGAATACCACGGCATCCAGCTGTGCCGGGTTCAAACCGGCGTGCTGGAGGCAAAATTGCACCGCAAGCTGCGGAAATTCGGAATCATTTTTTTTCCGGCTGAAGCGCTCTTCCTGTGCCGCACAGATAATCTTGCCTCCGCAAAGCAGTGCCGCGGCTGAGTCATGATAAAACGCCGAAATGCCGAGGACATTTTGCAGCCCAGCCATGCTTCAGAGAAAAGGATAAAGCGCCCATGCAATGCCCGAGCTGCCGGCGAAAAGAATGATCGCCCCGAGCAACAGCAATAGTACAATCAGGGGAATCAACCACCATTTCTTTTCCGCCTTTGCGAAGCGCAAAAATTCTTTAAACAATGACCACATGGATTTTTGTATGTTGTTTCAGCTTGGGTTCGGGGTCAATTTCTTAATTGGCGCTGCATGAGTATCTGAACTTTCTCCAAGGCATCTTGTGCGTTTTTATATCCGGGTTCAAGCCGGAGCGCTTCCATAAATTCCTGCCGGGCCTCATCCAGCCGCCCCATTTTTGCCAGGGATACCCCGTAGTTAAAGTGTGTGCGTGAATAACCGGGGTTCAGCCGTGCGGCCGCGGCGAACTCCTGCAGCGAATCCGCCAGCTGGTTCGCTGCATCCAGTGCCCCGCCGAGTTGAAAATGGATCTGCCAGTCGCCGCTATTCAGCCTGGCTGCCGCCCGGTAACACTCCAGGGCCTCGGCCGGCTGATTCAATGCCGCGTGGGCCTCGCCCATCCGGAATACGGTCTGCGCATCTTGTGGCTGTTGCCTCCGCGCAACTCCGTAGCTCTCGAGAGCTTCGTCAAACTTTCGTTGCGAGGCCAGCGCGTTGCCCAGCTCATACCAGCCTTGCGTCAGGCTGGGATGAATCTTTACCGCTGTGCGCAAGTCGGATTCTGCCTCCGTCCATTGGCCGGCGGTGCCAAGAAATCGGCCCAATTGAAAATAGGGCAGGTAGTCGTGCGGAATCAGCTCATGCACGCGCCGCCATTCGGTAATGGCGCCCGGCAGGTCGCCCGTGGCCTGCAAAAACAGGGCGTAGTTTTCCAGCAGTTCAAAATCATCCGGCTCCCTGCTAATCTGAAGTTCAAAATTAGCCCGAGCCTGCGCTGCATCATTGGTGTTCATGCCTCCCCGCAGCTCGCGGATGCGCGCCTGCAACTTCGCCACGCGCCCGGCATTACCAGCTTGACTGCTGAACGGCGGTACTTGCAAGCGGCCTGCCATCTCCTCCCAAATCGTCGTCCGGTTCCAGTCTGACAACCCCAGTCGCTGGTCGCAATCCGCTTTGGACAGCCAGCCATCCCGGCGCGAAAGCGAAGTCGGCAGCATTGTTTCAACCTGCCGGGCCCAGGCCAGACCGAGTTGATAGCTGCCGTTGAAATCGAAATGCACATGTTCGTAAAACGTCTCGTCGCCGCACAACTGGTCCGGATTTTCGTTCGCCAGGTATCCGGCGGCATCAAAAAGACTCACCCCGTCATTCTGGAATCTTAGGGCGGCGGCGCGGATGTCGGCGTTCAGTCGCGAATCCGTGCGGAACGGAAGGGCATCATCATCGCAGGCCTGCTGCAAATGCACCCGGGCGTTGGTGAAATCGTTTTGCGCGAGCAGACATTGTCCCCAATTGTATTGCAGGTCGGCCGAGCGTCCGTCCAATTTCGCGGCCTCTACGTAGCTCTCTTCCGCGCCCGCCAGATCGTTGACAGCCTGCAATTGTCCGGCTTGCTGCCGCAAGTTTTCTGCCTGCGCTTTGGCGTCGGGTGAAACCGTGCCGGCGGAGAGCGACGCGAACGGCGGGCAATCCTTGAGATTCACCGCAACGGTGTTCAGCAGAATTTTTGCGCCGGCGCCGGTCCCGGCCCGGATGATGTCGTCCAGGTTTTGTTCGAAGTTCCGATAAACTTTTTCCCGGAGCGGACTGTCCGGCGGGATTTGATTGTTCAAAAACATTTCCATGCCGCCCCATGAATTTAATTGCGCCCCGCCTTTCTGAAGTTTGCGCGCCAGCGCCGTGAAAAGTTGACCGGTGCGAGTCTTCTGAACGGCCGTGACAAGTCGGACGTAAGGCAGTGACGGTGCACGCCGTCCGAAAACGGTGGCGGCGCCGAATGGCCCCACCATTTCATTGTTACCCATGTAAATGATCCAACAATCGCCTGCATGTTGCGCGCATTCGCGGGCGATGGGCACGATCACATGGGAATTGATCGCCGTAAAGGCCACATTCACGACCTCGAAGGTCACTCCGGGAAACTTGTCCCGCAATTGCGCCTCCAGGTAGCGTCCCGGACCATAGGCCGGTTCGGGATCCCCCATGGCGGCAGATTCGCCGAATATGAAAATGCGATACGTCCCGGATGGCTTGACCGCCTTCATCCGGAGCACTCCTGGATTCCGCGCGTTTTGCGGAGGGAAAAAACGATAGCTGAAGGCATCGTTTTGGACGTAATAATCCTCGTCGCCGATCTTGATCAACTTGAAAAAATGCGGGTCAAATCCGTAACCGCCGAGCCGCAGGCCTGTTTCCAGGCCGATCAGAAGCAGCAGCGGCAACGAAAGGGCAATCACCCTGAAAAGCCGGAGACGCTCCTTTGACGGCAGACGCGGGGTGGCGCGCTTCTTTTTCCCGGGAGATTTCAATGTCCAGAATTTAGTCCCGCACTCCGCGGAAACAAAGCCGCAAATCCTGCGCCTTCATCGCATGTTCATGCGATCAGCCCCGCAAATATTTAACCACGGCTTCCGTGCGCGAATGGACATGCAGCTTTTCATAAACGGTTCGCACATAACTGCGCACGGTATCAATGCTGATGTTCATGCGGTCGGCAATTTCCTTGTAGGCATAACCGTTGGCCAACTGGTCAAGAAACTCGCGTTCCGCCGGGGTGAGCTTTGCCAGCGGTGAGGATTCCGGAGCCGGTCTGGAAAAAAATTGCACGACGCGACGGGCCAGTTGCGGGGTCATCGGCGCGCCGCCATTGAAGACATCGCGGATCGCTTCCAGCAGGCGCGCGGAGGCCGTCCGTTTGAGCAGATAGCCGCTGGCCCCGGCCCGCAGCGAATTGAACAGCGAATCGCCGTCTTCATAAACGGTCAGCATCAGAAATTGCACCGCCGGATGCGATGTCTTGATCTGGCGCACGCATTCGTAACCCTTCATGCCGGGCAGATTGATGTCCATCAAGACCACATCCGGGGACAGTTGGGGGATTTCCTTGAGCGCGATTTCCGCGTTGGCAAATTCGCCGACAAGTTTGAAACCGGCGGCACGTTTGATTAGCGCCGACAGGCTGCTGCGAATGCCTTCATCGTCATCCACGATGGCCACTTTGATTTGCATAAAACTTTTTCGTCGGAGAACGGTGTGACGTTAATCTCGCCTCCGGGCCGGTTCAACCGGGAAAATGCATATGAAACTCCACGCGCGATCCTTTGCCCGGCTCACTGCTGAGTCCGATGGTGCCGCCGACAACTCTGGCGCGCCGGCGCATATTCTCCAGGCCGTTGCGTTCGCGATTGGAAACTTCGCTGTTAAAATCGAATCCTTTGCCATCATCGGTGATCACAATTTCCAAAGCCGCCCCCGCCACCTGCACATGCAAATTGACTTCGCTCGCATCAGCATGTTTTAAAACATTGGTCAGTGCCTCCTTCACGATCAGGAAGATATTGTGTCGCAAATCCGGCGGCAATGGACGCATCGGAATGTCATTGGGCAGATCCAGCCGGCAACGTGTCGGGTTGCCCTCAAATAATTCACTCGCAAAATGGGCAATATAATCGACCAGACTCTGCAACGTATCGCTGTCCGGACGCACCGCCCAGACAATTTCCTCCAACGCCCGCACGGTTTGGTCGGCGGACTGCGCGATTTTATTCGCGTGGATCTCAATTTGCTCCGGGTTGTCTTTGTCGGCGCGGAGCAAACTCCCCAGCAGGGAGATCCGCGTCAGTGATGAGCCGAGGTCATCATGTAAGTCCTGGGCTATGCGCGCGCGCTCCCGCTCCAGGGCATGCTCCTGCTCGGCATGTTGCAGCTGCACTTGGTATTTTCGCTTTTCTACCACGCGCACACCCGCAATCACCGCGCCAAATAAAAATAAGGCTACCGAGGCCCGGAACCACCACGTTTGCCAGAATCGCACCACTACAAAGTCCTCAAATGAAGTCGCTATCGCCATGTCGCTGAAAATCCAGCCATTGCCTCCATCGTGGGCGCTGCCGCCAGTGCCGCCCTGGCGAAGCCTAATTTCGTCGAAAGAAGCGTTGGCCTTGAATTTGGTGGTCAGATTTTCCGGCTGGTTTTCCGGGGTTGCCCCGTGGGTCAGTTCAGGATCCAGCCACACTGTCACCAGATCATCACCACCGGGAACGTATTGCACCTTGAAAACGATCGTTCGAGGATGGTCATGACTCGGCAATTCGTAAGGGAAGAATCTTCCCAGACCGGCGGCCTCCGGATGCGATGACTTCAAATTGAATTCGTCAGCGTCAATATTCGCTTCGGCGTCGATGGCGGCTTTGTTGGAGGGGCCGGTCTCCGCGGCGTAGGCCGCGGAATAACCCCAGGCTTCCAATGCGTTGCCAACTCCCAGCCGGTAGGAATTGGTCTCGCACAGCTGGAACAGGGCGTAATATGGCTCATCGGCTGCATCAGAAAGCGGATCGACATGGAACTTGAAATAAAGCACGTCGTTGGCCTTGTCATCCTTCTTTAGCGCACCTCCCAGGATATCCGTTCCACCGGGCGTCGCATGGATCACCCGGGAAGCGGGATCGCTCCATAACACGGTGGCCCGCGCCGATAAACCAAAAAACGCCAGCAACAGCATCTGGGCGAGAATACCGGCAAATCGGGGCATGCAGAAATTATGCCGTCACCCTGACTCGCATACAAGCCGGCAGGGAAAATTTTACCCGCATATTTATGTGGTTGCAACTTACAGCCGTTTGTGAAATAAATGTTCAAGTACCCGCTGAATTTGTCCTTGGCATCGCTATGCCGTTTTTGAGGACAACTGTTGTGTGGTGATATGCTCGCACTAATTGGTGGACTGTGCACAGGGTTGGCCTATTAGGGCTATTGCCTCTCCATCTGTGGCCTGAACCTGCTGAAGGAGGGCATGGGGCTTGTGATTGTATCACGACACTACCGTCTGCGTCCGGCCGGATCAGGTCAGTCGTTCCGGTCGGCGCAGGCGGCAGGTCTTGCTGGAAACTTGACGCACGATTTTGCCTTTAACCCGTCAGCGGCCCTTCCGGTTGAACTGAACGCATTCTTCATATCTCACGCCGCTGCCACCAAAAATATCCAGTGCCGATCCAATCGTCAGATGAATGTTCGCTCCTCCAAGCCGGGTGACCTGCTCAAGGTCGGATAGGGAATTCGCGCCTCCGGCGTAAGTGGTGGCAATCGGTGACCATTGGCCGAGTTTTGAGACCAGTTCCCCGTCGATACCCTGGCATAACCCCTCCACGTCCACTGCGTGCACCAGGAATTCTGCGCAACAGGCGGAAAATTTCTTAAGCGTCTCCTCATTCACTGGCAATTCCGTGAATTTCTGCCAACGGTCCGTAACCACAAAATAGTCCCCGTCGCGCTTGCGGCAACTCAGGTCCAGAACCAGTTGGTGGGTGCCGACGATTTTAACCAGCTCCTCCAGGCGCCCCCAATCCACGCGACCTTCGCGGAAAACCCAGCTCGTGACGATGATGTGGGATGCTCCCGCGTCCAGCCAATCACGCGCGTTCTGCGCATTCATACCGCCCCCGATTTGCAGTCCTTTCGGGTACGCCGCGAGCGCCGAGCGGGCTGCCGCTTCGTTTCCGGGCCCCAGCATGATCACATGCCCGCCAGTGAGTTGATCACGGCGATACAATTCGGCGAACCACGCCGCCGGTTTCTCGGAGACGAAATTGGTGTGCAAGCCGGTGGCTCCCAGCGTGCCGCCCACAATTTGCTTTACTTTGCCTTCATGGAGGTCAATGCACGGACGAAACATGCCTTCAGCCTAAAGTCGGCATACATAACTTCAAAGCAAATCCTCTGCGCAAATGAACTCGACTCGCAAATGGTTACACTCGGCATTGGGTCCCGCTTGCGCACCAGGAGCCCGGCATTCAGTTCAATTCGTCTGTCTGCAAACTTAGCTTCACTGTTTCGATGGCGTGGCGACCGACAGGCACACGGACTTCGTGCCCGTTGGGATCCATGTTGGCATCGGGCTCCTCGATGATGTTCACGTGCTTCGCTTCGCTCACAGGCAGGAAACTTGCCAGAGACGGCTGCGTGTCCCGGCCTTCAATGTCATATAGACGGACGACCACGGAATTATCGTCCTCGCATCTTTTGATTGTGCTGATCACGACGTTGGATTCGGACAAGCTAAAAAATGATTTGGATTCGGGCAGGCTCGCATCGGTTCGTGCCTTCAAGTTGATGACAGGTATCAGTGGATGATTCGCGGCAATGCCATCACGCCATCCATTGCGCCAGCCGCCCTCATGCGAGGTGATCGCAAAACTATAGTGGTGGTCGCCGGCTTGCACGTACCAGTTCCCTTCGCCATTGCAGCTTCGGCGCGACGCCAGCAGGATGGGCTGTAGAATGGCGCCAGTCGGCGCGTTGGTGGTCGGATCAATCCAGTCAAACACGGACACGCTGGAACTCATGGTCAATCCGCTCTGCTCGTCACTGGCGTCCACGAAATCCTGGACTTCGCGCGGGTGGATGTCGCGGCAAAGCTGGTAATAGTTTAGGCCGCCGTAGGCGTTGCCGCCGGTCATCGGGATTTCGTCTTTTCCGAGCTGGACGGCGTCGAACGGCACTTCATAGGTGATCTTGGGCTTCGCGGATGCGAGCGGCAGCGCCATGCGGAATTCGCGGCAGAGATGCCCGTTGAAGTCCTGCAAATCCACGTCGCAGTCGAGGCGCTTGATCTGGTTCCAGACCACGAGCCGCTGGCGGACTGTCGTGTCTGCAAGCGGCTGTTCCAGCTGATACACGGAGCGCACATCGCCTTTCTCGACCAGTTTCCATGTCGGCTTGTGAATGGCCACACGGTCGAAAGTTGAGTCCATCACTGGCTGTTCCACCGCGCCGAACTCGCCCGCGCCCGTGCCAGGTGAATACATCGTGAAGACTTCGCCGCCAAGAAATTTCCCCGCGTCTAGCATCTCGCGGTTCTGTTCTTTGTCGAGGAGAGATTTGATGCCGCCGGGCACAAGCGTGATGCGGTAGAACCTGTTTTCGCAGCCCTCGACCGGGGTGCTGGCGTCAGCAGCAGATGCCCTCACGGCCGGGCTTTCATGATCCCCGGCTCTCCTGATGTAAAATGTCTTGTAGCCCAGCGAAGGGACGTCGTCGGCCATGAATAGCAGCTTCGGCGTCCGCGCGATTTTTTCGAAGGCTTGTACCTCGAAGATTCGTGCATAGGAATTGTCATATTGAGTTCCCTTGGTGATGTAAATCCGCAGGAAGCGGAAGGCCTTCGGCGTAAATTCATGGACGGTCAGCGAATCCATATTGTTTGTCACCGGTGCCACGAGGTCATTCCACGGTCCGGAAACCGTATCAGACGATTGAAGCTGGAAGTTGGCGGTATTGTCCCGCGTTTGCTCATCGTGCTCGCCCAGCACGCCCTGATGCCTGACGACGATTTTGAAGACACTGCGCGGCCGGTCGAAATCAACTATCAGCCAGTGAGGACCATTTTCGCCCGCGGCCGAATTCCACTTGTCCGGTGGGCCCACTTCGGGACTTGGATCGCCAACGCGCCACTTCCCGTTGATGGCCTTCTCCGGCCCGTAGTCGGGGCTATATTCCGAACTGGCCGTCGCCGTCGCTCCCATGGCGGCGGCGGCGATATCTACTTCGTCAGGGGAATCGAGTGTCGTAATCTGGCTCGGTACTTCCTTGCCGCCTGCGTCCACGACTTGCACTGGGCTGGTGGAGTTTGTGAGCGGATCCATTTCGACCACATCGGAGCGCGTCCACGAGAGATCATTGAAAATGGTGACAGGCGTGCCGCGGCCGGTATCCGTTTTTACTCTTGTGACGATGGAGTCGAGCGCCTCATCCAAGAGCGCTCGACTGGTGTCGCGGGCGTTTCTAGTTTTGCCGAAAAACACTTCATCGGTAATATGTCCGTTTTTACCGCCGAGGCCGTGATCAACGTAGATTTCATCCATCCACGCCTGGTTGAATTCGTTAGCCGGCCAGTTGCTGAAGCTGCCGTTGAGCAGGCAGGCAATGGTCGTGAAAATTTCCGCCGCGGGCAGCAGACGCGCCGCATCGCGTTTCGCGGACGCCAGTTCGTGGTGGGTCGGGCCAGTAATGTACAGCCATACATCGGGACGCTCACCCACCACGGTGTCGAATTTCGCCGACGTTTTGTCAACTGCCCGGAAGAAACCTTGCATCGAAGAATAGTTCATCTTCGGGGGAACATCCTGGCCGGTCTGGCCGTTCCACGCCTTGATCAGCGCATTGTAATCCGTCGGCCGCGAGAAATCCGTCATGTTGACGAAGGCATACACGGGTGGAATCCAGCATCGTTCGTAGTATGGCGACTGCTGGTTCAGCTTACCATGAATGACCCGTAGGCAATCTGTCAAAGCACCATCCAGATACGCCATCCCATTCCCGTAATGGCCCGGCGAATGAGCGAGCACACTGCTGCCGTCGGGACCTTCCCAGCGCCATAACCCCTCATGGAAGCGGCTAATGAACATGTACTTGACCCCAGCCTTGGCCAGAATCTGCTGCATCTGTATTGCGCGTCCCGGCGGATCGGGATTAAAATATATCTTCGAATCGGCGCCGGGCAGGTTTGCCCTAAGCCAGCGCCGGCCGAAATACAGTTCTCGGGCCAGTTCCTCGCCAGACATCCACGACTCGTACGGCCCGTTAAACCCCGCGCCGAACTCAAGGCGGTCCTCTTTCACACGCTGGAGTATCTCGCTGCGCAGTTCCGGATGCGCCTGCAGAAATTCCATCAGTTCAAGCGTGTTCTCCAGATCGAAACAATAATGCGGATCCTTTCGCATCATCTCCAGCGCAGGCATGATGACATTGTTGATGCGGTAATTCCGGCAATACGCCGGCGTGTCCATCCAGGCAATGTCCTGATGGCTGGAGGAGACGATATCCACGGCGCCTCCGTTGTCGAAGTAGTTGGTATCAGCGGCAAGCGCACCATTTACGATGATTTGCACCGCCGTGGCGAAACATATCAAAATAATCTGCGGCAGTTTCGTGCCGGCTCCACTTTCCATAGTGCGATGCTCCAACCCGTCGCAAAGAAACGGTGTGTGTATTTTTGCGGATGTCGTTTGTGTTTGCATAGTATGCGTTTGAGCCGATTGTGTTTGCTCATCACCCAGGTTTGGGCAACCACACGCCCACTTCCACTCGCAAGGCGAATCCGTCCACTTCGTCGGCCGACGTCTAGCTGAGATCGACGAAAGAATTGGCAACGACACCAAGCGGACGGCGTCTTGCGCACCCTGAGGATGAATTCAGAGATGGCGCCACACCTCTCACAATAAGAATAGTCTTATCGGAAGGATCAATGTGCATGAAATTTCCGGTCGTGCTTCAGATCGTTGATTGAACAATCTGCTAAGCGGTTGTTT
>JBEKMT010000124.1:0-15709 GCA_050008355.1 Verrucomicrobiota bacterium
TCAGTCGCAGACAAGTGATTGCACCCCGTGTCCTTGATATCAATACCGTCATTCTGAATATAGAAGGCATCTTGCAGAGGTTCCTTAACCGGGGCATCGAGTTTTGTGCGGCATTGGATCCAGATATCGCATATATCGAAGCCGATCCGGGTCAAATCGAACAGATCCTGGTGAACCTCGTGGTAAACGCGCGGGATGCCATGCCCGACGGCGGCAAACTGACGGTCACGACTTCGAACACCACGCTGGACAAGAACCGGGACGAATATTTCCCCGATTTGCCTCCGCAAAGCTACGTTACACTTGCGGTTGCCGATACGGGCGTGGGAATGACTCAAGAAGTCAAAGCGCGCTTGTTTGAACCCTTCTTCACCACCAAACCTCCCGGGAAAGGAACGGGTCTGGGCCTGGCGACTTGCCTGGGAATCATTAAACAAAACAACTCCCACATCAAAGTTGATAGTGAATTGGGAAAAGGCACGACGTTCAAGATCTACTTCCCGCAGTCGCATTTGCCCCTTGGAACCTCCTCCCCAGCCGCAACTCGCTGAGCCGCGGCGTAACCACCCGCAACGACGCGAACAAGCAATCTAGACGCTTTTCAGAACCAGGAAATTCCGTTGGATGTCTGAATCCTTCCTACTCCTTACATTTTACACTTGACACTTGACCAATGTTCTAGCTTGATAATCAAGGTGTTATGAAACCGTGGCTAGCCTTGATGCTTGCGCTTTCATCGCAATGGGCTTTTGCGAATGGCTTGCCGGTATTTTCTCTTCAGCCGACCAATGAGAGCGTTTTACCCGGTGGGACGGCGAACCTAGCGATCTCGGCCATGGGAACTGATGGTTATCAATGGCGTTTCGACGGCACAGATATTCCCGGCGCAACCAATGAAACCCTTCAAATTAGCGACGTCCAGATAACCAACACCGGATACTATGTTGCGATCGCCAGGAATTCCACAGGCTGGGTGCCAAGCCAGATGGCTTATCTCTCGATTAATTATAATCGCGGCGGAGCTTATCCGCCAATCGGAGGGCTTGTGCCATTATCGAATGTTGGCAACACATATGTCGAAGGCCAGATTGGATATCCATGGGAGGCGGTGCAGATTGTGGCCGGACCAGAATTGGACCAAATGCAACCCCAGGGTTTGGTTTTGCCGTATGGAGATTGGCTCTATAATGATTTTACAAACGGTTACTTCGATGCCCCTGATCAATTCGTCAATACAGTTGCACCCGGCCAAAATGTCTATTACAGCGTCCTGGTTACTATAACAGATGAAACCGGTGACACCTACACGCTACCATCCACCGTGATGCTCTTGGTTGCCGGGGGAAATGATTATCCCACGCCTTCAAATTGCGGCTTGAAATTTCCAGATTCGATAGAATGGCCCGAACCCACCTTATACGAAAGCCCGGCAACCAATCAACTGGTGGTTGCTGGCGAAACACTTAGTATTACGGATGGATATGGAGCTTATAATGATTTTGGGATTCCGACCGTTCAATGGCGCAAGGATGGCAAAAATATACCTGGCGCCACAAATTTTAGTTATTCCACTTTCTCCTTCTTCGGGCAAAGCATATTTACAATAACCAACCTCCAAACCTCCGACGCAGGAGTCTATGACACGATCATTTATGGCGACCTCTGGGAAGTCAGCCCTAAAATTTATATAAGCGTTCAAGCAAGTGTTCAACCCACTAATGAACCGGCCATGTTAGAAAACCCCTCGGACAACGGCTCCAGTTTTGTTTGCACTTTGGTAGGCACGCCCGGAAGAAACTACGAGCTCCAGGAATCATCGAATTTGGTCAATTGGGTCAACCTGGGAACCCTGGCGAACGTAACCGGTACCGTCACTTTCAGCTATTCGACCAACCTGTTCAATCTTGGTAATCCTCAGTTTTACCGCACCATGCTCCTGCCTTAGAGACTGCCTGAAAATTCAAAAGGATTCTGTTTTTAGAGAACGGCTGGTTCCGTAAGGCGCAACGCTGCGAAAGTTAACTTACCAAGAAAACCGTGCAGAGGTTCGATCACTCGCCCGTGGCCGACATTGGCTGGCCCTTATAGCCCACTTTGCGGATCCGAGGATGGGACCAATCGCCTCGCCCGTATTCTTCGGGGAGGCCGCCTTGGCCACTGCCATTATCCTTCGCCGCAGTACCCCTTGCAATTCTCAGACAAACTCTCAAGAATGAATTATATTCAAGATGATATAAAATCAGGTATCCCCTCATGGCTGCCGCGGGCGAATTTGCTTGCTGCCCTGGCGGTTCTCAGCTTTACGCCTTTTGCCCAAGCCCTGCCATTGCCGGAGCCCGCTGCCGCTGCGCCGGTGGACGTGCCGACCGGCGAGGCGGGATATTACCTTCACCGCTTCGAGTACGACCCGCCCGCAACCAATGCACCGCAGCAGGTTTTTGTGGGCGGTGATTTTAATCAGTGGTCGCCTGTCGCCAACCCGATGCGCCCCGATGGCGCGGGCCATTTTGTTGCTGAGGTGAAGCTAGCCGAGGGGCCTTACGCCTATCAGTTCTATGTTCACGGGGCGTGGGCCAATGACAGGGCCAGTCACAGTGAAGCGGATTTGGAAGAGGCCCGAGGAATCCGGGGCCACAATTCGGAGGTCTTTGTCGGCCCGGACGGCCGCAATCTGGGCCCGCCCAAGCCGTCCAAAATCACCGTTGCCGGACTGCACTATGTGCCGGGTGGCATTCGTTACTTCGATCCGGTTTCGGCGGGCGAAGTCAGGATTACTTTCGGTGCCCAGGCGGGAAATCTCTCCGGTGCGGCAGTTTATTCACGAGCCGGAACGAACTGGAGGCGCGACGCGCTCTATCCCGTCGAGACGCGCGCGGGCATCACCTATTTTGCGGGCGTCGTCCTCAGCCAGACGCCGGAATTAAGTTACTTCTTCGAACTGAAAGACGGCGACACGACGGGTTATTATGCGGGCGGCAAATACTTTTCCTCATTCACCCGGGCCCGGAGACATGCGTGGAAGAGCGCCATGCGGCCAGCCTTTAATACGCCGGAATGGGCACAGCATGCGGTCTGGTATCAGATTTTCCCGGAACGTTTCCGAAATGGCGATACTTCCAATGATCCAACCAACACCACACCGTGGACGGCCCGCTGGGTGACTCCGGCTCCTGCCGGGGTCTCTCCCGCACCAGGGACCGATCATGGACGTGGCGGCGGAGATGGAGGTCAAAGAGGCCTGAACCGCCGGCGCTACGGCGGGGATATCGAGGGCATTCAGGCGGAACTGCCGTATCTTCGGAGTTTGGGTGTAAATTGCCTCTACTTGAACCCGATCTTCAAGTCGCCGAGCCTGCACAAGTATGACACCAGCGATTATCGCCATGTGGACGATCATTTCGGCGTTGCGGGTGATATGGCCGAACTGACGGGCGAAACCGAAGATCCAGCCACCTGGAAATGGACCAAGTCTGACAAACTTTTTCTCAACTTCGTGGCTGAGGCGCATCGGCAAGGGTTTAGGGTGGTTATTGATGGTGTGTTCAATCACTCCGGCAAGCAACTCTTCGCGTTTCAAGACCTGCTTCACAACGGTCGCAATTCCCGGTACGCCGACTGGTACACGGTGACCAACTGGGACCCGTTAACGTGGATCAGTTTTGGCGGCTCTCGCAACGGCAACATGCCCGAATTCAAGAAAGATCCGGTGACGGGCCTGACCGCCGGTCCGGGAGATTTCATCTTTAACATCACCCGTCGATGGCTGGCGCCCGACGGAGACCCGTCCCGCGGCGTAGACGGCTTTCGGCTCGATTACGCGCAGAATATACCCCGCGTTTTCTGGGTGGCCTACCGTAATCTGGTCAAGTCCATAAAGCCCGATGCCTTCATCACAGGCGAAATCTGGACGCCAGCCGCCAGCTATCTCTCCGGTGACGCCTGGGACGCAACCATGCAATATCCCTTTGCCCAAGCGTTGCAGGCATTCTTTGTTGATGCGCCGGGTTCGGCAATCCCCGCCAGCGTTTGCGCCCAACGTCTCCAGTTGCTGACCACCCTTTATCCGTTTCAGGTTTCACTGAGCCAGATGAATCTGCTGGGCAGCCACGATACCGAGCGGTGGGCGTCGCGCTTTGTTAATGCCGACCACCCCGAGCCCGCATGGGGCGATGCGAAAGGCAGTCGGACACAATACAATTCCTCCAAGCCCACTGACTTGGAATGGGCCCGCGTGGAGCAGTCGGTAGCCGTGCAGATGACTTACGTGGGTTCACCAATGGTGTATTATGGCGACGAAGCGGGCATGTGGGGCGGTACGGATCCTGATGATCGCCAGCCAATGATCTGGAAGGACCTGCAGCCCTACGCCGACCCGGAGGTGACGTTCAAGCAGGACCTGTTTGATTACTACGTGCGGCTCATCGCGTTGCACCGTGGGCTGCTGCCATTGCAAAGCGGCTTTGTTCACACTCTGTTGGCCGACGATGCTCACAATGTTTTGGTCTATTCCCGCGACTTGGGCGACGAACATGTATACGTTTTGATCAATCGCAGCGACAAATCCCGGTTGGTCGATCTGCCCCTCGGTCCAGCCGACAAGGAGACTTCTTTGATTGATTGGTTGGACAAAACGCAAGCTGAAATCCGCAGCACACCTGCCGCTGCCAGCGACCGGCCTCAAATTCAGGCGGTTTCCGGCGCTGTGCCCGCAGTCGAGACTCATAACGGCACGGCGTCAGTCACCCTCAAGCCATGGGGCACGATGATCCTCGCTCCTGCTGACTCGAAATGAAACCTGTGGGCCAAATTGAGATTGTCATCAGCAGAACGTCAAAGGCTATGCGGTGAGTCACTTAAGGCACCAATATGTCACGGAAGCGTGATCCTCAAAAATGACGCCACCTAAATCACCGATGCCAATCCGAGCTTCACACCCACCGAAAGCCGTGAAATGGTTGAGCTACCGAGCAGGTGCTCGTCGCTCGCGAGTCCGGAATGAACTGGCCACTGAAAAATTCTAGCCGCCCGCAAAATAGACCCTGAGAATTTACCTGTTGAAGCTGGCCCACTTCCTTGCCATGCGGCTATATTAGCCGCGCCGCTTGAATTCAACTCCAGCCAAACAGCCGCCACATGTAAGTGCCGTGGAAGACATCATCGCCTATCACGAACGAACCAAGCATCATCCTGAACGTTACGCCAGAGGGCCACAGGGCCTCGACTGGGCAACACAACCAAATCCCTTCCGCAATTTCGTTGGCGCACCGATGTATCGGCTACCCTTGGCCGATGCGGACCATACGCCTCCTGCAGCCGCCTTGTTCGGTGCCGCGATAACACCGCAACTTCCTTTCACGCTCGCAGCAGTAAGCCTGTTCCTGGAATTGTCCCTGGGTCTTTCCGCGCGCAAGCAGATTGAAAGTTCCAGCTGGTATTTGCGGATCAATCCTTCCAGCGGCAATCTCCATCCAACAGAAGCCTATGTCATTTTGCCCGGCCTTGAAGAATTGTTCGGTGGTGCGGGAGTCTACCACTACGCGCCGTTACAACATGCCTTGGAACAAAGGGCTCGGCAGACGCCGGTCGACTTGTCCGCTTCGACGGGATTCCACGTCGCGCTGACATCCATCAATTGGCGCGAGGCCTGGAAATACGGCGAGCGGTCCTTCCGCTACTGTCAGCACGACGCGGGGCACGCCCTGGCGGCCCTTCGCTTCGCCGCCGCCACCCTGGGCTGGAGCCTACGACTCTTGCCGGAGTGGGATGATGTGCACCTTGCCCGACTGCTCGGTCTGGACCGCGCAGAAGATTTTGCGGATGCCGAACGGGAAACTCCCGAATTGATCGTCCGAGTGTTCGTGAACCAAGCCGTGGAAACAGCTATCCCGCCAAATCCGAGCAGCGCAATCGAGTGGTATGGTCGCGCGAACCGGCTGAGCGATACCCACCGGGCGTGGCCGGTGGTGGATGAAGCCGTCGCGGCCACTGAACGATTGACCTCGGGCGTGCAGCAATCCTACGCCTTTGATTCCGTCACCTCACCACCGTCGCCGCCCGCCAGCGGATATTCCGCCGGCCAGCTCATTCGTCGGCGGCGTAGTGCCGTGAGCTTCGACGGTGTTACCGGCATGTCGCGGGAATCCTTTCTGGCCATCCTCGACACCACGCTTCCGCGCGCCTCCGCGCCACCATTCGATGCATGGCCGTTTCCCCCGCGCTTGCATCTGGTTTTGTTCGTGCATCGCGTCACCGGATTGGAACCCGGATTGTACCTCTGGTTGCGGGCTCCGGCTGATGGCGTTGGATTACGGCAGTCGTTTTCTGAAAAATTCGACTGGGAGGCGGTGGCGGATTCAACTGTCAACGCATCGCTTTACCGGCTCGGAAAAGGCAACCTGCTTGAATTCGCTCGAACCCTCTCCTGCCATCAAGATATAGCAGCTGATGGTGCGTTCACCCTTGGGATGCTGGCGCACTTTGAGCCGATCCTGCGCGAACGCGGAGCGGCGGCCTATCGCGAACTGTTCTGGGAAGCGGGAATGATCGGCCAGGCCCTGTATCTGGCTGCCGAGGCTGCCGGCGTTCGCGGCACCGGCATTGGTTGTTACTTCGATGATGTCCTGCACCGCGAACTGGGTCTGACCGGCCACGTTTGGCAGAGTCTTTACCATTTTACCATTGGCTGCCCGGTTGAGGACTCCCGCCTGCGTACCGTCTCACCCTATGCGCATCTCGCGGAGACGACGACCGGCTGAAAGGTTCCCACCGTGCCCGGTGAATCGGCCAGCTTCAAAAATTTAAACAAAATCGGGAAACTTCGGCCACTGTCCGGCCACCAGAACGCCATCGCGTTTTGCTTGCTTTATTTGACAGTGACCGACAGCTTCGCTGAGAATTATTACATGAAACACTCGCGCTGCTGGCTCCTGGCTCTGGCCGCCGCAATCATTTGTGCATTCGTCAATGTGCGAACGGCGCTGGCTCAAGACGATGATCATGTTATCCCTTTGGCGGATAACTGGCGGATCCAAACCACGTTGGGGTCGGAATCAAACGGGGCGGAAATTTCATCCACCGCCGGCGACCCTGCCGGCTGGCATGCCGCTTCCGTGCCGACGACGGTCCTGGCGGCTCTGGTGAATGATGGCCTTTATACGAATATTTTCTTCGGCACAAATCTCGCAACTATTCCGACGGCGCCGTTCACCAACGCCTGGTGGTTTCGCAAAGAATTTTCCATTTCCAGAGACCAGGCGGCTGAAAACGCCGATTTGGTTTTTGAAGGAATTAATTATCGCGCAAACATCTGGCTCAACGGCAGACAAATCGCGGCCGCAAACGAAACTTTCGGCGCGTTTCAAATTTTCAAATTTGATGTCAGTGGTGAATTGAGACCCGGGATAAATTTTCTGGCGGTCGAGGTATTCCCGCCGGAGCCGGGCGATTTCACGATGGGCTTTGTGGACTGGAATCCCAAGCCAGCCGACCACGAAATGGGCCTGTTCCGTCCGGTGAAATTGCATTTTTACCGGGGCGTGGCGCTCGACAATATTTTTGTGGAAAGCCGGATCGACCACAACACCTGGCACAGCGCACAACTCACAATTAACGCCGATTTAAAAAACCGATCCAATCATACTGTGGAAACAACGGTCAAAGGCGAAATCGGCGGCGTTTCCTTTGGCGAGAAATTCACACTGCAACCTGGTGAAAATCGTTCAGCGCGAATGACGCCGGAGGAAAATCCGGGATTGAATTTTCCGCAGGCGAAATTGTGGTGGCCATGGGAATTAGGCGAACCGCATCTCTACGATCTGAAATTGACGGTGGAAACCGGCGGTGCAATTTCCGATGCCCGGCAAGTCCGTTTTGGGATCCGTGAAGTTTCCGATTACATCAACGCCGATGGTTATCGCGGTTACTTGATCAATGGCAAAAAACTTCTCATCCGCGGCGGCGGCTGGGCGGATGAATTGCTCCTGCGCGAGAGTGAAACCAATTTGGCGGCGCAGCTCCAATATGCCAAGGCGATGAATTTGAACACCATCCGTCTCGAGGGAATCTGGGGAAGCAGCCAGCGGCTGTACGATTTGGCGGATCAATATGGTTTGTTGGTGATGCCAGGCTGGAGCTGCCAGTGGGAGTGGCCGGAATATCTCGGCAAACCGTGCGATGACTTCGGCGGATTCAAATCCGCGGCAGATATCGCGCTGGCGACCCATTATCTGCACGACCAGGTATTGTGGCTGCGAAATCATCCGAGCATTTTTGTCTGGGTGCTTGGCAGCGACAAATCGCCACGTCCGGAGTTGGAAACGGCATACGATTCACTTTTGGCGACCATTGATCCGACACGGCCAACGCTTAAATCCTGCGCCAGCGTGGAGAGCAAACTCAGCGGGCCATCAGCCGTGAAAATGAATGGCCCTTACGATTATGTCACACCGGATTATTGGTACCTCGACACCAGGAACGGCGGCGCGTTCGGTTTCAACACCGAGACGGGTCCTGGTCCGCAGCCGCCGCCGCTCGAAACTTTGAAACGGATGTTTCCGGCTGGAGATCTTTGGTCGATGGGCAACGTTTGGGACTTTCACTGCGGGCGGAATGAGTTTGCCCAAATGACTCGTTATTTGAATGCATTTACAAACCGCTATGGACCGCCCGCAAGCGTGGCGGAATTGGCTTTCAAGAGCCAGGCGGCTAATTATGAAGCCATCCGGGCCATGTATGAGGCGTTCGCGGCAAACCTGCCGCACACCACCGGCATCATCCAGTGGATGCTCAATCCGTCCTGGCCGAAGCTTTACTGGCAGCTTTACGATTATTACCTGGTGCCCGGGGGCGCATTTTTCGGCGCGAAGAAGGGCGCATCGCCCTTCGCCGTCATTTACAATTACGGCGACAAGGGAGTTTATCTGGTGAATCAAACCGGAAAAGATTTCGGCAATGAACGAACCACCATCACGGTTTACGATTTGCATTCAAATAAAATCCTCGAGCAATCCATGACGAATGCCAGCCCGGCTTACGGTTCGGAGAAAGTATTCGACCTTTCAAACTTTGATGCGAAAACGCCGGTGTATTTTCTGGATCTGCACACGACGAGCGATTTCGGACCGGAAGCCGGCGCCGATAATTTTTACTGGCTCTCGACCAAGCCCGACGTTTTGGACGAAAGCAAAACCGAATGGTTCGTGACACCCAACAAATCGTTCGCCGATTTCACTGCGCTGGATCAACTGGCGCCGGCGAAAGTACACGCGCACATTACTTACATGACCTACAACTCTTTGGGGAATCTCGACCAGGATGAGAATGCCACGGTCACCCTGACCAATACCGGCGACTCGCTGGCGTTTTTTGTCGAAATGAGGATCGTCGACCCGAAATCGCAAGAGTCGTTGACCCCGGTCTTCTGGGATGACAATTACATTTCCCTTCCACCACACTCGACAAAAATATTTCACGCCCGTTTCCCGGAAAGCGAAAAGCCGGAACTGAAATTACAGGGCTGGAACGTCCAATTTGAACCAGCCATGTCGGAAACCGTTATGAAGCTTTGAACGGCCGTCATTTTGCGGCGGGTTCAACAAAAGGCCAGCTTTTACGCTGCCTTGACCAGATTAAAAATGCGGCAATGCCCATGACCAGCGCCAGGACACTGTAAGTCATTTCCTGCCTTCCGGAGGTTAGGAAAAGAAAAAGCCAGCCGAGCAATGCCACCAGTGCCGGCAGCGGATACAGCCACATTTTGAAAGGCCGCCCCGAGTCCGGCTTTAAGCGCCGCAGAAGGACCACGGCACCGATTTGACCAATGAATTGAACCAGGATCCGCATGGTTACCAGCGCATCAATCACCGCCTGCAAACTCAAAAAGCTTGCCGCGATGGACAGCCCGCCGATGAGCAGCAACGAGACGTGGGGAAATTGCTTTTGCGGGTGCAATTTGGCGAAGACTTTGAAGAAACAGCCATCCCGGGCTGCGGCGAAAGGGATCCGCGAATAACCGAGCATCAGCGCGAACACGGAGGCGAAGCTCGTCCATAAAACCATCACGGTAAAAATGACCGCAATTTTCGAGCCGTAAATCTTTTCGATGAACATCGAAGCAACCGGCGGCGCGTCGGCATTGGGATCGGTGACGGCGAACGTGCGCCACGGCAGGACGCCGATGATGGAAAAATTCATCGTGATGTAGATTACCGCGACCGCAAGCAGACTGATGAGGATCGAACGCGGAATAACCCCGCCCGGCTCCTTCACTTCATCGCCAAGATAGCAAATATCATAATAGCCGAGGTAATCGTAAATGCCGATGCGCGTCGCCGCGCCTACGCCAAAGACGAAACCAATTGAAAAATCAAAAGCGTGCGGCGGAAAATCGAAGGCGATCCGGGGATTGAAATGGCCCACGCCGCCGAAAATGACGGCGCCGGTGGTCAGCAAAACGCCGAGCCAGAGTGCGACGGTGATTCTCCCAATGGAACTGATTTTTCGATAGAGCAAAACGATGGCAAAAATCCCCAGCGCGACCGTGATCAACTGCAGGCGCTGATTCAACTGGGCGTCAGCGGCGCCGGGCCAGAAATAATGCAGGTATTGCTTGAAACCGATGAAGCCGGTGCCGATTTCCAGCGGCCCGCTTAAAATGAATTGCCAGATGAAGAGAAACGCCATGAGTCGCCCCCATTTTTCGCGGCCATAACCTTCGCGCAAATAGACATACGAGCCGCCTGAGTCGGGCATGGCCGCGCCAAGTTCCGCCCAAACCAAACCGTCTGGAATGGCAATGCATAGCCCGATAATCCAGCCGAGCATCGCCTGCGGGCCGCCGCCGTTGATCGCACCCATCAATATCGGAATGGTGATGAATGGCCCGACACCAACCATGTTGGACATGTTCAGCGCTGTCGCCTGCAGCAATCCCAGCCGGCGCTGAAGCTGAGGCAGCTCGCCGGCGGGCAATTGGTTTGCCATGCGCGTTTGTATGCCAAGCCCCGGCGTAAGTCAATGGAGGCTTGGTGTCATCCGCCAAGAAGGCCGAATTGCGGGAAGAAATCCGGCTTCCAATGCTTCGAAGTGGCCTGCCTTGTCGAGGTGTTGTGCGTCACGCCCGATCAATCAATGAGGGGGTTCTCCATTTTCAGGCAAAACGATCGTGTAGAGTAAACGTACCCCTGCCTACTCTGTTGGCTGGAATTCCTGATCTCCTGTTTGCCAGAGGAGGAACGCATCCTGTCCCGCGAAATTCTTGAACGTAACATTCTTCTCCTCCGTAAAATGGCCGTTATCATAGTTAACCTTCAACAGAACGGGCTTTCCCGAGTCGGTAGACGCCTGCAAAGCCGCAACAAACTTGCCCGGCTCCCACGGCGCGACGCGGGGATCGTTCCAGCCACAAACACCCAGGACCGCGGGATATCGCACGTCCTTCTGGACGTGCTGAACCCCATCCATCTCGAAGAGAGCCCGACACTCGACCGGATCTTTCACCGTGCCGAATTCAGGCGTATTGCCCGGACCATTCGGCGAAAACTCCATGCGCATCGCATTTGCACACCCGACATTGCAGACTGCCGCGGCAAATAAATCGGGTCGTTCCGTGATGGCCCGGCTGATGAGGATCCCCCCGGCACTGGTGCCGGTGCCGGCGAGCCTGTGCGGACTGGTGTAGCCTTTGCTGACCAGATATTCAGCGCACGAAATGAAATCTTTCCAGGTATTCGGCTTGGTCGTCTTGAATCCGGCTTTATACCAGGCCTCCCCTTTTTCGCTGCCGCCCCGGACGTGCGCATATGCCACCACCACACCATGAGTTGCCACCGAATTCAGAATGCTGAAATAGGGAGTGTAACTATCTCCGTAAGCGCCGTAACCAGTGAGAATGCAACTGTTTGATCCGTCCAGGGCCAAGCCCTTCTTATAAATGATGGAGAGCGGAATCATCACGCCATCGTGCCCCGGCACCGCGACTTCCGCAGAAACCAGGTTCTCGAAACCGGGATACGAAATGGCGGTATTGAAGATGCTCTTGGCGAAGGTGTCGTTTTCCGCATCAAAATCATAGGTTGTACGCGGTGAAGTCCATGAAGTGATCTCGACCAGGCAACGATCCGTCCTCCAGTTCGGGCAACTGACATCGACCGTTCCGGAAGCTGGAAGTTTGACCTCTGAGGTCTTGCCGGTCGCCAGCTCGTATTTCACAAGCCGACAAACAACCCCGTCGGAATACACCACCAGAAGGTAGTGCCTGCTTTTGACGATGGACTGGATTGAGTCCGCTTCTTCGGGGATGACTGTCTCGGCATGATCCCAGTCAGGATGTTTCACACTCGTCCGGACCAGCTTGTACTGTGGCGCATCGGCGTGGGTCACGGCGTAGACGTAATCTCCGTGGAAAGCGATTCCCCGGACCAGATTGTCGGATAGTTTACACAGGACATCCCACTTGATTTTTGGGTTTTGCAGCTCCGAAACGGGCGCATAATAGATTCTCATCTCATTTTGGACGGTTTGCACCTGGCCAATGATGTAGTCAGGGTAAGACTCGTCAATATTGGCGCTGGGATCCTCCTTGGCCGTGATATCCAGTTCCGGGTTGCTTTCATCGCTGAACACATCCCGGTCCGTGGCCACATCGGAACCGAGTTCGTGAATCCTGGTCTTGCGATTTAATTCGAGTTCGAGGCTCTTGATATCGGTCACCTTGCCGGCATCGTAGAAAAAGGACGCGTTATCCTTCATCCAGCCCAACGCCCCCCAGGAGGGATAGATGCTTTCGGGCAGTAAAGTTCTGTCCTTCACATTGAGAACCCTGAGCTCAGACCATTCGCTGCCACCGGAAGTAAGCCCCAAAACAACATATTTTGCGTTCCACGAGGGAACAAAGCTGTTGATGGTCGTCGTCACACCGGCCTTGTATGTGGTTGGATCAAACAACAGCTCCTCCGTCCCGCTCCATCCTTGGCGGGAATAGAGTTTGCCCACGTTTTCACCACTCAGCGTCTTCTTGTAAAAAATCCTGCCATTTTCATAGGTGATGTCCGAGTAGGCCGCCGGTCTGAGTTTGTCCAGCGCCAGCCATTCGTTTACCAGGGCATCCCTCGCCGGAATCTTCGCGAGGAGGTCATCCGTCAACTCGCCCTGCGCCTTGAACCAGCCTTTCACGTCGTCCGCCTTCAAATTCTCCAGCCAGCGATAAGGATCGTAGTATGTCGTCCCGAAGTAAGTATCCGAGGCATCAACAGTTCTTGTCGGCGGATAGTTCCACTGGGCGTGGCATGACAGCGCGACCAGAACGAGAAGGAGGAGACAAGGTGATTTTTTCATATTCGAAAACTAAAGTTGATGATCGACAAAAATTCATTTCCTGTTGCCTTTTACGGAAAGCCAATCCCGTCAAACACTTTGAATCGCGACTCATTGAGGTGGTTTTTTCCGGTGATTGTCAAGGTGGTTTTGGGTGAAGCGAATCGGCCCTCCCGCGGAGAATCTTAATTAGTGTCAAATTGCCAGGTCTTGCCGGAGCTGGCTAATCTATGCGTTAAGCCACAAATCATTGACCGGATTTGGAACCAGCTTCAGCCGCCCGCAAACACTGGATGAAAATTCGCTTCGGTCAGAATTCGCGCGACCTCCGCGCGCTTGTCTCCTTGAATCTCGATCTGTCCGTTTTTCACTGTGCCGCCGGCGCCACAGGCGCGCTGCATCGCCTTGGCAAGTTGCTCCTTTTCTGGCAATCCGATGCCGACAAAATTTTTCACCACTGTTACCGTCTTGCCGCCGCGCCCGGCTTTGACCCGAAGGATGTCCACCCGACCGCGATTCTTCTTTGTTGGCTTAGCAACCGAAGCCTTCCCATCGAACCCCTGCGTGGAGTCCGGCAACGGACCTTCCGGAGCTGGCGCCAGGCCGTCGCTGGACAGAACGGCAAAGGGAGTTTGAGCTAAAGCCACTCCGCCACTGGTGGGAATACGCTTGGAGTCTGCCATAAGTCGCTCAATTCAACCGATGAATTAAAAACCCGGGAAGGGCATCCGCGGTCTCCCTTTGCCCCTGCCCTGCCGATGCACCGATTGGTTGTACATGTGTAATCATGGATCGAGAGTCTTACTCTTTACCGGGTGCCTGCCAACAACTCTTTTCCGGCCGGTTTCATCGTGGGTCGATTAATTAATAGTTACCCTCTTAAAACTGCAGGATTCCAGCCATCTTTGCCGTCACGAACCGGAACCTTTTCAAAAATTCTCGTAGCTCCCCTGGTGAGATGGTTTAATACTAAATGAAAGCAAGAGCACTTGAGGTTCCTTATGACGACAAAAATATCTTCGGCTGCAATCAGTTGTTTATTTTTCTCTTGCGTCATTCTGCAAGCGGGCGAGCCGGCAGACTGGCTCCTGGATGGCTCGTCCTTCAAGGCGACCGTGCAAACAAATGCAGGCCGCCGGGAAATCACGCTCGATAACGGCCTCGTTCGGCGAGTGTTCCGTCTCACACCCAACGCCGCCACCGTCGCATTTGAGAACCTGATGACCGGCGAGTCGTTTCTCCGTGCTGTGCGTCCGGAAGCAGTTATTGAGCTGAACGGAACGGACTATGAGGTCGGTGGTTTGACCGGTCAGCCGGTGCAGAATTTCCTCAAACCGGCCTGGATCGAGCGATTAAAGTCAAATTCCAGTGCGTTTCAATTCTCCGGCTACGAGGTCGGCAAAACGAAAGCACGTTTTCCCTGGAAAAAACGCAACGAGTGGATGGCCAGGGATTTGCCTTGGCCCGCGCCGGGCGTTTCTCTCACGCTGAAGTTTCAACCGCCTTCCAATTTTGGCGGGACAGGGCAGCAGCGGTCCATGCTGGTTGAGGTGCATTACGAATTGTTCGACGGCATTCCGTTGATCTCAAAATGGGTGGTGGTGAAAAATGGGACGAAAAATTCCATTCGCCTGAACAAGTTTATATCAGAGGATTTGGCCATGACGGAGGCGGAATCGTTCGTCGGAGAGTCGACGGCCTGGCAATTACCCAAACTCCTGGTTGAAGCAGACTATGCCTTCGGTGGCGCCATGGGGCCGTTGGACACAATGCCCTCGGTTCATTGGATGCCCGACCCGACCTACACCTCACAAGTGAACTATGATTTACAAACGCCGTGTCTGCTGCAGTGCCGTCCACCGATCGGGCCGGACCAGATCATTGGCCCGGGCGATAGCTTCGAGAGTTTTCGAGCATTTGAGTTGGCGCAAGACTCCAGCGAACGGGAACGCAAAAGCCTGGAAAAGCGCCGGATGTACCGGACAATCGCGCCGTGGGTGACGGAAAACCCGATCTACATGCATGTTCGCAGCGCCGAGCCTGACGCGGTGAAGCTTGCCATTGACCAATGTGCGGCGGTCGGTTTCCAGATGGTGATTCTCACCTTCGGCAGCGGCTTTGATTTTGAGAGTCGTGACACCAATTATCAGTCCGGCATCAAGAAACTGGTCGACTACGCCAAGGCCAAAGGCATTGTCCTGGGCGGCTATTCATTGTGCTCCAGCCGGAGCGCAGGCACTCCGGCAGACAACGTGGTCAACGACCACCCGGAATTTGGGGTCGCACCGTGTCTTGGCTCGACCTGGGGACACGATTACCTCGAACAGCTCAAGAGCATGATGCAAAACACCGGGCTCGCGGCACTGGAACACGACGGCTCCTATCCCGGCGACACCTG
>JBEKMT010000125.1:0-15695 GCA_050008355.1 Verrucomicrobiota bacterium
GGGGAAGCAACAATTGGAGAGAATTTTGATCGTCAGGACAGTTAACAGGCGGAAAATTACGTTACGAAGGCGGATTTCTTGAGTATGGTAAGCATGAACATCAACCCATGATTAAAGTACAATCGCCGATTAAACGTCTTGGCATCGCGCCCGCCACATTTCGGGTTTTGGCATTGGTGGTGCTTTTTACAAATTTACGAGGCAATTCGGAAAGTACAGCGGCGGTGTATTTGACTGCGAAAGACACCGGTCATAGGCTTTCAAACATCGGCGAACTGACGTTTGCCGCCATGCCGCAACCTCCGGAGGCGCAGGAAACGATATTTGTTGATCCAACAAAAACCTTCCAGACTTTGATTGGCATCGGCGGAGCCCTAACAGATGCCGCCGCCGAAACATTTTACAAGCTGCCGGTGGACAAACAGCAAGAAATCCTGACCGCGTACTTTGATCCGCGATACGGCATCGGCTATTCGCTGGGACGCACGCATATCAACAGCTGCGACTTCTCCAGTGAAAGTTATACCTACGTGACGAACGGTGACACAGGTTTGGACAGCTTCAATATCAGCCATGACTTGAAGTATCGCATTCCGTTCATCAAAGAGGCGCTGGCGGCAGCCGGCCGGGATCATTTCACTTTATTTGCCAGCCCGTGGAGTCCGCCGGCGTGGATGAAGAGCAATCAAGACATGCTGCATGGCGGCGAATTGAAACCGGCATTTTATGGTTCCTGGGCGAATTATTACGTCAAATTCATCAATGCATACGCGCGGGAAGGAGTTCCTGTCTGGGGCGTCACCGTTCAAAACGAACCCATGGCCAGTCAAACCTGGGAATCATGTAATTACACGGCGGAAGAGGAGCGGGATTTCGTAAAAAACAATCTCGGTCCTACCCTGGCGAAGGCAGGCCTGGAGGACACGAAGATCATGATCTGGGATCATAACCGGAATTTGATGTATCAACGCGCCAGCACAGTGCTAAAGGACCCCGATGCCGCCAAGTACGTATGGGGGGTGGCTTTTCATTGGTATGTGGGAAATAATTTTGAAAATGTCGAAATGGTTCACGAGGCTTTTCCGGCCGCCCAGCTCATGGGCACCGAAGGTTGTAATGGCCCGTTCAACATGGACCAGATCAACGACTGGGAATGGGGGGAAAAGTACGGGCAGTCAATGATTAATGACTTTGACCATGGTGCCGTCGGCTGGACTGATTGGAATGTCCTGCTAGATGAAGAAGGGGGTCCGAATCACGTCAATAATTTCTGCTTTGCCCCCATCCACGGCGATACAAAAACCGGAAAATTGTACTACATGGACTCTTATTATTACATCGGTCATTTTTCAAAATTCGCGCGCCCTGGAGCAAAACGCATCATCAGCTCCTCCACCACCGACAATCTATTGACCACAGCATTTTTGAACAAAGACGGCAAGATTGCGGTAATCGTGATGAATTTGACGGATACTGATGAACCTTTTTATCTTTGGATGAAGAACAAAGCCGCGAAGTCGGACAGCCCGGCGCACTCCATCATGACCCTAGTGGTTTCAAACGACTAATCAGTTGAATCGAAATATGGTGAATGAATTCGCCGGAAAATCATAAGGAGCCTGCCCGGCCTGAAGATGGGGTTCCCAATCACTGGCAACAGGCCGGATGTGCGCCGGATCGCCAGCGGTATTCAGGTCGTCCAGGGTGCCGGCCAATTGTTCCACATGCACCAGCGGACGAAGCGGTGTAAAACCATTCAATTTGATCGTCGCGGTCAAAGGGCTGTCGCCGGAGTTGACCACCTGCAGCAGGAGCGCCTTACCGTCATCACTTCGTTTGGCATTGGCATCCAATTGGTCACTACCGGTTACAAGACAGGCAACACGTTCCGGCAAGTAATTTTGCGAGAGCATCTGCGTCACGAACCCGGGCGGTTGGAACCAAACTTTTTCCGGATTCAAGAAGAGCAAGCCCTGGTTCCAACCATTGTCATTCTGGCCATCGGGTTGGAGACAATTGGCGGATGCCACGACCGGGATTTGTCCATCTCTTTCGAAAGATTGGATGGCGAGGGCATTGGCCAGAGCGCGTCGTTGTGAATGGTTGTCGGCGTTGAGCTCGAAGATCACCACGTGGAACTGCGCACCATCGCCGATTTTCTCCAACGCGTTGCGGAAGGAAAATGCTCCTTGCAGATAAGAACTCGGCAGCGGCCCGTCAGTCCATACGTGAAGGTCAAACCAAACCTCGCGATGGTTGGCCCTGGCCAGTTGCAAAATCTTTTGCTGGGCCGCCAGTGTCGTGAGATGCGAATCGGCACCGCTGAAGCTGAATGGATTTTCAATTGGTTGCTGATAAGAAAAATCGCCGACAACGAGTATGATTTGGGGGTCCTTCGCCCAGATGGCTTTAGCCAGGTCCGCGAACTTAGCGAAGTAAATCTGGTTCACACATTCTTCATTACCCAGTTCGAGGTACTTCAAGCCGTACGATTCAGGATGACCATCGGCGACCCGGCGTGCACCCCAAAGGGAGTTGGTTGGACCATTGGCGTATTCAACGAAATCAGCCAGGTCGCTGGGTGTTTCGTTGACATTAAAGTCAGGAATTCCAAGGAAACCAGCCGCCTCGCAAAAATTCAGGAAGTCCGGGATCGCCCAGCCGTTCGAAGAATAGGAATACCATGTGCCGAAATAAGGTTGGCGCCGCTCACGCGGACCGATCATTTTTTTCCAACGATACTCCGCGGCATTCACCATTGAGCCGCCGTAGCGCAAAACCGTGATGCCCTGGTCCACCATTGCTTGCGCGACGTCGCGACGAACCGGCAACCCCTTGAACCGCCCCCAATTTCCCGGTTGCAGAAACGCGTAACCTACTGTGATCGTCCCGGGCTGTCTGAGTTCTAATGCAAAGCGCCCGCGTGTAACATTTGTGTCGGGCGTCAGGTTGAATTCAATTCGCTGCCAGCCGTTGCTGGCTACCGTGAGCCGCGATTCGGCAGAGACTATTTTACCATCGCCACTCTCCAAAGTTACGAAGCACTCGGTCGGGCTATCGCTGCGAGCCCAAATGCAGCCTTCATAGTTTTTCCCGGCGAGGAAATCCAACCCGCAGCGGTTGAGTCCGCGGTTTTCAATGCCAACCACCCCCGACCCGCTTTTGAAGTCCAGACGCTGGCTTTGAAGACCGACGAACGGGCGGTTGGTGTCCAAGTCAAAATCAGCCCGTACATCACCACCAACTATCAAACGCCACTGGCGGCTTATTTTAGGTTTTTCGCCCACTTTCGACGCCTGTTGCCCATCAACTGGAGCTGGCGGCTCTTGAAAACTTTCACCAAAAATCATCTGGCTATACAAGCCGCCGTAAACTTCATGGTTTACATCTTCGAGGCACGCTCCGGTGAGATAAGGGGATACCCGGTTGCACGGATGGTCGGCCTGTACGTCGATAGTCGCCTCGCCAGCCAAGGTGGTCAGGGTCAGAACGCCGGAAAGCGCTGCCAGGAATGAAACGACCAGATACTTCGATCCTGCATCGGAGATTATCATTTCAATATTGGTTCACTCTTTATTGATGAAAAGCGGGAGCATGGCGAAACACACAACATTCATCGACATTTAATCCCCCCGGGGCGTACGGATGATTCACCGGCAGAAACTCTCCCGATAGAGAGCTCCCGCTGGCCGCATTATTGCCCAGGTCTTATTATCACCTACGGCAACTCGATGACCCGATAGAATTTGTACGGGACACCGGCGGTGTTGGTCTCGGTGAGGCTGAACAGGCTGGTGGCGGGGGTGTTCGTGCTGAGGTTGAGCCATTGGGTCAGGTTGGTGGAAGTTTGCAGCACGTAGCTTGCACCCAGGGTGCCGCTCAGATTCAATTGAAACACATTGTCGCCCAAGGCCGCCACGCCAGTGAAATAAACCGACGGCTCAATGGTGAAGGACGCCATGGCCGCCGCGCTGTTGAGGAAACCGGTCTCAAAGGCTCCGGCTTGGACGGTGGCGCTGTTGGTCAAAGTAAACGGTCCCGTGTACAGCAGCGAATTGGTCGTGGGCTCCGTGCCATTGAGCGTGTAGTACAGAATCGCAGCATCATCCGGAGGCGACAGGGTGATATTAACTGATCCGCCGAAAGTGCCGCCGGCGGGGTTGATGGACGGCGGGGCTTCCGACTGCGTGGCCGGCAGACTGTTGATCCAGGCCGCCAACACCGCGACGGCATTGGTATCAATGACGTTTCGATCCAAGGGGGGCATTTTGATCGTGGAATCAACCGTATCAATGCGGTCATAGAGGATGGAACGCGAAGTATCGTCAGGCACCACGATAAAGGGATTGTTGTAACCCAGAGTACCTTTGTTCACGACCCCGTAGATGAGGCTCTGATTCGTCAGCGGCGTATCATAGCGGGCATCAAAGCTGGGACCACTCCCGCCTGGTTGATGACATTGAACGCAATTGGCATCCAGATAAGAGCGCGCCCGGCTTTCCAGCGAGGCACTGGCATTGGTCAGGGCATAAAGCTGTTCAAAATTGGCGATGCCGGCCTCGTCAAAAGCCGGATTGAAAAGACCCAAACGGTTCAAGGTCCGCAGCTGATTGTCCGTCACCCCGGTGGAGGGGTAGGTGAAATTGCCGTTGAGCTGGCGCGTGCTCAGCCCGAGGACATAATTGGCCACCGGAGTATGACACGTGAGACAGTCTGCCGGGCTCGGATAATACCAGGTCTGGGTCACGACACCTTCGGGCGTCGTGATGGCGATATTTTCGTTGCTGGACGTCGTCAGGAGATCGGCATCACTGTTGTCCGGCCGCCATTTGTAGGTCACACCATAAACCGCCCCATTGATGTCACGCACCAGCAACCGCGTTTCCAACCGATGGAGCGAATTCGGATTGCTCGTGTTGGTCTGCAATTGGAAGGTTTTGACGAACACAGTGCCGGCCGGGAAAGTCCACGATCCCGTCGGCGCAAAGGCGATCTGTTCGTCCGCGGTCAAAGGACTACCGACATTCGGCACGGACAGATACCTGGTTTTAGCGGCGCCATCCGACCACAGCTGCACATTGGGGTTGTAAGGGATGAGTCCGTTGGTCGGGATCATGGACGGGGTATTGCTAAACACCCCGGTCAAGGAAAGAAGTGCCGGCACAGATCCGGGCAAAGTCGGCGGAATTGCGGTCGGCATATTGAAGAATGCCGGACTCGGGGACAGGGTGGTCAAGCCATAGGGCAAACCACTGCCGGGGTTGACCGTGATATTGACAGGCGCCGAGGTGCTGGTCAGACCGGAGCCGTCGGTGGCAACGGCGGTCAGCGTGTAGCTACCGGCAGCCAGGCCGGTGGTGGTGAGGGCGTAAGGCAGATTGCTTACGCTGCCCAGGAAAGTCGAATTGGCGTAAAAACTCACGCTGGCGAGGCTGTTGTATTGTGCGGCCGCATCAGCGCCGACAGTCACGCTGGCGGCGGCCGTATAGCTCGCGCCGTTGGCTGGTTCGGTCAAGGTTACCGAGGGAGGCGGATTGGTTTCCGGATATAATTGGCTCTCCGGGATGATCGCCATGGGCCCGGTCGAAGGGCTGCTCCAGAACAGTTGCGCCACCGCACCTCCACCGTCCTGATAATAATCCATTTTGATGTTGTAGCGTTGTTGCGCTGCGAGCGTGATTTGGCCGCTCCAAGTTGTCGGACCTTCATCCACCCACTCGTTCACCAGCAATTGTCCATTGACGTATAGCAGCACCCCGTCATCCGTCGTCGTATAAAAGGTGTAGGTCTCATTGAACTGTGGCTGCACTGAACCGGTCCATTCGACGACATAGGTATCCGGACCGATATTGGTGGACGGAGGAATCGTATCCCAATCGAAGTTGATGGTCGGGTCAACACGGGTCAGCGTGGGCGGCGTGTTGAAACCCGGGGTGAGGAAAGCCGCGCTGGTGAGATTGGCCCAATATTGGCCCAGCAATCCGGTGCCGTCGCCAATGGCTGAGCTGTTAATGAAACTCGCACTGGCGGTTCCGCTCGCCACAGCGCCGACCTTGAATGCTCCGGCAGTCACCGACACGGAATTTGTGAGCACAAATGGTCCGGTATAGGGGAAAGAATTCGTGCTAGGTGTTGTGCCGTTCAGGGTATAATAAATGGACGCACCCGCCGTGGCGTCCGACAAGGTGACCGTTACGGAGTTGGTAAACACGCCCCCATCCGGACTAATAACGGGAGTGTTTACAAAAGAAGTAGCTAGCCCATACACCGTCAAAGAGTACTGTGCCCCGACGTAAACTTTGCCATTGGCAATGGTAGGGATCGTAAACTTGACACCGTCGCCGGCGGAATCCCGGGAGGCAATCTGGTCGCTGGAATAAAGTTCCTGCGTCAGGTTGGTGGCGTTATACGCCCGCAAAATGGCAGGACTGGCTGGACTATCAGCGCCGTCATTGGCAACCGCCCAAGCGATGGCGTTGGTGCTGCCATTTGCGGATATGCAGGCAGAAGCGCCACCTTTATTGGCATAGCCATCGGGAGACTCCACAGGGGTGGTGTTAAATAATGCGTTGGTGATGGTGTAAGCGCCGACCCGGGAATTGTAATCCATGATATACAGCGTGTTATTGAAGAAAGCAGGCGTTGTGTCCCGATCTCCACCCGAGCTGCCATTAAATTCTTGCACGATCAGATTGTTGCCGGTCGTGCCGTTGAAACGCCCCATGTTGTCGCGATCCACCAGATAGATCGGTGAGGTCTTGCCACCACCCACGACCAAATGAGGATGCGCGGCGCTGCCGGCGGAATCGGGCAAAATGATCGGGGCCGCCGAGCCGAGGTCCTGATCCCCATCGCTCAAGGCCACAGCATTGGAAGGCGCGAAATAATCCACCATAGTAATCCCGTTGGTGGTGGCAAACTTGATCAAGCTCATGGAGTAATCGCCGGAGGAGCTAATGTTGGCGCCACCGTCAAAAGTGCCGTTTCCGCTTTGCAAATACAGGTTGCCCTGGGAATCCACGGACGGGCCGCCGCCCCCGTCCCAAAAGCCGCCCAGCCCCCCGTTCGGGGTGGCATTATAAACTCCGAGTTGCTGCGAGACATTCGTGGCGTTGTAGGCAAACAGCCAGCCATGGTATGGCGTGTTGTCGCCATGTGATGCGAACGACATATATATCTGTCCGTTGAGAAGGGTGAGCGCAGGCCGGCTGTGTTCGCGCAGCGGGTTCCACAATACATGCGGCGGATTCTCACCATCATTATCACCGGTGCCCACTCCTGGATAATTGGTGCAGGCGATGACGACTGGACTGTTAAAATTGGTGCGCTCAAGTCCGGTGGTAATGTCCAGCGCGTGCAGGCGGTGCACATATACCGGACCAGGCTCCTTGGTTTTAACTTCGACGTAAATCGTCCCGGTAACCGGATCAATAACCGGGGTACTCGTGATGCCGATCTCGGGCGTGATATCGCTGGTACCGACGTCCCCATTGGGTACAGTGGTAATTCCGGCCGCAGGATTGATGAAGCTGGTTTGCCAAAGTGCTGTGGCATTGGCACCGGAATCGTTGTCGGCATCAAACGCGTAAAGGCTGTTGTGTTCGGTGGCGACAAAAACCACGTTGTGCGTTCCTTTGCCGACGATGTTCACATTCGCCATGATCAGCGGTTGCGCATAAACAAGACCGTCAACCGTATAGGTAAACAGCTTTCCAAAGGCATTTGTGTTCACGTTGGCCAGGGTCAAAACCGTCTCGTTTGAGTTCACGCCCCAGCGGGTATTATCATTATGATAGGTGAGCACCGAAACATAGGATGAGACGGGATTGGTAGCCGCCGTGGTGAAAGTTTCGGATGGAGCAGCCCACACCGCACCGTCGAGGTTTGTGGCTTCCGAAGTGAAATAATAAACAGTATTGGAAGACAATCCGCTGATCGTTTGGGAGAAGGGACCGCTCTGTGAACCAAGATAGATACTACTGTTCCAAGCCGCGGGATTGTTGCCGCCATCGGTGGTCCCGTAATAGAAAGTGACCGTAGTTGGCGCGCCGCCGGTTGAAAGGAGTTGACCGTTGAGGGTTGCGGTGGTGGCGCCGATGGCAGTGGCCGGCTCATTGCTCACCTGCGGAGGTGTGACTATGGTTGTGGTAAAGCTTTGGGATGGCGAGGCCCAGGCGGTACCGCCAATATTTGACGCGCTGGCGGTATAATAATAAGTCGTGTCGGGGGATAGTCCGGTGACTGACTGACTGAACGCCCCGGTCTCAACGCCCACTGAGATGCTGTTGGCCCAATTTCCGGCATTTGTACCACCATCGGTTGTACCGTAATAAAGAGTGATGGATGGGGCGAAGCCTCCACTGGAAAGAACCTGCCCGTTTAACGTAGCTGTGGTTGGTTGAATAGCGGTGGCAGGGAGATTGGTGACCGTGGCGGAGGTAAAACCATTGGTCCCCGACTGGAAAACAAAATCGCTGACCGTTTGCACCGAAGAAACACCCCCATCGGCAGAACTGAAGCCGATGTAGGCATAACTGCTTCCGAGTAACGATGTAACATCGCCAATGTTGTAGTTCGTGGTGTAGCTGGAATCTGTAACGGTATCAAGAAGCGTTTCTTGCACGGCTCCTCCGGGCGCGTAGACGATGGCAATATTAATGGGATCACCGCTGGAGACATTGACCGGGCCCGTGGGTTGATAGCCAAAGGTGGTGCCATCAGTATTGTAGACGATTCCAATCCCATTAGGATCATAAAGGTTCAGTTCCCAATCGGCGCTGGGGCTGAGGCCACTGATGCCGAGGGCGCCGCCATCCGCGCCAATATATGTGGGGCCGCTTTCCTGCAGGTCGAAAGAAAGGCCATCCGCATTATTGCCGGGAGAACCGCCGACATCCTGGTACGTGAAGGTGGCAACAAAGCCATTAATAAAAACCAAACCATCATACCAGGCAGTGACACCCTCCCCGCCGTTTCCATCAGTGCCTTGGAAAACATTTGCGGTAATATTCGCAGAGGAAAGGCCAGATTGGTTGATGGTCCAACCGGTGCCATTATTATCGAAGGTGACTTCGGTCACCGGGCTGATGGTGACGGCGTTGGTGACACTGCCATTGCCATTGCGGGCGACGGCCATCAATTTAGTAAAACCGGAACCGACCGAAGAAACCGTGTAAGCCGGAGTCGTCACGCCTGCGACGGGAATATTATTGGAGTACCAGGAATAGGAGATTGCACCCGGGCCGTCGGCAAGCACGCTGAAGGTGGTTGCACTGCCCAGGGCAACGACAGAGTTGGTGAGTTTCAAAGTCATGACGGGAGGACTGTTCGTCTGAAAAACGAGGAAGTTATCCCAGGCACTGACGGCGGCATTATCGGTGATGCGCAGAGCGGGCCATACCGCGGTGTTCGTGGCAATGTCGGAGGCAACGTGGCTCTCCAGCGTGGAAAAGTTGACGAGGTTAGTGCCGGGCGTCAGACCGTTAGTGCCGTAATCATAGAGAGCACAGGAGGCAACCAGATTGCCGGAGGCACCCGAAGTGTTCGTTGTGGCAACGACAAATTTGTACCAATGCCCGGCGATCACCGATACATTGCCGAGTGCAACGCTCGTGGTGGAGACTCCTTGAGCGCGGTACTGTTCATAGGCGGACCAGCTGGTCGTGCTTGCGGGAATAAACCGAAAAGATTCAAATGCGACACCCGGGTTGCTGTTCAACCCATTGGTTGTTGAATTGATAACGCCCAACTGGATCTTATCGCCAGCGTCTCCGCCGGCCGCATAAATCAGTGTGGAAACGATGATGGTAGAACCGTTGGTGGCAAAATCCCAGCTGCCGCTCTTATAGGTCGCCGTGGTATCGGTGCTCTGATATACGCTCACGCCGCCGCTGCCGCCAACTCCGTCGCCAAGGTTTTCCTGGAACGCGTAGGCACCGCCGTTGACCCCGTTGACGTCATTCCAGGGATTAAAATTATTGGCGTATTCACCCGCGGAGTTGAAATCCAAGAAAGCCGTCTGCGCAAGGCCGGCTCTGGTGCCAATAAAAAAACAAGCGGCCAAGAAACAACCCAAGATGAAAGGAAGAAATTTGGACATATTTGATCGGGTTTTTATCGGGTAACAAAGCAATTTCTTACGAGGAAAGCCGTGGTTGCCAGCATGATGCAGCATTTCTCATAAATCAAGCCGAGTTGTGAACAGATATCATAATAGCACAACACTTGCCAAAATGAAACGACAATGCAAGATATTTTGCCCTGAGATGGCCATGAATATTCCGGATCCGAATGTTCCCCCTGGAAAACATTTTGCTGAACTAGGAAAAGATGTTAAAAGATTTCATGTCTCGGGGTTTCTTGGTTTTAAATTAAGCCGGCGGCCATGAAAATTTTACCAATTTTATGCTTTCTTGCGGCGGGTGTCGGGTTGGCTGGCTGCGCTCGCGAGGAAGCAACCACCCAACCGGAAATAAACGCTTCCGCTCAAACCAGCAGCGCCCCGGCTGCTCCAAACACCGTGGATCCCGCGGAGGCAGCCATTCTGGTGCGCGCGGAGCAAATCAGGACAGATTGCATCGAAAATCGTCGTGTCATTTGCGGGCGAGTGCTCAAGGTTGCCACCAACGGGCTGGTTATTGATAGTGGCTACACGGATCTCTTGAGACCACCTCTGGAACAATCCTGGGTTGTACCCGGTAGTGTGTCTGTCAGCCGTAATCCCAATGCACTGGAGCTCAGTGAACCGGGCTCTCCATGTGTCGGCCTGGTTTTTTTGACGGACCTCCCCAGGCGACAAAAGGCAAAAAAATATGATTACGTGGTCATCATCGGTTATCCTGCCGGGCATTACGTTTATTTGCCCGTGCCAGGAGTGGAGAGGACGATTCGCAGGTTCGCCGCTGGACTGGACTCGGCGGTGAGGTTGAGGCTCAAGGCCGAGGAGAAAAATTTCCCGGCCAACGAGCGGGCGAGCAACTGACACTTGGAGACTGATGATTTGTGGCAGCAACGAGACTTTTTAGCTCCTCTGTGAAATAAGAGCGCAGTGCACCGCAAAAAAGGCCTTAATTTCAGAGTAATCAGTTAGGTGTTCTGGCGTCGCGGAGGTACTGAACGTGGCCGTCCAGAAAGACGCGACAACGTCCACCCGGGTGGATGGTATGGCCTGAGGTGCCCGGGGGCACCGTGGGGACGGTATCCGGAAAATAAGCGTCCACGGCGAGTTCCACGTCCGACGGGCCCAAGATAAGGCCGAGGAGCGGGTCATTCGTGGATTCGAGATCGGATACGGCCTGGGTTTCGGTTTTGCCCCAAAAATCTTCCAAACCCACTGGATTATCAGGCCGGTCGAAACGCCACATCCAATAACGAACGGAAGGAGGATTTGTGTTGGTGGAGCCATATTGAAGTACTTGTGCGAGAATTCCGAGCGGAGACGCTATGGACGTGGGGCAGGACCAAATGGAATCGCTGGTTCCTTCGTCCTTAAATACGCTTGCCGCCCAACCGCCCCGGGGATCGGATGGCGGCCAAGTGGTCCAGGGACGATAGCCAAGGGTATTCTTGAGATCACGGCGGTCAGCGAAGCGGCTAGCGTTGTCACTGAGGTACAGGGTGGATGCGAGACCGATTTGCTTTAGATCGGACAGGCAAACAGCCTGCTGACCTTTTTGTTTGGCGCGAGTGAGCGCGGGCAACAAGAACGCGGCAAGAATGGCAACGATGGCGATGACCACGAGCAGTTCAATCAACGTAAAGCCTAAGATTCTCTGGCGGCTGACTGGCAGTTGGCGGCTCATTGAGGTTGATTCAAGAATATTCGTCGTGGCAAGCCAAAATTCTGACTAGTGTGGCAAACTTTACAATATTTAAACTCATTTCAAAAGATGGCGAATGCATATCAGAAAGTTTAGACAAGGTAAGAAGAAAATTTACGAGAAATAAGAAAAGGATGTGGCCTCGATCGTCTCGAGTGAAGCAGCCAGCGGAACGCGGAGACCATGCGGGATTTGATCATCGGCACTGAGGATTTGCGAAACCAATGGCCAAGTGCTATAAAAACGCATTATGAAAATAGTTTCCAAGCAGATTCTCTTGGCAGGAATTTTGTGCGCTGTGTTTATTTTGTGGAACGTTCCAGCAAGATGTCAAACCGGCGGCAGTTATGAAATCTTTGTTTCCAATGAAAAGGGGGGCACCTTGACGGTCATTGATGGCTTGGATTTCAAGGTGATTGACACGATTCCCGTCGGGAAACGGCCGCGCGGGATTCATGCAAGCCCGGATGGAAAGACCTTATATGTGGCGCTGAGTGGCACACCGATTGAGCCGCCACCGAAGCTTGACGCCAACGGCAACCCGATTTTTATCAAGGGCCATGATGACGATGATGACGATGTCAAATCCGACAAAAGCGCCGACGGCATCGGCATCATCGATGTGGCGCAGCTGAAGTTCCTGCGGAAAATCAACGCGGGCTCGGACCCGGAGCAATTTTGTGTGAGTGCTGATGGCAGACGGCTTTATATTTCCAATGAAGACGTGGGAGCAGCGACGGTATTGGATCCCACGACCGGTAAAATCGTGACGTTCATTCCAGTGACGCGCGAACCCGAAGGCTCCGGCGTCAGTCCCGACGGAAAATTTTTCTATATCACCTGCGAAACCGGCGGCGACGTTTTCGCGATTGATGCGCAGACTTTCAAAATCATCGGCCACATCAAAATCCATCCGCGCCCGCGCAACGTGGATTTCCTGCCCGACGGTTCCCGCGCATTCATCCCGTCTGAATCCTACGGAGAACTCAACGTGGTTGATACGGCAAGCCAGACCTTGGTGAAGGTCATTACCCTGCCGCCGCATTCACGTCCGCAATGCGTGAAAGTCTCGGCAGATGGCAAAAGGGTTTATGTAAGCAATGGTCGGGCCGGGACCGTGTCCGTCGTAGATGCGCAGACCTACGAGGTGATGAACACTATCAAAGTCGGCACGCGTCCCTGGGGCCTCACCTTCTCGCCTGACGGCAAATATCTTTTTGCGGCGAACGGTCCGTCGGATGATGTGTCGGTAATTGACCTGGCGACGGAAAAGGAAGTAGCGAAGATTAAGTCACCGGGGAGTCCGTGGGGAGTGGTGGCGGTTGTTCGACACTGAAGTTTACGAGTTAAAGTTTAAGGTTTTGCAAGGAACCAAGAGACCCGGCGTTTAAAAACGATTGAGAAGAGTCATGCTGATGGATTTTGCCGAAAGGTAAGGCTCCCCAATTCTATTTGAGAGAACGGAGACCCTGTCGGCGCAGTCTGGATTGATTCAACAAAACTTACAAGCTTTTCGCGATAGGGCGAAAGAGAACAGGCTGGATCGGTGACATTTGCGTCTCCGGTGATCAAAGCCGCCTGGCAGCGGCAACCACCAAAATCAATTTCTCGCAAGGAACAATCCCGACAAGGCACCGGCATCCATCCAGCGCCACGAAAACGATTGAAAGACTCCGATTGGGACCAAATCCAGCCAAGGGACTGCTTCCGGACATTGTCGAAGCGCATTTCTTTTATGGCGGAAGCGGTCGGGCAAGGCAGCACGTCCCCCACGGGATTGACTGTCAAGAATTGCCGCCCCCAACCATTCATGCAGGGTTTGGGGCGCTCGCTGTAATAATCAGGAGTCACAAATAAAATATCCATCCGGCCCAAAAGCCGCTCTTTCCAAGATCCCACCACTGCGGTTGCCAATTTAATCTGGTCGCGGGTAGGCAAGAGCAATTTGCGGTTGTCAAAAGCCCATCCATAGTACTGGACGTTGGCGAGTTCGAGGCGCTCTGCCTCCAGGCTTTCAGCCAGCTCGATAATCGACCCAATCCGGTCGATATTACCACGGTGCAACACTACGTTTACAGTCAGGGGGAAGCCCACCTCGCGAACCATTTTCGCGGCATTAAGTTTGATAGCATGAACCTTGGCCCCGGCAATTTGATTGGCGAGGGAAGCTTGATCCGATTGAAAACTGATTTGGATGTTATCCAAACCGGCTTCACGTAGGAGTTCGGCGCGCTTGCGCTGAAGACCGACGGCACTGGTGATGAGGTTGGTGTAGAGGCCCGCCGCACGGGCCGCCGCAACCAAATCCACCAAATCCGCCCGCTGGAGCGGTTCGCCGCCGGAGAAACCGACTTGCAAGACACCCAGTTCCGAGGCTTGCTTAAACACACGGAACCATTCCTCGGATGAAAGCTCCCGGCCAGCAGGATATTTGACGGGATTCGAGCAGTAGGGACAATGCAACGGGCAACCATAGGTCAATTCCGCGAGCAGCAGATAAGGCCGATATTTCACTTTGAGAAGGCGATCAGCATTCGCTGACGCAGTTGCAGCAGGCACTCGCAAACATCCGACCGCACCGTTTGCTGATCCATTTCATATTCATCGGCCAGTGAACGAATAATGGATTGCAGGGTCTCTTCGCCAGAGCAATGGCGGAGAATATCATGCGTGATTTCGTCCAGCGGAAGCACCCCCTCGGGGAATAGCAAGAGCGGTTCCGCAGTGATCGGGTCATTTCTAAGTCGAACGCCGCGGGCGAGCCTTGGACGGCTTTGTTCATCCATTGACGTCATTTTCGCTTGGGCACTTTCAGGCCGTGAAACGGTTCTGGAACAATAGTTTTTATTTCTTCGCCCGTCAAACCAGCCTTGCGGCGCGAGCGGTCCAACGCCAGACATTGTCCGTCGATGGAATCGAGCATGGCCCAGAGAAGGTCACACTTAAAACGGAGCGCTTGAACAGCGCTCTGCTGCATTTCGAGGGTCACGCAGTGATCCAAGGTTAACTTCAAAGCTTCACCGGAATCGCGGGGTGCCTGGGTAAGTCGCCGCGTAAAATAATCGAGGCCGTAAGCCTTGACCCAAGGGTAAAACTGTTTAAATGCTTCAAGTCTTTTGGCCATGAGGTCGGGAGCGAACAACTCGGTCAAGGAAGAGGCTACCGCCACCGGCCAAGGCCGGGTACGGGCGAAATTAACGTAAGCATCAACAGCGAAGCGAACCCCGGGGACGACATGGCGGTGCGCCAATAATGACTTGCGAGACAATCCGCACGCTTCCCCCAAACGCAACCAAGCCCCAATGCCACCTTCATCCCCTTGAGTCCCGTCGTGGTCGGTAATCCGGTGAAGCCAAAGACGGCGAACTTCACGAAACGGACAATTTGAGATGATTGCCGCGTCCTTAATCGGGATGCTGGTCTGGTAATAAAAACGATTTGCCACCCAAATCTGGATGGCTTGACGGTCGAGTCGACCAGCATTCATCAAGACATGGAACGGATGCTGATGGTGATAAGACAGGCCGCCAATCTTTTGAAGATTCGCGGCAAATTTTTCCTTTGGCCATGGTTTATCGCTCATAAATCGAACTCCAATCCATCATGTCCGACGAGAATACCGGCTGCATCCACGGCGATTCGTTCCGGTGAATGAGGGCATAATACCGGGTTGGTATTATTAACGTGAATATAAATCTTGCGCGGTGCAGGGAGCGAACCCAGCAGAGAAAGACTTGAGTCCTTGATGGTAATGTGCCCCATTTCCGACGCTGTTCTGCCTTTGGTTTTGATGCGGACGAGCTCATCTTCAGACCAGAAAGTTCCGTCAAAAAGCACCGCATCCGCCTCGCGCATGGCTCCGGTCAATGCTTCGTT
>JBEKMT010000126.1:0-15626 GCA_050008355.1 Verrucomicrobiota bacterium
AAACTGCATCCAGACATTCGACGGCATTGCGCAATCCGACAAATTCGTTGAATCCACACTTCTAATTTATACCATACGACTGCTTAAGTATAATTAATAATAGCAATGCTGAGATTGAGCAAAGCGATGGCTGGTCAACCCATTCGTCGCCGCCCCCTCTTCCCACTGTTGCACGCTTAAGAGGCGGTTTCTCTGCACCTCGAATTCCCGGAAAGCAACGGCGGGAGCAAGTTCACTTCAATTTTTGGTTTTTAGTCTGGCTTCGAGTTCGGAGATGCGCTTTCGCAAGGGCAAAACCGCTTCTTCCACCTCGGCGGCGGTATAGCGCGGGGTGATATGTTTCGGGCAGTTCCAATCGAAAGACACGACTTGGATAAGGAAAAGGCGTTCGACATTGCGGCTGGTTTCCGGTCCAGCGAGTCGCGCCACGAGTTCCGGATGTTGCCGTGCGTCCTGGACGCGAGCATGACCGAGAATTTTTAATCGCGCGCGCTGCGGGTAATCCATTAAAAAAAGTGAGACGCGGTCATTTGCGGCAAGATTGCCCGTGGAAAGCATTTGACGGTTGCCGGCATAATCGGCGAAGGCCAGTGTGTGGGCATCGAGTACGTGGAGAAAACCCGGCTTGCCGCCCCGATGCTGAATGTAAGGCCAGCCGCTTTCTGAAACGGTTGCCATGTAAAAGCTATCGCGGGTTCGAATGAAAGTTGTCTCTTCATCCGTAAAGGGGTCATTTTCCGACGCGCCCGTGACTCGGCGGGAACTGCCGTAGTAATGCTCCTGTGCGCGGCGCACGGAATCCGTGATGACGAGTTCGAGATATTTGTTTGCCATGGTGTGAGTAATGTTGCGCCAGGCACTGGCTGGCCGGTCGTTCTGCATCGCCGCCCCGAGGCCGTCGGAGACCCTGAATGCGATGGCTTTCACGAATAATTTGAATGTGAGTGATTTATCAGCTTGTTCGGTTATTGTGTAACCATTGCTACACAAATTGCACGCCAATCCTCAGGGTGTCAACTATTTTTTGTAACAACTGTTATATTATCCTTTTTCCCTCGCCAGCCCGTGCTAAATTGTGTCCATTCACGACGCGTTAGTGGTCGTGAATGCGATCTGAAATCGAATCTTTGTTATGGGCAGAAAACGTGAATTTGATCAGGCTCGGGCCCTGGAAAAGGCCACGCACCTGTTTTGGGCCAGGGGCTACGGGGCCACTCCAGTGCGCGATCTCCTCAAGGCCATGGGCATCCGCGAAAGCTCCTTCTATCATCTCTACGGCAGCAAGCGAAAGCTCTTCCTGGCCTGCATGAAGCACTACAACGAAACCGTCACTCGCGCGCGACTGGACGCCATCGCCCATGCCCCGACCGTCCGGGAAGGTTTACGCATTTTTTTCAAACAGCGACTGGATGAGCTGACCGATTCCCAAACCCCGCGCGTATGCCTCATGGCCCGCAGCCTGTCCCCCGACGTAATGCAGGAACGGCAGCTCAATGCCTATGTCCGGACCGAGATGTCCAACTTCGAGCAGTCCCTCACCCGGCGGTTGCAACAGGCCAAGGACACCGGCGAACTGCCGTCCGATTTTTCCGCCGGCGTCGCCGCTCAGATCATCTTTACCTACCTGCAGGGCTATTACCGCGTGGTGCAAATCCTGAAAACCCGCGAGGAACTCTGGCGCGAAATCGAAGGCTTACTGACGAAACTGGGATTGTAGGTCAGTGCCCTGTCCCACTTCAGCCTTTATTTTGGAAACGATTTAAACAATGTTGAACTGTGGGTTTTGCCCGATTCGGCTACCGGCCAGCTTTCGTGGCCAAGACGTTTTTACTACACTCGTGATCAGCAAACGCGAACCGTCTCAACACCCAATAAAAGTCCGAGTTTTTCAATCTTTCCGGATATGTGGCCCAGACCAACGGCACAATGATGGGCAGGACCATGAGCATTCCACTCATTGACGAAGCGCCGCGCGCCGATACTGAACCGATAGCGGCTGTTGGTGTTCCCGATTTCCAATATCGGGCCGGACACCGATTCCGCTTCGGCCACCAAAAACTTGAGTCGACCGTCTGCGGTTTGAACCACCGAAAGAAGTGTTACCGGACCGTGTTTCACTGACATCTCAACCGACAAACCGCGTCCCACTTTGCCATGGTACACGGTGAGCGGGCGCACCTTGGTCTTGCCTTGGGCGATGCCGACATGACCTGGACCGTCATGGCCCATTAAAACCACGTCGTCTTTAAAATCCATGGCGTAATATTCGGTGAACGAACCGCCCGCTCCAAAGGCGTCCATGATTTTCATGGCCTGTGCATTCTTGATCTCGTATTCGCCGGCCACCGGGATTCCACGGGCAGTCAATAACGAGTTGCCCAGGATAATGGAGCTGATGGCATCTTCGTTGTCCGGATTGCCAGTGCCCGAGTAGTAGTACGCCAGCGAGCCAAGATCATGTTCTTTAACCAGTCGATCCAGGGCAACCGAGGTGCGCGCAGCACGTTCCAACTCCGCCCGAACACAGCCCTTTCCCACCTCGAATTTTTCGTGGAACTCGTTGACGCGGCCAGTGATTTGCCTGGCGGTCACTTCACGGCGCATTCGGGCAAGTTCATCCACTTCGATGATTTCCATATGGCCGCCAAAGGTCACACAATGCTGGGTCAGATCGGAGGCCACATCCAACATGCCGCCATAGTAATGCCCCATCAAACCGAGCCGGTTATGGAACATGATGCCAGCCACCCGCCCGGCTTCAATCCAGGCATCCACCTCATCCCAACAAACCGGATCGTCGTGCAGGATTCCGGTAATCTGGTGGAAAGGAATGTTGGCGCGTTTGAAAAGATTGGCAATTTCCGGCACGGCGCAGGCATTACAGTTCTCCAGCCATTTGCCGGTCATGGCCGTGCGGTCCTTCAGGCGGTTAAACTGCGCATAGTCCATGGCCGGTTCCGGTGCGAGATTGAGTACCACCACCGGCACCTTCGCCCGTTGCACCACCGGCAAAACCGTCGCGGATAAAGCGTAAGTTGTAACGTGGATAAAAATCAGATCGACATCTTCGCGCCGGAAGCGGTGGCCGGCTTCTACGGCCTTAGGAGGTGAGTCAATCAGGCCGAGATTCACAATCTCCACCCCCGGACGTGCGAGCTTCCCCTGGACTTGTTTAAGATGGTGTCCCAGTCGCGCTTTCAATCCCTTGAATTGCGGCCAGTATGTATCCAGACCAATACCAAAAAGACCAATGCGACAAGTTCTCATATGATGAAATTAACAAAATACTCTGCAATGAAAATGGGTGACATGGCACTTTTCATCTGCGATGTGCCATTTCCGCGGCGATTTCCGCGCCCGACGTTCTTTAAAGGGGTCATGTTCCCGGTTGCCGACGATATTTTACCAGCTTCTCCCGCCAGTGATTAGGAGATTTTCCAATTCGTCCTTTGAATTGTTTGGAAAAATGAGAGGCGGACTCGAACCCGAGAATTTCAGCGATTTCCTTGATGGATTTGGTGGTGTTAACCAGCAGGTCCTGGGCTTTGTGGATGCGGGTGTTCAGGTAGTGTTGCCTGGGGCTGATGCCCACCCGGGCCATAAAACAATGACGAAGGTTCGAGTAACCAACACCCAACTCGGCAGCCAAGGCCGGCAGGTCCAGCGGTTCCTGGCAACGGAGCGCGATCAACGTGTGGGCGCGCTGCACCACATCATCCATGGCATTGGTGAAACCGCGCTCGCTGCGGCGCAGATGCCCCAGCAGGGCGAGCAGCTGCAGCCCCAGCGTGGAAAGCAAATCCTGGTTGGCCATGGCATCAATGCGTGCCAGGCTATGGCAGCGCTCAAAGCAGTCGCTCAAATCGCCGATTAATCCCGGCTTCAGGATTCCGTGCCGGGGCTGGATCAGCCCGGCGTGAGCGGCCGCCTCATATGCCGGCCCCTGGCATTCAATCCAATGTTCGACCCACCCGGTCTCTGGATTGGGCCGGTAGCGATGCCAAATCCCTGGAAATAACACAATGATCGTTCCCGGCTCAACTGACTGAATACCGGGAAAGGCGGCGCTTTCAAATATGCCGGTGCCCGCTGAGATCAGAATAAGCTGATAACATTGCAGTACGCGGCCCTCGTTCCAGTTGAAGTAGTGATCCAGAGGATGCTGCCGCGGCGGATACGCCATATTTGGCAAAACCTTGGTAAAGCCAGCCGCAGTAGCCACACACCCCCAAAACGAGTTGGCTGGATGCTTCGGGAGGTAAACAAAATAATCTTTCATTGACAGGCAAAACTGTTATTCAGCAATTAAAGACAAGATCCGCCCTATCCTATGTCCATGCCGTACTTTTAAGAATTCCCATAATGCTGGCCGCCGTTGGGTAAAACCCGCCTAATTTCCCACGACGCGAAAGAATTTTTGCACGGTGTTGGTCGTGTAATTAGTCATGGCGATAACCGGCGTCACAGCGACAAAGTTGGTCTCGGCAAACCAGATGGCGGATGCCAGGTTGGTGGTGCTTTCGAGGAGATAGCTCCGGCCGACCACCAAGCTGCCGATGTTCATCACAAAACTGTCCGGTGCAAGCAACCAGGCATTCAGGGCCGCCGGTACTGCCTGAGCGATGGTTGCTGTCCCGAACATGGTGATTGCAGCGTACCCACAATATCCGTTCTCCGAGGCTGGACTGGTAAAATCAAACTTCACGGCCGCCACGTTGCTGGCAAGCACACCTGTCGAAGAGGTCAGAGTGACGCGTGTGGCAGACTGAATGCCATTGGCTATGGCCGGGGTATAATCAACCGTTGCCAATGAGCTGAAATTCGTAGAGGCCGACACCTTGGAATAATAAACCGTATACGCTTGCTGATCCCGGCCATTATCCCCCCAACCACCATATACCGTGATGTTGGTCAGATCATACCCGTTGGGGGCGTTCGGCAAGGCATAAATGATCTCGCTTCCCGCATTACTACCGTCCGGACCGGTACCGTCGCCGCAAGTCACATAGTTGGCGCTGGTGGTAACGCCATAGGGCCCGGACATCTCGGTGATCCCCAGACTGCCGCCAGCCGTCAATGAGTCAACATTTCGGCCGGGGATCTCCTCGCTGAAATTGCCAAGCGCGACAGCGGGGGATTGACCAGTGATGAGGCTGCCGTTGGTCTCGACATTCCAGCCGGGATAAAATGTGCCGCTGCCGGTGCCCGTCTCGTCAATTGACGTAATAATGACGCCTGGCTGGGCAGGCATGGCAAATGGCGATGAGAACGCGTAAGTGCCGGAGCCGACGGTATAGATCGCATAGGTGTTGGTCGAGACGCCGGCAACGATATTGTTTGAAACACCAACATAGGTAACCCCCGGCGAACTGGCCGCCGGCATGCCGCTTTCGGTGATCGCATTGGCGTTGGTGGTGGGCACATCTATTTGCGCGGTCGTGTTCGCCGGAATTGTTACATTCAGCGCCAGCAGATTATTGGTTAACTGCCAGGCTGAAGTGATAGGTCCCTGGATGGAATCATAGGATCCTTGCGCCCACGTCAGACCGCCCCCCGGCTGTGGGTCGATGAGGATCTTCGCAAAGCCAGGCTGTAGTGTGTCAATTCCCAGAATGCCCCGGTAAAACCATTCCGTACAGGTGCCAAAATTCGCATGATCCAAAGAATCCATCGGATAATTGTAACAGTTAATGTTAGGGGTGCCGTTGGCATTAACGCCATTCCATTGCTCCCACATGGTGGTGGCGCCCAGGTTAAGCCAGAAGCCCCAGGAAGGATAGTTGGTATTGGCGAGCAGTTGATAGGCGAGATCGCTGCGGCCTATGCTGGTCAGCGTGGGCAACAGCCAATGAGTCGTCACCATGCCGGTGGATATGTAACCACCCTGGGCCTGGATGGCTCCCACCAGTTTCGCCGCCGCCAACGTGCGCTGGGATGGGGTCAGCAGGTTGAAGTAGAGCGCCAGAACATAGCCGCTCTCCGAGCCAGATCCAACCGTACCGTCGCCGGCGACAAAACTGGTTTGAAAGGCTGAACGAATGTTCGTGAAGAGCAGGCCGTAGGTCGCCGCATCTGATGTCTTTCCCAACGCCTGCGCCATCTGGGCCATTTCACTCGCGCAGCCTGCGTAAAAGGCTGTGGAAACCAGATTTCCTGGCGTTGAATTGTCGATCGCCAGCCAATCGCCATAGCTGCCGCTCTGCCCGATGTAGTGGATGGCAGTCGAAGCGTAATGTTGCAGATGATCGGCCATCTGTGAATAAAACCGGCTCGCCAGCCGGGTATTGCCATAAGTTTGATAAACCCAATAAGGAAGCAGCACGGCAGCATCCGACCAACCGGAGGCAAATCCAAAATTCTTGTGGGGTGTCGGCGCCATTTGCGGGAAGGTCGTGGGGTCCAGCTTGCCATCCACCATATCCTGATACCATTTACTCAGGAAGCTCTCCGCCTGCATCGCAAACATTCCCGAGCGCATCACTTCCGTGCCGTCGCACCAGCCCATGCGTTCGTCACGCTGCGGGCAGTCCGTGGGGATGTCAAAATAGTTGTTTCGCATCGTCCAAAGCATGTTCGTCCAGATACGATTGATCTGGTAATTGGAACATTGGAAGGAGCCGACCTCGGTCAGGCCGGAGTGCACGGCCACGCCCGTGAAAGTGTTGGTGGTAGGTGCCTGCGCCAGTCCCTGCACCTCCACGTATTGAAAACCATGATAAGTGAAGTGTGGTTCCCAGGTCTCCACGCCGCCCTTGCAGATGTAATTGTCGGTCGCCGCCGCCGAACGAAGATTAGCCCGATATACCGTTCCATCCGGATTGAGCCATTCACCAAAGTGCATCACCAGGGTACTCCCGGCTGGCTGATTGCTGACGGTCAGCCGCGCCCAGCCGGCAAAATTTTGTCCGAAGTTCACCACATAGAGTCCGGGTTGTGGCTCAGTAATGGCAATGGGCACGATTTGCTGGTTCGTGCTGACAGGTTCAGCCGGCGCGGCGCTGATGATCGGAGCAACCTCCGCCCCGGTGGTCACGAGAGACCACGCAGTATTCGTGAATCCCGGGCGATCCCAACCAGGCGCCTCCAAGCGGGCATCGTATATTTCGCCTGACTGTATGTCGCTTTGCCTGATGGGACCATAGCCAGCCGTCCAGGAACCGTCACTGACAATCAACTGGTTGGTTCCACCCCCATAAAACAGATGAAGTTCGGAGCATAAGCGGGTTGTCGTCCCGTAATAATCCTGCCCAAGAATGCTGATATTACCACAGAACCACCCGTCTCCCAGGACTGCGCCAAGAGTATTTGAACCCGATTGCAATAACGCCGTCACGTCATATGCCCGATAATAAACGCGGGTGTTGTAATCAGTCCAGCCGGGGACGAAGTAATCCGTGCCGACTTTCGCCCCGTTCAGGTGAGGTTCCACCAATCCCAGACTTGTCACATACAAAATGGCCCGTGACGGCAATTGCGATAAATTGAAATCCTTGCGCAGCATGGTCGCCGCGAAATAGGTTTTTCCGTCGTTGGTATTGTAGTAAGAGGGTGCGTCATCCCGACCGATCCATTGTCCGGTCCAGTCGCTCACCATCAGGTTGCCGGAGGGAGAGTTGGTGGCCCCGGTATTTGTTTCCAGAAGAATGGCGTTGTATTGGCTGTTCTCGACCTCGGAGAAGTTTTCAATGGAATAGGGCTGGGTCGTGGCCGCCGCCGTAAACGTTCCCAGGACGTAACCGCCGACTGCGGGTGAGCCATCGGCAAAGGCGTAAGTCTGACTTGCACTGGTGGTCACTCCGTCTGTAACCGTGAAGCTAGTCCCGCCGGCGGCACTGCCACGGGTATCATCGAGGAGCGCCAGCACCGTATAATTCCGGCCTATCGTAAGATTGTTCAAAGTTCCGGTATTAGCCGCCGATCCATAAAGGCCATACGTCAAAATGGCATTCAGCGCCGAATCACCCGTGGTGGTGCCGCCCGTCAAATAGCCGCCAAACAGACCATATCCACTTCCCGAGATGTTCATGTTTCCTGAAGTGGCATAATCAGCAAAAGTATAACCCTTGAGAGTTGTTTGCGAACCGGAGCCACCGAAGTCCACACCATAGACCTCGTTGGACGCGTCGCCTGCCAACTCGAGCACGGAGTCATTCGTGAAGGTGCCGTTTGCGCCCCAACTGATTTGTCCGGGCGCGGCGGAAGTGGTGACCAGCAGCATCCCCATCGACCAGGTGGCCGGCGAACTCCAAGCCGATGGCTCACCGTTCTGGTCCCATACCCGCACATGCCAGTAACAGGCTTCATCTGCAGCGAGCGCGGAACCGGCATAGGCAATCTGCGCCGACTGGTTGGTGATGATCAGACCGGTGTCCCAGAGATCGCCCTGGTTATTGGCCAATACTTGCGACGAACTCGCGACCTGAATCTGATAGGCTACTTGATATTGCCCCCGGGCATTTGGGACGGTCGCCACCTCCTGCCAACTCAGCCTGGGACTGGTCTCACCGAGACCAATCGGATCGGGCTTGGATTCACACTCCAGATTGGTCGCCGAAATTCCCTGAGCCGCGACGGAATAAGGCAACATAATTACCAGCGGCAACCACATGCCTATTTGATAAATGCGTCTCAAGTTGATTAGATACCTTGGGCTTCGTTTGGCGGATCGCAAAACTACTGTTGATTCGGATAAATGCCCCGCCGAACCCACAACAGATCCAGATCTTCGGGAGGCGTGCCCGCAGCACCTCCTTGATTCAACCCGGTCAAGAATTCGGTCTTCGATTCGACCCATTTATGGAAAGAGGCATGGCCGTCAGCAAAAGAAAAATCCCCGCCATTCCCATGCCGGCTGGCGTTCCAATTGCCCCATTGAATCTTTGGCTGTGTTCCAGAGGCATCCTCGTGCTCGGCAAAGTAACCATCATCAATGCTGCAATCAGCAGGAATGGGACTGTCCGCTTCATCCACAAAAAAAGGGCATCTGAGGGGCCGGGGCTCTTGATGTTGGCGAATTTTGTGTTCTCGCCATAATCAGGATGGATATCGGCGGCGGCGGTTTTACCATTGCTGCCCATCATGCAAGAAAGCGAATAACTGCGAACGCGCACACCCACGGTGATGCCGCCCACAACCGCGGGAATGGCATCGCCCGGACAGCGGTAGATGGCTACCGATTGGTTGTCAGGATACAGCAGTGCAGCTTGAATGTTTGCCACGTTGGTGACACTGGTGGCACCCAAATTGCCGCTGACATCTCCACCCACCCACCCACCGTCGGAATCAGGAACATTGGGAACAATCGTGTCATGGAAGTCTGCAGCGTAAACCATGGAGGCGATGGTAAGTTGCTTGAGGTTGTTTACACAAGAAATGCCCTGGGCTCTTAGTTTGGCCTTGGACAAAGCCGGCAGCAGCATTGCCGCCAGAATGGCGATGATGGCTATCACAACCAGTAATTCGATCAAGGTAAATCCGGTCCGTTCCATGCAGCATCGATTACTTCCGAGGGTCGAATCCATTTTTTCTATCGTTAAACTTATTTTCAAAATCAAGCTCGTTTCGTTTGTCTCGCAAATCAAAAAGATTGGGCCTTTCTCTCCCCTGCTGCCGGACACAAGTGCCAACCAATTTCACGGCTCCCGGAGCCGGAAGAACATGGCCGGCACGCTGCCAATCGGAATCGAATTCGAAAAGCTGCCTGAACCATCCACGATGCCGGCGGTGTTAGTCGTCCAGCTAATCGGAGCCGACAAGTTGGTGGTACTCAACCAGGTGTAACTGCTTCCTGGCGTGCCGCCGGCACCGGTCAGAACCAGATTTCCACTCAAAACCCTGACGGTCCCGATCGTGAGGGGACCAATTGCCGGTGGTGCCCCTGCTTCCAGAAGAATAGCATTGTACTGGCTGCTGTACACAGAAACATTGAGATTCTCAACTGAGAAGGACTGTGTCGTTGCCGTCGCTGTGAAGGTTCCCAAAATGTAACCGCCCACCGCCGGTTCGCCGTTGGTAAACGCATACGCCTGGCTGGGGCTGGTGGTCACGCCGTCGGTGGTCGTGAAGGTAATCCCACCCGCTGCACTGCCGCGAGTATCATCGAGGAGCGCCAACACGGTATATGTCCGGCCAACCGTCAAGTTATTCAAAGTCCCGGTATTCGCCGTGGATCCATAGAGGCCATAGGTCAAAATCGTGTCCATCCCGGCATCGCCGGTCGTGGCTCCACCGGTCAGATAGCCGCCGAACTGACCAAATCCACCACCGGCAATACTCATATCTCCAGAGGCGGCATAATCAGCAAAGCTGTATCCGTTGATAGTCGTCTGAGCGCCCGAGCCACCGAAGTCAACACCGTAAACTTCATTGGAGGCCGGACCCGCCAGGGCCAGGACGGCGTCACTGCCAAAGGTGCCGTTGGAAACCCACGTGATCACCGGGACAACCACGAGCGCGGCCGGCGTGCTGTAGACGAAGTCCGTACTGTTCGTCGCATTAATCGCTTCAAGCCGGTACGCGCCGGAATTGGTCAGTTGCAGCTGGCTAAGGTTCAGCGTTGAAGTCACGATTCCGTTGTTGGTCGTGTTAACAAGCCCGGTGCTGATGTTATTTGTCACCCCGTTGCTGATGAACTGCCATTGCAAAGTGACTGCCGGTGAATTCACGAAAGCAGCAGTGAATCTCGCCTGGCCGCCCTCACCTGCCGTAGCGGTGGCCGGTTGTGTGTCCGCGGCCAGATAGATTGGCGGTAATTGTGGAGCCGTCGTTCTTTCCAAAAGAATGGCACTGTATTGACTGTTATCGTAATTACCGCTCGTATCCTGAGTCACGAGTGAGAGCGGTTCGTTCGTTGACAATGCCGTAAATGTTCCCAACACATAGCCGCCTATCGCTGGCGTGCCGGCAGGAAACACAAAAGACTGGTCAGGGCTGTCATAAACTCCTTCAGTGGCATAGAAGGCGGTTTCGGGATTTTGGGAACCGGCGCCAGTCCTGGTGTCGCTCAACAACGCAATGACATTGTACGTTTGCCCCACCGTCAAGTTGTTCAAGGTTCCGGTATTGGCTGATGACCCATAAAGACCAAACGTCAACAGCGTGTCAAGTCCGCCGTCGCCGGTGGTTCCGCCACCGTCTAAAAAGCCGCCGAACAGCCCAAATCCTCCCCCGGAGATGCTCATGTTTCCGGACGAAGCGTAGTCATCAAAGCTGTAACCGTTGGTGGTCATTTCCGCGCCCGAGCCGCCGAAATCAACCCCATAAACCTCATTGGAAACGGGACCCGCCAAAGCCAGAACTGAGTCGTTGGTGAACGTTCCGGTTGCCTCCCAGAAAATCAACGGACTTACCCTGAGGGAAGCGGCGGTGCTGAAGGCAACATCCGAACTGTTTGTCGCATTAATCGCCTCCAGAAGATATGAGCCAGCCTGGTTAAGTTGCAAATTGGTGAGCATCAGCGTCGACGACACGACTCCGAAATTGGTCACGTTTAGTACCCCGGTATTGATGTTATTTGTCACCCCATTGGCAATCACCTGCCACTGTAGATTCACGGACGGCGAATTACTAAAAGCAGCGGTAAAACCCATTTGGCCGCCAACGCCTGCCCCGGCGCTGGCTGGCTCGGTGTTGGTGATCAAAATGAGCAAGGGGGCGAGTGGCGGCGGGTTTGTTTCCAAGAGAATGGCGTTGTATTGGCTATTATCATAGTGGCCGCTCGTATCCTGATTCAGAAGCGAGAATGCCTGAGTTGTCGCCGTTGCTGTGAAAATTCCGATGATAAAGCCTCCCATCGCCGGTGAGCCGCCGGTGAAAGCGAATTCCTGGGTAGGGCTGATCGTTATGCCGTCAGTGGCTTCGAAGGCATGCCCGGCGGTTGGAGCACCACGGGTATCAGCGAGAAGTGCCATTATGGTGTACGTTTTGCCAATCGTCAGGTTGTTCAAAGTGCCTTGCATATCCGTACCACCATAAATGCCATTGCCCAGAACGGAGTCGAAAGCCGCATCACTCGTGGTCCCGCCACCGCCCAAGTAACCGTTAAACGTGCTGATAGAGCCAGCCATGCTCAGGTCACCGGAAGCACCGTAGTCGCCAAAAGTGTACCCGTTGGTGGTGGTTAGAGCATCCGAACCGCCGAAATCCACACCGTAAACTTCATTGGAAACAGGACCCGCCAAAGCAAGAACCGCATCGTTGGTGAATGTGCCGGTTTCGACCCAGGTAATCTGCGCCGCTTTGGCGATCGAAAAGGTGAATAGACAGAGCAGACCAACGCTCGCGGCGATTTTCCGTTTCAAAAGGTACAGGGCTTTCATAGTGCAATCTGCTTGGGTTTCACAGTTTTTTGCCAAAAAATTATCAAGCCTGAAAGAATTCAGGCCTTGATGTGTTTGGTAGCGACTTTACCACCGCGGACACAGATGGGAATGGATGCATTGGCAAAAAACGTGTATTTCTTGTCCGTTGCTGACGAGGCAATCATCCGGCATTAAACCGTGCAGAGCCGGCTCCCGGTGTTTTCATAACAGACTGATTTTACATCGCCAGCATTAGGAAATCGAAATCATCTGGCTGTGCTTGCTCAATTCCATTGAGTGGTAAAATGTTTTAAGACTGCAAATTTGGCGAATGCCAGCGGGTCTCGGGACTCTACCATTGAGTAAGTTTTCTCGGATCCGCTTCGAGGATTTCGTCTGCTTGATTCGCCGCTCGCGGTGCATTGCGGCCGAACGGGCCAGGAGTCAGCGTCCGCCATGGCCTCCTCCGGAGCTCGATTCATCATTTCCGTGAACAACTCTGCCCGAATGACTCCAACCAAACTCAAATCGATGGTCTTTTGGTTCCTCATATAAGAACGCATACACCAACAAGCTAGAGAACGGGATTGGCAGCATAATCGACCAACGAAACTACGGTAAAAACCTGCCTCGACGACGCAGGCACAAACGCACAATGACAACCTCTTAATTCTTGAGAGTTCCCGCGTTTCAAGGTGGTGGCGCCCGAATTTGTGCTACGGGATATCAGCCAGTCGAGGTGAAAGGCTGTAATGAAACTTTCATCGCAAACGGTAACAGTAATTGCCCTCAAAGTTTTTGACAACGTTTGCGTCAGAATCAAAAATGAAACGTATTTCCGTGGCAGGCTAGTCGCCATATTCCAGCTCAGCCAACTCCTTCAAGAATCGCTGCCGAATCACTTGAGGCAAACCGCTACTCTCGCCCTCCCTGACACCCTGGTCTTGGCGATAAAATATGTAAATCTCTAACAACGTGGGGGACAAGAAAAGCACGTCCGTCCTACAAATAACAGGCAATAATTTCTCAGCCTCACAACAAAGCACAAATAGGTTTCTTGCGGTCTTTAGAAGATTCCAAAGCTCTTTGTCTTTTGCGTTCATATGACTGGAGTCTCAAGCAGTCCTTCGCTGCGACCGCCCGCGTGATTACTATCGGCCTTAAACGTGATTCAAAGAACAGCCGACGAATCAGCCTACCGCTAAAAATTAGAGAAATTCAAACAGGCAAGCATTGCTTTATGGTTTGAAATCAGCAAGAGCACTATTCACCGCTTCAATAGATGCCGCGATGATAATTTCACTCTCGTCCTGGTTTGGACGACGCGTCCCGCCGGGATTCAGTTGCTTTTCCTGCAAGTGGGCAAAAATACGCGGATACAATGCAGATGCGACAAAGAAGTGCAAACATCCCTGATAGTCCGTATCGTACTGAATAATCTCCATATGCCTGTTTGAGTTTATCGGTGAGGATCGTAATATCAAGTAAATCAATTAATTTTCTCGTTCCTGGAAGTGTCGGCAAGCCGACGGGAATTTGTGAGAAAATGTAAGGCAGCAAATTCCGTCTGTCGAGACTTTCGGCCGAACTTGGCTTCCAGCTCAGGACAACAAAAAGGAATTCAATGACTAAAATCCACCTGATTTCTCTTAATTTCCGCGGCTGATGGTCTCGATTTCCCGATCGCCGAAACGACAATTCCTTGGTGGCGAAGAATGTACTACTCATCTTCATTCTTGAACCAAAACTCGGCCAGTTTTCGGCTTTTGGTGATTAGCAAAATCCCGACAACAAATTGTATGGCTGAGCCAATCGCATTGGGCAGAGTATAAGATAACATGTCACTCGATTTAGTTGCCCCAAGGGCCATAACGATGGCTCCGGCAATTCCAACAATTAAGCTGGGGATGGCGCATAAGCAGCTGTAAAGCCCAACAGTTTTAATTAAGACATTTGCAAGCTGTTTGGATTTCATACGCCAAACTCTGAACCCTCCGCACACGGAAAACAAGGCAACAAAGCGAGGATTCAGTTAGTAGCACCGTTTGAATTCACAGGAGCCAGGCCCCGTTGACGCGGACCACAATTTGGCGTACGGTTTTGCCGGGATCGTCAAAAACACACGCTAGTCTGTCGGGCAAAATACACGCCGTTCACTTCACCAAAAGACGGCTCATGCCGAAGTTCTTCAACAACGGCAAAAAAAATTGTAAGGCTGTTAAATTCGTCCTGTGTCACATTAACGGCAAAAGTGGCACATATCACACGACGTTAGCCAGCAATCCATTACCATCTTTCCAACTTCATGTTGTGCCTCCTTCCACAATTTTATTTTCATCGTCGGTCAGGTCGTAATCCCCAAGTCCTCCCTGGCTGTTGATAACAAATCACAAAGCTCGGACAGCTTCACGGGATGACTTAAATGCGAACCGATTTCAGACCTATAGATTGTGCGTGATGTGGTCATTCAGGTTTCTCTGCTGCCTTTGCCATTGATGCTTGGCTGATGAATCTTCATGGGATGCCTCAAACTCACGCTCTGGATACTGAATAACCCACGCTCCTCGTTTGGCTGACTCGACTAAATCAGACAACCGGATGGGCACGTAAGTCTTACGCGCCCACCACGGCTTGGAAAACAGGCTGCGAATATTGGTGACAATGCTGACGCACTCCGGCCCTGTGTGGTGATACCAGCGAAAGCTGGTGACATCCACGTGGAACCGCTCACCAAACCCCTCAACCAACTGAAAAACATCATCGCCATAAATCTTCGCATCATCCACGACGTCAGTCGTAGAGATAATCTTGGACAAAGGCAGTCCGACCGTTTTAGCTACAAACGCCCGCACTTCGAGTTCAAGTTCGTCGTCGTTCATGTCCATGATGAAAATAGTAATAAATACCAACACCATTAAGCACAACAAACAATCCCCACGCCACTTCATATTTCCATTCCTCGTGCTTGTGCATTAAACGCATCTCCTCGTCAAACCTCGATTTCGTGGCAGGTGAAGGATTGGTGTGCCAATCATTGAAAGCATCTAACCGCTCATGGCGGCGAAAAACTACATCAGCCATTGCACCGTGGCTCCTGCCGAAAAGAAGCTCCTCACCGACCTCTAAAATCACAAGTTCCAGAAATAACACCAAGACGACATTGAGCAGTTGAGAAAGAAATTTCATGGCGAAATGGCCTGGGCCATCTGGCATTTGATTAAGATTTTGCCTTCATTCAGGTTTCTCTTAAAACCCATGTATGAACATCGCACTTAAACCGGACCTGTCCAGGTTAGCGAGCAGTAGGCGAGCAGCTTCCAGATTAAT
>JBEKMT010000127.1:0-20958 GCA_050008355.1 Verrucomicrobiota bacterium
CGAATGCATGCGGTTCCCACATTCTGGCTCGAACAATGAAATGGCTCAGAATGGTTGAGGTGGCGGCATTGCTTTTTTGCGGCGTCATCGTTTTTGGATTATTGCTGGTTCCGTATAGGCCTATCAAAATCCATGCACCGCCTGTGCCCAATTCTCCTTCTATCCGACAAGTTATTATAAATCGCAATGATTACACACCGCTCAATAATCAATTCAAATGTTTGTTTCAATTGCTCATTCTTACAATGAGGAATTACTTTGCCGCACAGGTTTTTGTAGCACTGCAGGATTTCGCTTATGCGCCGTCTGTTTTCTGCGTCAAGCAGCAGTGGCCTAGACAAAATTGGAAAGCTGAAAATTAGTTGTCCGAGCAAAAATAATGACTGTTCGATGGAACTCGCTGTTTTTTGGAGCGCTTCGGGCGGTGCATCAGAAAAAAAATCGCCTTGATCAACCTCATAAGCGATATCCCGGCAAAAGGTTAAAGACTTTGAATTAAAATCGGCTATCTTGACGAAGTGATTGACGAGGACAGCTACCAGTCCGCCAAATCGGACTTGGTGCTTGAAAAGACCAGACTCAAGCGTGAAAAGGAGCAGCTTCACAGAACCCGCTCCAATTACTGGAACGAACCGGCCAAGGAGGTCATAAAGACCTTTGAATTGGCCGGAAAATCGCAGACGGATAAATCCCCGCAGGAGATTTCACTCGTGGTTCACAAAGTTGGAACGAACCGCCTCCTTTCGCGCAAAACCGTTACCTTTTCTTTTTCCCAACCTTACGATTTCATCCCGTCAATATTGGCTTCCAGCAGTGTCGCCACTGCCACAACCTCTCCGTCGCTTGGCGACGAAAAACCCGAAAGTACTGTTTGGTGCCCACGACAGGACTTGAACCTGTATCCGGTTAAGGACTAGAACCTGAATCTAGCGCGTCTGCCAATTCCGCCACGTGGGCAATTTGATGATTGATAACTGAAAGGCAATGAAACCAAAGCCTCAAGCGAACGGCACAATATCAGAAGTTTCCTGTAAAACGCAAGCGCCCACTTCGCGGTTTATCGGACCGCGAGGATTAAAGCGATGGCCGAACGGCAAGCGACAGTAATTGTCAATCGGTCGGTTGCCGGCTGTTCGGTTATCATTCTGGTCACAGTTGAACCCATTAAGCCCCCCGCATTTAGGTTGACACTCCCCGTCGTGGCCAAAAGCCCTCGCATTCACATGGTTTTTGGCGGATTGGCCGAAACTCCACGCGTCCTTTTATCGGCGTGAACGCAAAGTGCAAGCTAATTTTCCCAAATCCAGGTAGTGGATTTTACCGACAAGACAATCCGGCGAGAAAGGGGTTTCCTTGGGGTCGCAGCCATTCGCAGTGTCTCTTCGGATCACTCGTCGCATCGGTGCGAATTAAGATGAAAAGCGTATCCAGCAACAACCTTTCCGGCCTCAGGGGATTTTTCCCTGCGGTTGAGCTGCGCCCGGTGGCGACCGTATTCATCCCGCACATGCTTAGTTCTGCATCACAACGCCGGGGCAAACTCAACTGCTGACTGGATTAATATGAAAGCTCGATCCCACCTTGGTCTCGCCTTAACCGTTGCTTTTTTCAGCGTCCTGCTCCTCTGTCCGGCCCTCAGTCGCGCTGGAAATTACACGAACTTCGACGTGGCGATTTACATTCCGGTTGGTGTGGTCAACAGTTTTGCGGACCCGCAAAAACTGGTGGACGATTGGACACGTATCAGCAAGCAGTTGAAAGTGGACAAGGTTTATATCGAAGTGCAGCGCGACCGGCAGGTCGCGTCCGATGACTTGCTGGAGCAGGTCAAAAAATTCTTTCTCGACCGTCACGTGGGGGTTGCAGGGGGCATGGCCTTGTCCGACGGCAGCATCGGCGGGCAGTTCAAGTCGTTTTGCTATACGGATCCCGATGACCGCGCCTTCATCAGGAGCGCCGCGGAGCGCGCGGCGAGGCATTTTGACGAGGTCATCCAGGATGATTTCTTTTTTGTGAACACCAAGAACGACTCAGACGTCGCAGCCAAGGGAGACCAAAGCTGGACGCAGTTCCGGCTCGGGTTGATGGATGACGCGGCGGCAAATCTGGTGGTCAAGCCGGCCAAAGCGTTGAATCCGAATGTGAAAATGGTGATCAAATTTCCAAACTGGTATGAACATTTTCAGGGACTCGGCTATGACCTCGACCGGGAGCCGAAAATCTTCGACGGCATTTACACCGGCACCGAAACGCGCGACCCGGTCATCACCGACCAGCATTTGCAACAATACGAGAGTTACCAAATTATCCGCTATTTCGAGAACATCGCGCCTGGCCGCAACGGCGGCGGTTGGGTGGACACGTACGACATCCGCTATATCGACCGCTACGCGGAACAATTATGGGACACCATGTTCGCCAAGGCGCCGCAGATCATGTTGTTCGAATGGTCCGCGATGAGCCGGCCCATTGAAGCCGGAAACCGGGCGTCCTGGGAACAATTGCCTACCAGTTTCAATTACCAACAGATGTCGAACGGAGTGCCCGACCCAACGATGGCACGCGTGGCCGGTTATTCGCTGGAACAAGTAGACGGATTTCTTGGCCAGCTCGGCAACCCGATCGGCATTGCCAGTTACAAGCCATTCCAATCCACCGGCGAGGATTTTCTGCACAATTATCTGGGCATGATTGGCATCCCTATTAATTTGCATCCGGAGTTTCCAACAAATGCCAGTCTGGTTTTGTTGACCGAGAGTGCCAAATTTGATCCCGATATTGTGGCGAAAATCAAAGGGCAGCTGCATGCCGGCAAGTCCGTGGTCATTACTTCCGGGCTGCTGCATGCCCTGCAGGGCAAAGGTATCGAAGACATTATCGAGGCGCGTTATACTGACCGCAAAGTGCTCGCGCACACCTTCTCCGGAGGTTTTGGCGCTGGCAGTTTTTCCTCGTTCGACGGCCGGACGACTGCCGATATATTGTTCCCGGAAATTGATTTTCTGACCAACGAAGCATGGTCGCTCGTCCGCGCCGGGGCGGATGGCAACGCCTTCCCCATCCTGCTGATGGACCGTTATGCCGAAGGTATCCTCTATATTTGGACCATCCCGGACAATTTCAACGATCTTTATGCGCTGCCTCCCGAAGTCACCGGCGCGATCAAGAATTACCTCATGCGCGGGTTTCCGGTGCAAATGGACGGACCAAACCAGGTTGCACTATTTGCATACGATAATGACACTTTTATCGCCGAATCCTATTTACCTACGCAAACGGACGTAAAGATTTCCCTGGCCGGAAATTTTTCCAGCCTGAAAAACCTCGTCACCGGCCAAGTTCTGGAAGGTCATGTGTCGCCGCCTGTCCAGCATTGGAGTCAAGGCCGCGATGGCACCGAAGGGCGTGTGTCCTTTGCGGTGCACCTGCCGCCCCATAGTTACGCCGTTTTTGCGGCTCAAAAGTAACGCCAGTCCATTGGTTGCGGGAATATACGCAATCCGGCGTCGGGCGGTTTGTTCCCCAAGATGCCAAATCCAGAGGAAAGAGGATTTCGTCCTGCTCAAACGGAGCACGGCATCGGAGACCAGGCAGAATCCCCTCATGACCCAAATCATCATTCATCACCGTTCTTTCTGCTTCCTTCATGCAACATGGTCAAGAGTGGTTGTGGCCACTTCATGTCACAGGATTTCTTGTTTAAAATGGGTTAGTGGTTTATATTTCACGAGATACACAATTTACATAAGGGTAAGAAAACCCCCTCGTGACTCTGGAAATAATGACATGAGATTTTTGAGATGGCTTTGCCTTGCCGTGTTTGGATCACCACGTTTAAGGCAGGCAAGCTGCACCGTCTGGTTGGTCGGTTCATGCTGCTTGCTCTTTTCCGGTCTTACTACTTCAGCATATTCCACCACGGATGCTAGCACGCTATCCAGTGCTTTCTATTCAGCCTTTTATACGCAGAGTGGCACCAACGGATACTTCAACAATAATCAGTCAGGCGGAGAGACCTATTTCTGGGGGCAGGCGGAGGAAATTGAATGCGTCATTGATGCTTACGAATGGAATTCCAACTCCGAGGCTGCGAGCATGATCACCAATTTGCTCAATGGCTTTATTAGCTACAATGGAACCGCTTGGACATCCAGCGACGGGTACAACGATGATGTCATGTGGGCGGTCATCGCTTTCGCCCGTGGGGGCATGGATACCGGTAAAACAAATTATTGCAATATCGCCAGGGCCAATTTTGACGCTTGTTACGCCCGTGCCTGGTCCACGAATTTGGGTGGTGGTTTGTATTGGCAATACCCAAACAACGCGTCCAAGAATGCTTGCGTTAACGGGCCGGGAGCGATCGCCGCCAGCCTCATGTACCGGATCTACGGCGATAGTGGTTATTGGAGCGACGCCACCAACATTTACCATTGGGAACGGTCGGTTCTTTTCAACACCAATTCCGGTGCAATTTACGATAACATTGCCACCAATGGCGTCCTCAGCACTTGGTCCAGCACTTACAACCAGGGCACCTTCCTCGGCGCGGCGAATTATATTGGATTGACGAATGACGCAGCCTTGTCCGCGAATTATACCATGATGAACCTTACCGTCGGCGGGGTGCTCCCCGAGTACGGGATCGCCGGTAATAACTCAGGATTCAATGCCATTTATTTGCGATGGCTCGTGCGTTTCATGAAGGACCGTGATTTGCAATCCACCTACGAACCTTGGTTGCAGCAGAACGCAAATGCCGCCTGGAATTCACGGCGTGCGGACAATTTATCGTGGTGTCAATGGCTCCAAAGCAGCCCGGCCGGCACCAATTTTTATTCCTGGGACTGCATTTCCGCATTCGAGGCAGTGCAGGCGGCACTGCCGCCCCAGGCTTCGCCGACACAGCCGCTCACCACAAATTACATCGGCTACTGGCCGCTGGACGCCTCGTCTGGAACCGTTGCAGCCGATGTTTCCGGTAACAACAACAATGGCATCGTGAGTGGTGCCGGCTGGAGCAGTGCCGGCCGCTTCAACGGTTGCCTCAATTTCAACGGCAGCAATAGTTACGTACAAATCACCAACCGGGTAGATAATGATTTCACCATTGCGTTCTGGGTAAAAACAACCCAAACCGCCGGCACCGGCCAATGGTATGACGGGGCTGGCCTCGTGGATGGAGATCATCCGGGCGTAGCGAATGATTTTGGCACGGCACTCCTCGGAGGCAAGTTTGCCTTCGGCGTGGGCAATCCGGATACTACAATTTCTTCAAGCGTTGCGATCAACGATGGCAACTGGCACCAATGTGTGGCCACCCGCCAACAGTCTACGGGTTTGATGAACATCTACGTTGACGGCGCTTTATCCGCCACGGGCCACGCCGGGAGGAATACACAGAATGCCTCCGCCCGCTTGGTATTTGGCGCGATTGCGTCAGGCGGCGGCTATTTCAGCGGCAGCCTGGATGACATCAAGATTTTCACTCGCGCCCTCAGCGATAACGAGGCATACGCGCTTTACGACAGCACGGTTCGTCCTCCCCCGGCAGCCCCGACCGATTTGATCGCTGTTCCTTCCAGCGGGCAGGTACAAATGAGCTGGTGGTCGGCGTCCGACTCCTACAGTTACAACGTTAAACGGGCGCTGGTGACCGGTGGCCCTTACGTCACCATCACCAACGTCGGCTCGACCGCTTTTGCGGACAAGAATGTTTCAGATAGTTTGACGTACTACTATGTGGTTTCCGCCGTGGATCTAGCGGGCGAAAGCGCTAATTCGGCTGAGGCCGGCATTAACCCTTCGTCCCTGGTCGCTTGGTTCAAGGCTGACGCGATTTCCGGACTAGGCTCGGGTTCGCGGGTTGCCATCTGGAATGATTCCAGTGGCAATGGTTTCGACGCGACCCAACCGGCGGGTTCGAACCAGCCCATTTATGTGGCCGGGGCCATGAACGGCTTGCCGGTGGTGCGATTCAACGCCACCAACAGTGATTATTTGTGGTTCTATCGGCCCGTGCAGGGGGATTTCACAATCATTTGCGTCTTCCAGAGCACACAGGGCTATAGTTCGGGCAATCTTTCTTACGAGGGTGCGGGTCTGGTGAGCGGGGAAGTGACGGGGGTTGTGAATGATTTTGGCACCTGTCTGTTTGCTGATGGCGCGATTGCAGCTGGGACGGGCGATCCAGATGTCGCGGTTGATTCAAATTCCGGTTTTAACAATGGCAGGCCGCATGTCCTGACTTTCACGCGAACCGGGAGCAACGGCCGAATTTCGCTTTATGTGGACGGCACTGCGTATGGTTCTACCATCGGCGGCACCGAATTGTTGACGGCTCCCAACCAACTCGTGCTGGGCGCCTTGCAAACACTTAACAATTTTTTCTCTGGAGACCTTGCGGAGGTGCAAATCTACAGTTCCGCCTTGTCGACCGCTGCCTTGGTTGGTGAGGATAACGCGCTCATGTGCAAATATGGCATCACCGGCGGGTCGACCCCGCTGGCACCCTCAGGGTTGACCGCTTCCGCTGGCAATCGGCAGATTTCCCTGGCTTGGTCCGTGATACCCGGAGCTGCCAGCTACAATCTCTGGCGCTCCACCAATGAGGGATCGTCATATCAGCTGCTGGCCACCAACGTGCCCACCAGTAGCTTCGTGGACACGAATGCAGTGAATGGACAGGAAAATTTCTACCAGGTGGCTGCCAATGATGACTGTGGCGCCAGTGCGAATTCGACGACTACGAGCATATTACTGCCATTGCCGGTACTGGGGATGAGTATGAGCGGCAATGCGCTCTCAATCAATTGGCCGGCTTGGGCCGGCTCTGGCTGGGGACTCTTCTTTGCGACGAACTTGACGCCTCCGGTGGCGTGGCTCCCGGTGACTGATGGTGTGACCACCAATGGTGAGGAATTGGATGTGACTCTGCCTGTCACTAACGGGGCTTGCTTCTATCGTCTTTCGTCGCCCTAAAATTCTAGCAACGGAATATCCGGGCTTCCCGACAAAAATGACGCGTGGACTAAATGGGTGTTATCCAATCAGGGTCATGGCACCAATGTACAACGATAATATTGGGCATCGGGCGGGTTCGTGGGCAGCTCTTGATAGAAGATCAACGTGCCATCCCCGTAAGAAAGGTTCAGCAATGGACCGGTCTCCCAGCCCATCAGATTCGTGCTGGAATCCAGGGTAAACTGTTGGTCCACCACCCCCGCGACAGCAAAGACATTATAGCCTTCTGTTTGTGCGTAAGTCACAAAGTTTACCGGTGTTGTGATGGGGATCACTTGGCTTCGGAGTATGGTGCCTTCAAATCCGACTGCTACCAGTTGACCATTTTGCGTGGCGACACCCTCGAGCGACTTGCTGGTAATGGTGCCAATATTTGCCCAATCTTCAAAATTGGTGCTGGTCAGCACCACGCCGTTATTGCCGACCACATAACATGCGTTGCTGATCATGATGGCGTCAGTCAATAAATTAGTTTGTCCGGTCGAAATATCAGTCCAATTCGTGCCGTTCGTGCTGGTCAAAAGGGTGCCGTTTTCCGCCCCTGCCAACAGCTGCCCTCCGGCACAACGCACTCTCAAAAGTGCACTCGTGATGCCAGTGGTGCGTTTGGTCCAATCGGTGCCATCCGGGCTGGTCAGAATTCTGCCATGATCGCCGGAAACCACCAGAAGACCATTAGTGAATCTTGTAATCCCGGAGAGATCATTGGTTACCGATGAATTAACCACCGTCCAGTTGGTGCCGCCGAGGAGCGCATCCAGGTTGTTTGTATTCAAGCCGGGCCAATTAGTGAAGTTAAGGCTCAAAATCATTCCCTTGTCGCCTACCAGATAAAAGCTATTGCTATACGCATAAATACCGGCGATATCGTTCGTTGTTCCTTCCGGCGCAGTCAGCGAATACCAGATGACACCGAGCGTGCTGGCACTGTTGGTGAATAAGCTTCCGTCGTCATTCGTTTCTTCAAGGGAAGTCAAAAAGTTCGGGCTAACGGCGAGGCTGCCTTGGTTGCCGGCTGCGATGAGCAGGTTGGTCGTTCCACCCACGCATAAGAATACCGTGTTTGTGAGTGAAACGGAATTCGTGAGCGGAACCTCTTCAATCGCCCATTGCGCACCATTCTCGCTGGTCATGATGCGTGCATTGTCGCCTACAGCTACGTAAAAACCGGGAGTGGAAGTGACCTGCCACAGCCAGTCGCGCGCCGAATAGTAGGGCGTATTCCAACTATAGCCGCCGTTGGCGACTGAGCTTTGTACCAGCATGCCATCGTATCCTGCCAATTCATAAACACCGTTGGTCTCCGATACCGCCGTAAAATATGTCCACGGTGGGACGTTGGTGAGTGCCTGTCCCACTTGCTCAGGCCAGACAACTTGATTGGCGCTGTTTGTGCCCCCGAGTCGAACCTCCGAATCACCCGCCAGCAAGCCGGTCACATTATCGGCGGAAATTGCGTAAAGAACGTTGGTCGAATTCTGCATGGTAAATTGATTCCAAGTGGCTCCATAGTTCACGCTGTAAATTGCATCGCCGGCATCGTCAACCGCCCAGAATCCGGTGTACGGGTAAGCCTTGTCAGACCCGGATGAATTCACCCAGGCAACATCTTCGAGATTTCCGAGCCCGGATAGCAGGCCATAATTGGCGGTGGATTGGTTTGTCCAGTGGATCCCGTCACTGCTGTTGGCAAGATAGCTTCCGCCCGACACGCCGCCGGTGTCACCTGTCGTCACAAAAACACCATTGCCATAGGCTACACTGGTCAACCAGGACGGATACAAATCAGGCGGAGGCGATTGTAAATCCCAATTTGCCCCGTTGGTGCTGGTGTAAAGAGCGCCGTTGTCACCGACTGCCACAACCAAATTTGACGAAGCCGCCAGCGAGACTATCCAATTCGGGGTATTCAACGAATTGGCAGTGAAATTGACACCATCATCCGAATAAGCGACCGCGCCGTCCGCTCCGGCAATGATGATCCGGTTACCGAAAAAGGTGACGGCCTCAAGATCGTTGGTGAGCCCGCTGTTTTGTGGAAACCAATTGACCATATCCGGGCTCGTGTAGACTTGCCCCAGTTCGCAGACTTGAATCCCCAGTGAGCCGTTCCACGCCATAGCAACGATGTCATTCCCGTGGGGTTGTGGATTAGACCAGTTCCATGTCAGTTTTTGAGCTAAACCGGGCAAAACCGGCCCGGCCAGCCAAACCGTAAGCCAAGCGATAAATCGTAAGTAGCGCATATTATCTAATTTAAACAGGTCGATTCAACTTCGGAGATAATTGATTCATTATCGATTGTTGATCCCTCAGGGAGATTGTTCAGGCACAACAAGGCGGAACGTGCATCCGGCGGCGGAGTTCCCAGTCAGCTCCAGTTTTGCGTCGAGAGATTGAGCCAGCTGTTTGCTAATCGCCAGACCGATTCCAGCGCCACGCTTTTTCGCGGATGTGCACGGCATGAATAATCGTGACTCTGTGCCCGGAGGCAGGCCAGTACCTTGATCGCAAACTTCAAAGTTGATTGCGCCGGCACCATTGGTCACAGACAGCTCAACGATTTTCCCCGGAGGTGTGGCTTCAATTCCGTTTTGCACCAGATTCTCCAGGACCAACAAAATCAAGTCGGCAAACCGGCTGGACAACATCCGGTCGATACAAATTCTCGTTTTTAAATGAACACCGTTGGCTTCGGCCAAAGTGCGTGCGTTCTGCACCACCATGCCAACCAGTTCAGTAATGGACATCTCATATTCCGTGCCCGTTTGTTGTTCCTGTAAAACTCGCACCACGCGATTGATTAATTCCTCCATGCGCTGTGTGGTGCTTAAGGCCAGCTGCCAGTCGGTATCGCTCTCTTTGCCACCCTGCCCGTGGTGCGCGTGGACAAAACTGCGCAACCCTCCCAAGGGATTTTTCAGGCCGTGAATCAAATGCGAAGCGACCGCGCCCACGGCCGAAGTCCGGGCCGCCAGCGCCAACTCGCGATTGGCTTGCAAGAGATTTTCTGTGCGTTCAGACAGTTTCTGGTTTGCGCGCTGCACCCTAAGCAATGCCAGACCAAGTCCCACCATCAAGATGGCCCCACTCACAACAAAAGCTGCCGAAAATTTCAGCGCCAGATCCCGGTCCAGCGCGGCGAACTGGCGGGCAATGCTGCTGCCGTCCATGAGAAATTGGATCGTCCCGGCGAGATGTTTTCCATCATCCGTACGCAGTGGCACGTCCACGAAGAGCAAAGCCGCGGCAGGGCTGTTGGTTTCCGCCAGCAGGTCTTGTGCTGCCATCGGGGAGTGGGCCGAAAAATAGCTGACAGGCCGAAGCGCCCGGAGTTGCGCCAGATCGGATGCCGGCATCGGAGTTTCGGTGATGTATGGAGGAAAGGCACTGACTAATTTTCCCTCCGCGGAATAGAGGCGCACACCCAGAACATCGCGCAACTGCGAAATTTTGAGGGCAAGATCAAATTGTTCTCCTGGATCAGCGAGCGAGGCGATCGTCTCGCCTATCTTCACGTCATTTTCGTGTTGCAGGATTGTGACCGCGTCGAGAATTTCACCGTTGCGCTGCACGATTTGCGCCCGAATCCGCACTCGCAAATCAAACGCCGACCACGCCAGTGTGGCGCCAAGTACCGCCAATGCTAGCCCGATGACGAGATAGTTGAGCCAGCGTGAGCGTTGGATCGGACGCTTCCTTTGCGTTAGGGTTTCCATGATGACTCGTTAAATTTCGTCCTGTGGTCGCAATATGTTATTTGTTTCATGGCTTGAAAATTCAAAATTCATAACGCAGTCCGCCGGACACCGTGGTTCCATTGTAATCACCGGCGCTTAAACTTTCGTTTGAAACGGCTCGCTGATATTCCGTTTTCTCGAAGATTTTCAGACCTTTGAACACCCGTCGTTCGATTTCAAGGGACAAATCCAGAAAATTTCGATAAAGCGTCTGGCTGGCATGGGGTGATATGGTCTGAACTGGATAATCTTGATAAGTCAACTGTGAGCTGCCTTTGATTTCCCAATTGTCGGTTTGCCAGCTTAGATCCTGTACGAATTGGTACTGATAGTAATTGAACCAACCGCCACCGTTATCTTCGTCATCCGCAAGAATTAGCCGTGTGGAAGATCGCCAGTGTTGGCCGTCGTCCCAGTATTGATGCCAGTCAAGCTCGACTTGATGCTGGAATATCTGCAGTTTTTGCGATTCCAGTTGATCGAACGCATCCAACGCCACCCATTCATCGTGAATCTGGTACGTGGCGCCATAGCTTAAGGTAATGTCCCCGCGTTTACCCAGAGCATATCCGGCCGTTATGGCCGGCCCGAACTCCCAATAATCATCCAGGGGCGCATCAAAATACCAACGCGTAAAAGGAACGCCCAATTTCAACCAAAATCCATAGGGCAGGTCATGACGCAGAGAAGGCTGCCCTGTGATGCCACAACCCTCCACCAATGCTGTGGTCGGGGCACCCGAGCTGAGAGAGACATCCAGTACCTCATCTTCATATAGCCCGCGTTCTTCCCACGCGACCAGCCAGTCGTCAGGCAGCTCCCGCTGGACAGTAATGGTGCCGAGGAACGAGTCTTCCCGGCTGGTGCCAACATCGTGCCAAAAGCGAGTGTCATCGCCCACGATGGCACCGATGACCTGCCAACCGTCCAGCGGCAGCCGCATGACCATCAATTCCAATCCATTTATAACGAAACCGCTGCCTCGCGGATTAAAAGCGCTCAACAAAACGTTATTATTATAACCCACCCCGGAAGACACCGAGAATTGTTCATCCCATAACATGGATTCAGTCCAGAGTTTCATGTCTTCAGGAATTAAATTGGTTTCCGAAAGCGTGGTGTCGGCAACTACACCGTCAGCGCCCTGCGCGAGGTTCAAGTGTGTGAATACGCAAAAAAGCAGGACGACAGCGAGGCGTCCGCCAATCCTTCCCGTACGTGCGTAAAAAGTCTGGCAACCCGCAAGGGTCGCCAGACTTGATTGCTTTAGTTGAATGAGGTTTGGCAATTATTGTCAGTTGATTGTCAATGACCCTTATGTTGGTAAAAGCCGCCTTCGTGGATTGCGTCGTATGCGGCGTTGATGATCCGCAAGAACTCTGCGTGGTTGATTTTACCCTTCAAGGCTTCCAAGTCACCCTTCAATTGCAAGCGGAACGCCTTGATTTCATCCAAGAAGGCTGCTCGGTTATCCTCGAGTTGGGCGCGGATTTGCTGGCGCTCCGCCTCCGTCGTCGCCTTGCTGAGCTTGAGCAGCAACAGGTCCTGGTGCGCCAGATATTTGTCGCGGATCACCGCAAAATCGATGATCAGGACTTTGATGTTTTCCGGAATGCCCTTGAGAACTCCGCCGTTCGGAACGACCGTGGTGGTAGTTGGCGGGAGAGGTGTTGTTGTGGCAGAGGTGGTCTGCGCACCGACCGTGCGGGCACCGCACAGGCCGGCCACCGTCATCCCCGTTAGGATTAAGTTACGAATGGTTTTCATAATTTTTATATATTTTGTTTTAAGCGAAGCCAGCGTTTGCTGGTCTCATTGGCAGCAGTTAAGCAGTGGCCGTGCCAACGATTGACAGGCTCGATGAACCCATTGAAAACATTGGTGATTTAAGCGATTTTGGCAAATTGAAGCGGTTTATGCCTCTCTGAGTTCGGGTGTGGTCACCCGCTTTTTAGGCCGTTGCGAAGCTAAAATTGGGTGCTATTCCCCACTTGATGAATCCGGCTTCTTGCCGCCCAGCCGGTACCGCAAGAAATCTCGAGACACTCCCAGTAGCCTGGCTGCCGCAGAAACATTGTTGTCGGTCTGTTTCAGTGCCCGGCCAATCAAAGCAGCCACGGCATCCTCCAGAACGAAACCATCTGCCGGAAAAACGAAACCAGGGCTTAACCACTCTAGGTTTGTCGTTGCCTTGTTCGGATCGACTGGCGTTTGCAATTGCTCCAGATTCAATTCCGCACCGCCTTCAAAGACAATCGCCCTTTCAAGTTCGTGCGCCAACTCGCGCACGTTGCCCGGCCATTGGTAGGCCATGAGCCGTTGCCTCCCGGCCGCAGTGAGATGCTTTGCTGGCACTCGATGCCGGTGACACAAATTCTCCAACAATGATTCCGCCAGCCTCCCGACATCCTCTCCGCGCTCACGCAACGGCGGAATCTGAATACGATAAAGATCCAACCGATGATACAAATCCTCGCGAAATTTTCCGTCGGTTACCAGCGCTTTCAAATCCCGATTGGTTGCGGCGATCAAGCGCGTATCCACGGCCAATTCACGGGTGCCGCCGAGTCGCCGAAAACGCCGCTCCTCAATCACCTTCAACAACTTGGCCTGAAGTGCCGGCGAGAGACTTGGCAGCTCATCTAGAAACAAGGTGCCGCCGTTTGCTGCTTCGAATAAACCAATGCGAGCGGTCCGTGCATCCGTGAAGGCGCCGCGTTCATGCCCGAATAATTCCGATTCCGCCAGCGCTTCGGGCAATGCCGAGCAGTTCACCTCAACAAACGGTTGGGCCGCCCGCAGCCCCCGCTCATGCAACCATCGTGCGATGGTCGTTTTTCCCGTGCCTGTTTCACCTTGAATCAACACCGGGGGCAACTGCGTCTCCATCCGGGCATCGGCCGCAAGAATTTTCTTGAGTTGTGTTTCCACATCCGCCAGCGAAGATCCGAAGAAGAAGAATGACGCTGCTTCGGTCGTGGCGCTGCGCCGTTGCTCATCCAACCGTGCGCTGTTGCGGGTCCGCTGCGCCCGGGCGAAGACCAGCGGCAGTTCGCCGGCATCGAAGGGTTTGACCAGGTAATCCGTTGCACCCAATCGCATCGCTTCAACCGCGCTCGCCACCCCGCCATTCGCTGTCATCACAATGATCGCGGTTGCTGGGGGGAAAATCTTTTCGCGCAAAAGGTCCGTTCCCAATCCGTCTGGCAAATTCACATCCAACAAAACAATATCGAATTGTTCATCGCCAAGTACTTTGCGGGCCGCCGCGATGGAGTCCGCTACAGTGACATCCGCCTCTAGCCGTTCCATATTGGCGGCGAGTTGCCGCCGTAACATCGGCTCATCCTCCACTAACAGTATTTTTAATGTCTGCAAGTCAGTCGTACTCATGCCGGTTATAAGCGTTCTTGAGCCCGTTCAGTTGTTCAAAGTTACAAAATAATGCATGGTTCCACATTTTCAGCCAGAGGAATCTCCGGATCCGCAGTAAGGTGAATGCATGGAGTGTACCCGTTCAGCGCGCTGGTCCTCGTCCGAAAGCGAACCAAGTTTTTCAGGGTCTTGAGTGCTTGGATTTGCCCCGCGGAAAGACTCGGGAAAGAGTTTGCCGGCAGGCTGGCTGGCTCGGGGCATAAACGACCAAAGTTCGCGAATTAACACCGGCCACAAAAGTGCAATGAATGTCCCTGCTTGTGCGTTTTCAATACCCCTTTAGAAACCCACATCATAGTCTGCCGTCAGAAAGCGCTACTGGCTTTGCCTGCATTCAGCGAGTCATGATGTCATGTGCCCACGCCATGTCTGGCAGTATCATTCGAGGTCGCTTGATTGCCGTCCCTGAAAAACTCCGGGGCAGTCTCCGTTTGGTAATTGCCACGCTCATCTGGTTTTGCACCTCCGACAGCTCGGCAGCATTCAGCGCTCAGATCGTTCACAGGCATTTGCCGGCATTGGCATTGGGATTGAAACCCCTCGCACTGCGGCTGGTCAGAAACCGATGGGTTTACAACGATTGTTTTTCCATTCCCTTCGCATCCGCGGCCCGTGAGCGAAACCTTGTTGCCAAGGCCATTGAATCTCCAAATCGCCAGCCATACCTGTTCACGAATCGATACTGCTCTTCTCCATTGTTTCGAGAATTTACTATTTCCCGCCGACCGTCGCGAAGTGACTGGCTTGATAAAATAAACCGCGGTATTCGGCCGGGGCATTGGTGTTGTCGTAAAAGACGCTGATGGGTTTGCCGGCAGGCAGGGTTTGCGTGGCGATGTATTTCAGGAAAGGGCCATCGGTATGATAACTGTCACCGAAACCGGCGAGGACATACACTTTTCTCCGGGGTTGCGCGCGTTCTGCCTCGGCGACCACCTCCTGGACTTTTTCTCGTTTGCCGATGCTCCAGGTCACCGGATAACACAGTTCCTCCGTCAGACGTCCTTCGCGAATCCGGACTTCGATGCCATGAATATGATTGGTCGGAATATCAATACTGGCGGACACACCTTGCACGAAGAGTTCCGCGCTGGCGGAAATGATGTGAGATTCCACACCGCCGCGCTTTATTTCACGGATGATGCGAACGGATGACGATCGGAGGTAATTGCTCAAAGTGTTGGCAAAATAATCACTGCTCAATTGCCGGACATCGTCGACTTTCGCCCCGCGAAGCATCTGTACCATGAAAGGATACGAGAGCCAATGCCCAACGTGTGCGTCCATGTTAGTGTAGTCGTTCCAGAATTTCTCAAAACCGCCGTTGGCAGGATAAATTTGCGAGAGACCGTGTTCAATCGCGAGTTGGGCCAGGCCTGGATAAACCGTTTGACCATCCTCACTCAAGCCCTCGGAGAAGATCGCATCGTGGCTCTGCAAGACTTGGTGGATTATCCGGCTGTCATCCGGTTCCTCGGCGCGGGCAAGAATGCAGGCCGAAATCGCCAGGATTAGAACCATGAAGAACTTCATGACTGCGATACTTGCTCCGCTGAAAATGGACGTCAAACTGTGAAATGTCACAATTCAGTGACAATCGCAGTTGAGCTTATTTCCAAATACCTAATTGGATTAATTCTTTTGTCGCCGTCTTCGTCCAATCATGGCGGTTGGCCTTCGGGCTGGCGGGGCTCGGGTGCAGGATTTGGCCGACCAGAATGTTTGTGCCGGCAGCGGCCAATTCCGCGCGCATCTTCGCAAAAGCCCCGATTCCTACCAGCCATTCCGGTTCCAGAATTTCCAGCAGGTGGCGCAGGTGGGCGTCGCAGATTTCATATAAACCGGCTCGCTCAGTTTTGGACAGCTTGTCCGGGGTGACGTTTGCCCCGCTGCCGGACAAAAAAGCCAGCGGACAATAATTCGCCACGAAATGTTCAGTGAAGAATTTCGCCGGCGAACCAAACCTCTCCGAGAAAAGCTTCCACAACCGTCGTCCGCTGACTTCCGAGCGCGGACAAGCGAATCCTAACACCGGGCGTTTGGGATGTTCCAGAGCCGGCCGGCCAACTTCTTCACAGATGCCCAACCAATCGCGCACCGCCGCCACCTCGCCGAAGGGTACACCCGTTTGTACCATGCCAAACGGGCCGGGGTTCATGCCAAGAAAAACAACGCGCTTTTTGCCGCCGCCAAATTTCTGCAGGTACCGTTCATGCGCGGCCCACGCATAAGCAAGCGGGTTATAAACGTGCGTGACCGGTGACTCGAATTTCAGGCGTTCAAACCGCGCGGAAAACTCCCGCACGGCCGCGATGAAACATTGATTCTTACGCGACATTTAGTGGGGTGCTTTCCGGCATGATCTCCAGCGCGAGATAATAGTCCCGGTAGCCAACTGCGTGCCAGAAAGCGATGGCTGCCGTGTTTTCAATCAGGACATCAACCGTCAATCGTATGTTGCTGGGCCAGATTTTGGTCCGAAGAATTTCGACCGCTTCCCTGCCAATGCCCTGACGCCGCTGGTCCCGCGCGACGAATAGCTGCCGCAGATAAATTTCCTCGGTCCGTTCCCGATACAGGGCATAAGCGACGGTTTTTGCGCCATTCTCAAAGATCACGGCCGCATATTCAGTCGCCAGCCAACCGCGCATCCGCTGTTCCAGTTCAGAACCAGACATTTTCTGGTTACGATGATTTTCATCCTGGAGCAGCTGATGGTTCAACTCCCCAAGCAGGGCGCAGTCATCGCCTGTCGCCATTCGGAAATGCATCCGCATATTCAGAATTAAAGATGACCGGCTGGCAGCCGGAGTTGATTTTGGTGAATGGGTTTACGCGCGGCAGCGACCAGTCGGTCGGCGGCGCATTCGTTTCGCGGTCACAAGCTCCAAAGATGTATCACTGCTTTTTCCCATGCACCTTCGCCGCGACTTTGAGACGCAAGCCGTTCAAGCGGATGAACCCGGTGGCGTCGTCCTGGTTGTATGCCTTGGTCGGGTCGGACTCCATTGTGGCAATGTGCGGATTGTAAAGGCTTACCGGCGACTTGCGTCCGGCGACCATGATGTTGCCCTTGTAAAGTTTCACGCGTACCGTGCCGGTGACGTTCTTCTGTGATTCCTCCACGTAAGCCTGTAACGCGCAGCGTTCTGGTGCATACCAGAAGCCGTTGTAAACTAGCTCGGCATACTTGGGAATGAGCGCATCTCTCTGGTGCATTACCTCGCGGTCCATCGTGAGCGATTCCATCTGGCGATGCGCGAATTGCAGGATTGCCCCACCCGGCGTTTCATAAACGCCGCGCGACTTCATGCCCACGAACCGGTTTTCCACCATGTCTACACGGCCGACACCGTGTTTGCCGCCCAGCTTGTTCAACGCTTTCATGACGCCGAGCGGATTCAGTTTTTTGCCATTCACCGCCACGCAATCGCCTTTGAGAAAATCGAGTTCGACAAACTCGGGTCTGTCCGGCGCGTCCTCCGGCAGCACGGAGAGGGTCGTGAAATATTCGCGATTCTTCAAATCGTAGCTGTCATACCACGGGTCTTCGAGAATGCCAGCCTCGTAAGAAATGTGCAAAAGGTTGCGGTCCATCGAATAGGGCTTCTTGGCGCTGGCTTGCACTGGAATCTTGTGTTTGGCGCAGTAATCAATCATTTCCTGGCGCCCGGGAAATTCAGTGCGGTAACGTTCGTCGCGCCATGGTGCAATGACTTGCAATTCCGGCGCGAGTGCGGCGGCGGTGAGTTCGAAACGCACCTGGTCGTTGCCTTTTCCGGTGGCGCCGTGCGCGATGGCGTCAGCCTTTTCCTTCCGGGCGATCTCGACCATGCGTTTGGCGATGAGCGGACGCGCGATGCTGGTGCCGAGAAGATATTGGCCTTCGTAAATCGCCCCGGCCCGGATCATCGGGTAAATGAAGTCGCTCGCGAATTCCTCCTGCAAATCGTCAATGTAAATCTTCGACGCGCCGGTGCTCCGGGCTTTTTTCTCAAGTCCCTTCAATTCATCTTCCTGTCCAATGTCCGCGCAGAAGGCGATCATCTCGGCGCTATATTTCTCTTTGATCCACGCAAGCAGCACCGAAGTGTCGAGGCCGCCGGAATATGCTAAAACAATTTTCATGTGGGGGACATTTTAACCGCCAAATCATCAATCATGTAAAGAGGAAATGATGCCGTGGATCAGAATTGACGAAGGCGCCTGAAAGGTTGCGACGCGCCCGTAGCGACTTTGCTATTGCGAAACAGTGGCGACGCTCTCCAATTTTGCCAGATTCTGACTCAGGCCATGAAACCGGATAAGCTCCGTGTGCCCATCCGCGAACGTCAGCGGGTACCCGGTTTTGTGCCGAAGCGACGGCTGATCTTGCAGCCCGTTTGCCGGATTCATGTAAACCACAAACATCCCGTCATTGATCGTGCTGGCATCTTCGTCGATGAACACATAAAGCTGAGACGGAGTGGATATGTTGGAATCGGTCTTAAACAGGCGGTGGGTTGAGTCCAGATCGTTGGCCGCATCGGCAAAAGGTTCGCCGTTCATCCAATTATTCATGGAATTACTCCGTACATAGGGGACGCCATTGATGTTGCGCAGGTCGCTGGGGCAGCGGTAAATGTCGTAGGACGAAACGTATGGGAACAGCGACCCCAATGCGAGGGCATGTTGATTCGTGCAATCCAGCACGCCGGCGTCCACCTGGCCGAAAGCGCCGGGCGGACTCAAGATGGCCGCCACCCCGCGTACCCAGGCGTTTGAATTGATGCTGAATGTGGCCGGTTCAAAGGGTTCGCAAGAGGGAATTCTTCCGTTGTTTTCTCCGTTATAAATGACCCAGGCCGTTTCCAGTTGTTTGAGATTGTTCATACATGCGATTTCTTGTGCCTTCATTTTCGCCGAGGAAAGTGCCGGCAGCAGCAAGGCGGCCAGAATCGCGATAACAGCGATGACCACGAGCAACTCAATCAAGGTGAATCCGCGGCGAGTCCCCATGCGTCGGATTAAACTGCCAAACCATCTTAAACGCAAAAGATAAATATCTCGATTGCGGATGACGGGCAAACCGCCAGCATCCCCGATCCGGAGATGGCAGTAGAATTCACTGTTCGCCAGCCAAAAATTGTTTATGCTGCTGCAAAATGAGCAAGCTTTTGCTGATTGATGATGAAGAGGACGTAAGATATTCGATTCAGCGAATTTTCGATTCGACGGAAATTGAACTCGCCACCGCGTCCAGCGGCGAGGAAGGCTTGAAAGTCATCTCGAAATTCAAGCCCGATCTCGTGCTCATGGATGTGCGCATGGGTGGCATGAACGGACTTGAAACTTTGCGCCGTATCCGGGTGACCGACCCCAAATTGCTCGTCATTTTGATGACCGCCTACGGCACCACGCAAACTGCAATTGAAGCGATGAAGTTGGGCGCTTATGATTATTTGCTCAAGCCGTTCGATATTCCCAAACTGAAGGAGATCGTCGCCAACGCGCTCAAGGCCGCGCGCGACATGAAACAGGTGGTTTCTTACGAGCCGCTGCTCGAATCCGAAGATTACGAACTCGGTATTGTCGGGCGGAGCGAGCCGATGCAACAAGTCTTTAAACTCATCGGCCAGGTTGCCGCCAGCGATGCGACGGCCCTTGTAACCGGCGAAAGCGGCACGGGCAAGGAACTCGTGGCCCGCGCCATCTATCATCATAGCAATCGCAACGAACAACCGTTTCTCGCAGTGAACTGCGCTGCGATTCCCGAGCAGTTGCTGGAAAGCGAATTATTTGGCCACGAAAAAGGGTCGTTCACCGGCGCTACCAACCAGCGTGTCGGAAAGTTTGAGCAATGCAACAAAGGTACGATTTTTCTGGATGAAATCGGCGACATGACGCCGCCCACGCAGACAAAAATTCTGCGCGTCTTGCAAAGCGGCACGTTCGAACGTGTCGGCGGTAACATGCCGATCCAGGTGGATGTGCGGGTCATTGCGGCGACCAACAAACCGCTCGAGGCTGCCGTGGCCGCGCGCCAGTTTCGCGAGGACTTGTTTTACCGGCTCAACGTCGTCCGTATCCACATTCCGCCGTTGCGCGACCGGCGGGAGGATATCCCGCTGCTGGTGAATTATTTTCTCAAGAAATTCGCGCGGGAACAGCAACGGACGCCTAAATCCATCGCTGCCAGCGTCATCAAGACACTGGAAAAATATCATTGGCCTGGCAACATCCGTGAACTGGAAAATGCCATTCGTCGCGCACACGTCATGGCCAAGAGTGACGCAATTCTGCTGGCGGATTTACCGCCCGAAATTTCCGGCCATACTTCCAGTGCTTCCATGCCGCCAGTGACCTCCAGCGTGGCCGGCGAAGCGGCCACCACAGATGCCGCCGCGCTCGCGCGACAATTGTTTCAATGGGCCAAACGCGATCCCAAATTAAAGGTCATCCCCGCCGTCGAACGCGAACTGGTTATTCAGGCGCTCAAAGAAACGAACAATAACCAGGTTCATGCCGCCAATCTCCTGGGCATAACCCGCGCAACCTTGCGAAAACGCATTGATAAATTCGGCATCCTGCGAGAATTAAATGTAAAATGATTGGTGCTGGATCTATTCTAAGTGGTTTAGGATGAGTTGTGTGTGTCTAATTCAACCTTTCGCTTGCCCGGGGTCCGGCACTCATGATGTCTCCAACCAAACATCAATGGCAGTACATGGGGGCGGAAAAACGATGATCATGAGGTGTTTCTGAGGTTGAATCGGTCCGC
>JBEKMT010000128.1:0-15605 GCA_050008355.1 Verrucomicrobiota bacterium
TTTCTATTTTTGTGGAAAATGGGGTATGGAAATCACCGAAGCCCAATATCAACGCATTGCCGACAGCTTTCCGCGCCAACGCGGCAATGTCAGCCTGAGCAATCTGGAAGTGATTAATGCCATTCTGTATGTGGCCGAACAGGGCTGTAAATGGCGCGGTTTACCCGCCCGGTTGGGTAATTGGCACACCATCTATACCCGCATGAACCGCTGGAGCAAGGCGGGCGTGCTCAATCGGATCTTTGCGCGGCTGCAACAGGAACAAATCATTCAACTCAAAATCGAGGCGGTTTCCTTGGATAGCACCATTGTCAAAGTGCATCCCGATGGCACCGGGGCTTTAAAAAAAACGGACCGCAAGCCATCGGCAAGTCGCACGGAGGCTGGACCACCAAGATTCATCTGGTTGCCGCAAATGCTCGATGCGCCTTGAGCTTATCCCTGACGCCCGGCCAGGCGGCCGATGCCCCGGAAGCACGAGCCTTGTTGTTGGCCATGGGCCCGGCACCCGCAGGCTGTCATTTGATCATGGATCGCGCTTACGAAGGCGATGCCATGCGGCAACTGGCCCTGGACTTGGGTTTTGTGCCGGTGGTGCCACCCCGTACCAGCCGGCTGGTGCCTTGGAATTACAATCGAATGCTCTACCGACGACGCAATGAAATTGAACGCCTTTTTCGTCGCCTGAAAGGCTTTCGCCGCATCTTTTCACGCTTCGACAAACTCGATGTCATGTTCACCAACTTCATCCTCTTTACCCTCATCATCGAAGCTCTTCGTTAGTGTTAACACGCCCTAGCATATGCCCTGCCGCTGGTTGACGTGCCTGACGAACGTGTTCAGCAAGAATTTGAAAATTCTCAAGCTGCGACCACCTTGGATTTCGCCTATGACCGATCTGCGAAAACCCATGGTCAACTCATAAATTCAGGTTAAAAGAAATCCAAATTAGGACCCTGCCAACCACGAAGCGAACTGGACGGACTGATCCGCTTTATCATAGAATTCTCATGGGTCATGCGAGAGGCTTTCCGGCTATCGCCAAATTTAATTTCAGCGGCGCTGACCAGATCACTGGAGGTTTCCTGCAACCGAAAAGCAATTCATGTCGCATCATAACGGAGTGGAAAGTCATGTCGGCCGTACACCGTTAATCCGGCTGCGCCGTCTCTCGGAACTGACCGGCTGTGAAATTCTTGGCAAGGCGGAATTCATGAACCCCGGCGGCTCGGTCAAAGACCGTGCGGCATTGGGTATTATCACCGACGCCGAAGCAAAAGGACACCTGAGACCCGGTGCGACTATTGTGGAAGGCACAGCCGGCAACACCGGCATCGGACTCGCCGTGTTTGCCAGCCTTAAAGGTTATCGCACGGTCATCGTTATCAATGAGACTCAGTCGCCCGAGAAAATCAATTTGCTCCGCACGCTTGGCGCGGAAGTCATCGTCGTACCGGAGAAACCCTACAGCGATCCCGGCAATTACAATCGCGTTGCCCAGCGGCTCGCAGAAGAAAATGGTTGGTTCTGGGCAAACCAGTTTGACAACACCGCCAACCGTCTTGCTCATTACCGGACGACAGGTCCGGAAATCTGGAGCCAGACCAATGGTGAAGTTACTGCCTTCGTTTCCGCCGTCGGCACTGGCGGTACATTGGCGGGCACGGCGCTATTTCTAAAGGAGCGCAATCCCGCTATCACCGCCGTTTGCGCTGATCCTTACGGCGCGGCTATGTGGTCGTGGTTTACCTACGGCAACACCAATATAAAGGACGGCGATTCTTTCGCTGAGGGCATTGGACAATGCCGAGTGACGAAAAATCTGGAGGGCGTTGTGGTTGACCGGGCCTACCGTATCGCGGATCAGCCGGCCCTCACCATCGTTTATCAGTTGTTGCGTGAGGAAGGTTTGTTTCTCGGACTTTCTTCCGGCATCAATCTCGCCGGAGCAGTTCGCCTTGCCTTGGAACGTGGGCCGGGCCAGACGATTGTCACCCTGCTTTGCGACTCCGGCCTGAAGTATCAATCTAAGTTATTTAATCCAGTTTGGCTCAAAGACCACAACTTCGACCCGAATCTCGTCGTCGAATCCATCCTGAAATAAAACAAATATGGCCAAACAATCACAGCGCTACTGGCTTACATTTTCGCCGGAAAGTGCCCAACGACCTCTGATCTGGGAGATGAGCAAAAAGTTTAACCTGGTCTTCAATGTCCGCAATGCGAACGTCACGGAGCAAATGGGCCTAATCGCCCTTGAGCTGACCGGGGAGCGGAAAGCCATCGAAGCTGCCGTAAAGTGGTTGCGAAGAAGAAGAGTCGAAGTAAATACAATTAATCTAGATATAATCGAAAGCTGAATCCATCAAGAGTTCATCCATTGGCAGGCCTGACATGTAAGGAAGGTTGTAGAAAAACCACATTTAAACGGCGCAGGAGGCGATTTTGAAAAAAACTAACTGGCCATTGACAAAAATGAGTTTGGAGCTAATATACGATAAAATAAGTCGTATATGTTTAATTAATGTTTGAATGATCATTAAAAGATCAAATTACATTTTAAAACAATTTATTGAATGAGCAAAGTTGAACAACCTTTGCCGCTGAATGAAACTCTCAGGTCGAAATGGCTGGAACTGGTCGTTCAGAAAGCCAATTCACTGCGTTACGGCTCGATTAAGATTATTATCATCGATTCGCGCGTGATTCAGATCGAGAAAATGGAACGGGTGCGATTGGATCGGGGCTAACCCGGTTCAACGCCCGAATGGAACCAACGAAAATTTACTGACCGGACAACTGGAGGTTTGAATGAAAGAAAAACATTTAAATGATTATTACTCCAACATTAGTCCGCTCCGAATCTGGCGCCGGCCCGACGGGTTTTAACCGTTTGCTCTTGCAGTGCCGGTATGACTACCAGCAAAGGGCATGGAACTTGCCGACTTTCGAGTCCCACCGGGATCGTGATCTTCATTCCGTCGTCGACTCGGTAGCATTGGCCGCCGCCTCCAAAATCTTTCTCAAGCTATCCCGGCACAGCGAAGTGCCCTTAAAAACAGCTGCCCGCAGTACCCCGCCTGCGGCATTTGATGTTCCCATCACCGGCCAAACCACAAATACAAAGGACACCGGCAACCTGATGCGCCACTCCATCTCACAATTTTTCCATCTCCACAATACGGCCTTGTTAGCTTCCATCGTTTCAACTCAGAGGAGTCGTTACGCGGATAGCCGGTTCTCCCGGCTGTCCGCGCGATAAAACTGAAAACACTGTAAATTTATCAAGCTATGAAAACACAAATCATTCCCATACCAAGTCACCGACATCCCTCAATCCGGGCAACGCTCTGCCGGATCACGTGCGCGGAAACCAATTTTTAGTTGCCAACCCTAATGACAAACCAAAGCCAACCAGTCAACCGGAGTCGCCATATTTAAAATCATGATCAAAACCCAAACCTAAAATCAGTCCCTCTATGAAGATTCCCTCCCTCCCTCAATCTGCCTTCCGTAATGCTCTTCTGGGATTGCTAGTCCTGTCCGCCAGTCGTGGTGGCAATGCCGATCTGAAAATGAGTCAGGATAGCTTTGACCTCGCCCTGGCCTGGATCTTTTAAATTTATGTCACAACCAACACCTACCATCTCAGCCGCTGAAGCCGCCGCCGAAATTTCCAGCGGACGCGGCACGCTGGTCGATGTCCGGACGACCGCGGAGTTCCGGGAAGTTCATGCCGAAGGCGCGATTCTCGTGCCATTGGATATTCTGGATCGCCCGAGAGTGGAAATTGTGCGCGGGGCTGACACCGGCCCGGTGTATCTGCTCTGCGCCTCCGGAATTCGTGCCGTCAAAGCGGCAGAAAAACTCAGAACGGCCGGTCTCTTTCACGTTCAAGTGGTTGAAGGCGGCACCAATGCCTGGATCGCCGCCGGGCTGCCCGTCATTCGCGGGCGCAAAACCATTTCGATCGAACGGCAAGTCCGTATTGGTGCCGGTTCACTCGTCGTCATTGGCACGGGCCTGGGCCGGTTTGTGCATCCGGCCTTTTATATCCTGGCGGCCTTCATCGGCGCCGGCCTGGTCTTTGCCGGCGTCACGGATATCTGCGGCATGGCCAACGTTCTGGCCAAAGCGCCTTGGAACCGGACCAAACCCAGCCCGACACCGTGAGCGTTATTCCTTTGAATTTATGAGAGCATCACTACCCGTCAGCCGCGTTTCCCCTCCGTTCAATGCGGATGCTTTGTATCGTCCGCGTGATGCAATTCAGCAGCACTTGCGTCCTTTATTCGATCTGGCTGCGCATTCCGAATAGCTGGTGGCCGGTTCCGCCGGGACCTTTGGGATTGGTCGCCAATTGCTTCAGATTCCTCGATTCATTTTCATGGGACCGGGCGGGGGTGGGGAGACGATTCGCATAGGCATTTTCGCTGGTTTTCACGGGGATGAACCGGAAGGCACCGAAGCCTTGATCGCATTTCTTGAAGAGCTTGAAATGAAACCACAGTTGGCGCCGGGTTATCACATCTACGTGTATCCGCTCTGCAATCCCACCGGTTTTGTTGCCAGCGCCCATGGCAATGCCGCCGGTGAAGACCTGACCCGGCATTTCTGGAACGGATCCACCCAACCCGAAATCTATTACCTTGAACGAGAAATGGGCGTCTTGCGCTTTCAAGGGGTGATTTCGCTGTATTCCGAAAGACAAGCCGATAACTTCATTGTGAGTACAAGTAATGCCATTTTGAACCCAGCCTTGGCCCCGGCGGCCATTCAAGCAATCCAACGCTATTTACCCGGCAGAACCACGAACGACGAGCAGGAATCTCACCCCTCAAGCCATATCCCACCAGCAGATTTTCTTACGCTCACCGACGAATTGAGTCCCATCCCCTTTGAACTTCATATTGGCATTCCAACAGCGGCTCCCAAGCCCTCCAAAATTCATGGGGCATCGGGCGCGTTGAAATCAGTTCTGAATACCTATCTTACTCTTTTAGCGATCAGACAAAATATATAACCGTGTGCCATAAATGAAAACTGAAGCCATCATCAAATTCTTAAAGCCTAAAGAAGTCAAAACTGTTTTAAACGCCAACCACAACAAAGATTTGACCCCGGATCAGGGATCTCAATTTAATGGACGAAAAATGCGTGAGCAATATGTGTCTGCGCTTGGTTTTTGAAAATTTTTTATGATTTCATTTTCTCCTCAATCGGTTGAATTGAAATGGATGAAACACATGGGCCGGCATCCAGCTCCGCGTAGCGTTTGGCAAGGATGCTGACGGCGTAGAGTCGGCTTTCGCATATCCGTTCGGCCAAAAGGGTGAGCCGCCAACCCAGGATGACCACATCGGCGGTGGAAAAAACGAGATGCAGTTTTTGGGACGGTTCAGCTTTGTCATCCTCCGCCCCTGGATTCGGGTCAAGCGAATAGGTGATGAGATGGCTCGTGCTGAAAGCCTTGCAGCGATGCTCATCCAGATGAAATTCAATGAACGCGCTGTGGCTATTGCGGGATTTATAACACCTTTCTTTGTCTTTGGGTAATTCTGTCATGGGAGTGAATGGTTGAAGGTTAAATACGCATACCGCGTGACCGTCGTGGAGGAGGAACGGCATGACGCAGCCGCTGCGCTTCTGACGTTACCACCGGCGAAATCTTTTGCTCATGTTGGTTTTCCTGCTCGATGTTTTTCACCACATCAAAGCCGAGCCAGCGGCGCACGTCCTCGATGATTTGCGCCAGCCGCTGAACCGGCGACAAGCGTGTGGCCCGTTGCGGGTAATCAGGACGAACGGCCTCGATGGAACGCATGGGATGCACCGTTCGGAAGTCGTGGCGGGTGGCCTCGCCGGTGGATTCCACTTTTTCCGGTTCCGTGCGAGTGAAACCGAGTTTCGCCAGTTCCTGGCGCAGTTCGGTCAATTCCACCGCCGCCTTGCGATCTTGCGAATTCCTGACTCGATGGGCCAGCAATTCGCTGTCATCGGTAAAGACCTGGACACGTTCACGGCCTCGCGATATGGAAACGTAAAATTGTTCGCGGGTGACGGCGGGAAATGATTTGGACGATGCCACCACCAGAACCTCATCCACCGTCTTGCTCTGGGACGAATGCGACGTGACGGCATAGCCGTGGGTAAAGGCATTGAAACGGGGCGGCAATATGCGGCCATCGGCCAGCGTGATTTTACCCTGTTCAACGGCCTTGACCTGCACCCGCTCACCATTGATGAACTCCTTGCCATGATTGGCTTGGAGTAACAGCCAATCTCCAGCAGCCACCTTTAGCTCGCGCGCCATGCCTGCATCGAAGGATGCCGCCGCACTGGCGGGAATAAAATCTACTTCCGTCCCATCCGGGCGACGGACACGCACGCCGGTCTCCAGGACCGCCGTGATTTCCACCATCTCGCCCCGGTCAAACTTTTTGGTTTGCCGGATGAAACGCAACCGCTGGCCCGGCTCATATTGCCGCCCATTTTTCTTCTGCGCTTCCGTCCATGAATATGAGTCGAAAACTTCAAAGATCGTATCGTCCGGCGCAAGCTGGTGGCCGACCCGCAGGGTCTCCCGTAATTTGTCAGTGACCGCCTCAATCTCTGTCCAGGTCGGAGAAACCAGCAGGACGGATTTACCCTGTTTGGTGGCCGCAATATACGCTTCTGCCGCCTTATCATAAAGCTGGCCTTTATCATTCAACGCCTCAGTAACGGCTCCCATTTCAATCAGTCTGGCAAACGCCTTGTCCGTGTCCTTGGCCGCCGCCAGCTTGACCACTTCCCGGAAATCAGCGGACTTTTGCCGCCGGATGGTGGTCAGCTCGCCAAAGCGGTAGGATGAATACTGTTCAATGATGCGCAGGGCATCACCGCGCGGCACGGATGAATGCTGGCCGGTATCGCCGGACAACACCACCCGGCAATCCCGAATCTGCGCTAGATCAAACAGCTTGAGCATGTCATCCAAGCCGACGGCCCCGGCCTCGTCCAGAACCAGCACCGACCGGGACGAAAGGTCAAAATTATCCGACTGTAACAGCTTTGCCAGCGTCATCATTTGCAAACCGTCCTTGCGAAGCGTATCGGCCGCTGAGGCAGTTGGAGCACAGAACACCGGGACAAAGCCCTGGCGTTTCAAAGCACGGGATAATTCAGCCAGCGTCGTGCTTTTGCCGGAACCCGCCAGCCCGCGAAAGCCGGTAATCCGGTCTGGGCTGGTCAGGACATGGCCTAACGCCTTGCGCTGGTCTGGGGCGAGTTCAACCGCCTCCTCGTAACGATTCACCACCGGCTTGACGGTGTTAAGACCATGATTGACCGACCGAATCAACATCAATTCCTTGTTCAAAATGTCGCGGGTCGAATACTCCGAACCGACCCGCACCAGCCGGTCATCTCCCGCCAGCTTCCGTTTCAGCCCATCCAAATCCAGTTGCCCGCAACCCTTAATCAATGCCGCTTCCAAAATCTTGTGCTGCGGGACGACCGATTGCCGTTCAAAGACATGAGATACTCCATGTTCAACCGCTGCCAACGCGCTGACAGATTGAGGCGGTGAGGCTGGCCTGCCATCGGCGGACTCCATCACCTTGCGCAAGGCACGTTTCTCGAAAAATCCGATCTCACCCAAATGCTGCTTCCGTATCTGTTCATCGTCAATGTCCTTAACCTTTTTGGCGCGGGTCTGCCGGACGACGTAAGCCACCTCCTTCTTGCTCAGTTTCCGGCCCACTTCCTGTTCCCGCCGTTTAACCGCCAAGTCCCGTTGTTGTGACCGTTTTGAGAATCGTTCAATCAGTTTGTTGTCCACGCCTTCAACCTCAAATGCCGAAGCCGTGCGCCGGACAGAATAGCCCATCTGATGCAATCGCTTGGCCAGTTCATTGCGATAAACCTCCGTGCCGTAGTTGATGGCCCCATACATGCCACCTGTCTGCAATGCCTTCCAGCGTTGCTCCCGTTTGTCCCAAGTGGTGTTGAACAGGACGAAGTGAGTGTGCAGTTGCGGGTCGAGGGCGCGGGAAGTCGTATGCGTGAAGGCAGCCCCGACCAGGTTGCCCGTCACCCGGTCTTTATCGTCCACCCCGTTCTTACGAATCCGGGCAGCGGCAAAGGTTTCCAATTCACGCAAGGCAATTTTTGATGCCACCTCATGCGCCTCGACAATACGCCGGTCATCCAACGTCACCGCCAGGATGGAAACGGACTTTGGCGGTGAACAAACAAAGTCGAAATAAATCCTCCGATCTTTTGAATTCTGCGGAGTCAACCGTTCGCCGGACAAGGGATGTTCATTGTCACAGAGTTTCAGGAAAGCATCGCGAGTGACCACACCACCTTGCGTCAATCCCAACCGTTCCACCCCCAAGCCAATCCATTCCCCATGCTGCGTCTGTCCCTGCGAATAGTAATCGTTATGGGACAAATGCTCGTCAAAGTAATTCTCCGCTGCCTGACGATTCTTCTGGGGTACGCCGCTAAACATAAGACGAAAGATTGTCAGGAAGAAAAATGCAGGTTGTGATGAATTCATCACAACCCTCCATGCCCGCTTCAACTATGCTGCCCGTTATGAATGCAAATAAACGCGCACCCTGAAAATGCCCATCGTCAGAATAACTCTCGCAACGGCCAACGGTATGAAATGCCATTTCCATAATGCCGGATACCGTAGCATGACCCGGAACGAGGAATGCGCCTAAACGAGTGCAATCGTCCAACCTGAAAATGGTAAGGGTAATGTCAGCATGAACCACAAATGCCATGACGCAACCAAGGAAGGGAAGACGGTTTCCAATGATGAAAACCGTAAAAGAAAGCCAGACACTTACCCCTCTCCATGCCGCTAAAGCGGCTGCCGGAGAGGCGACGGAGGAAACATTCCGCGACAGATCAAAGAGCAATCAAATAAAAATCGAACATGATTCAAACGCGAATCGAACAGAAATCGAACGCCGGTGAAATAAAATTAAAACAAACCAAATGGAAACTGAAACCGACCTATGAGCAAACGCATTGATTACGAACAGACCGCCGCCAAACTGGATTATGCGGCACTCAACAAAAAGCTGGAACTGTTGACGCAGACCGAACCGCCCAAAAACCGCAATACGGCTTTGGCCATGCTGGAACCGCTCCGGGACAAGTTGCTGGCATTGCAACGCAAAGGCTGGAGCAATCAGGAATTGGCCGACGAATTGAAAACCGCCGGGGTGCCGGTCAATGCCGCCCGCTTGCGCGAATGCCTGAACCATTGGAGCGGCGGCGGGAAATCTCCCGCCAAACGGAAAGCCATGCGTCAGCCGGTCGTTGCCAGATCATTGTCGCAACCGACAGCGGCACCACTGCCAGGTGCAAGAACACCGAAGCTGATCTGAAATCATGGGCAACAGCCTTCCCGCATTTGCGGCCATCCGCTCGCTAGCCCGTCGCTGGCATGGGGCGTTGCGGAAGGGCAAGCCAATGCCAACGACGCGCCCGCTTCGCTCCATTCCGGTTCAGCCGGCCCGTGATCGCCGCCGTCCCGTCAACCGGAGCGGATGCCTTGCTTTTGATTTGATTGTCCGCACCGGATGCCGTGCCGTTCGTCGTCACCAGCCGGAGAAACTTCAGCGCGATGCACGCCCCGGATGACTCGTCAGTTGTTCTCCGCGCAGCCGTCTGCCGGATGTTTGAGCGTTCTTTTTTAGCCTGGCTTTTAGGGTGCCGTTCCTTGTCTGGCGAAAGGGCGTCTGAACCTTTGCTGTCTCCCAATGTTGGCGGGCGTCGTGGACTTACCTTTAGGCACTCTGGCCGCCGTGCCGGGCTGCATCGGCGATGCTCCGCGCATCGCGCTTTTCCTTCCTCCTGCATTTTTCCCGCATTTTGTTTGTTTTTCGAGCAGGGACGACTCTGGAAATTGCTAAAAATCAGGACAGACAAAAAGTAGCGGTGTTATGAATTCATAACCACCTCGCGTTTAATTCCGTTGTAAAATAGCGTTATGTCTTTTGCGCTCCATTCTTGGCGTGATGATTTTTGGGAAACAGATTTTGTGCCCGATAGGCAAAAATCTTTCGGCCAACGCTGCTACAACTGGACGGATGAACGACTTTACAAGTTGCGTAGGTCATACACCACGCGCTCGGCCCATTCTGCTAAAACTGGCCGGAGGAATGGCTTTTCAAGTTGTGTAATGGGTTACGCAAAGCGGTCGTTCCAGCGTGTTAAAACTTTTCAAAGAATGATCAAACTTTGATCCGAGCCATGACGTTTTGGTGCTACAACAGAGTGAGTGCGCCAGACCGGATGAATTTCCGGCCAGGTCGAATAGGATATGATTGTTTCATTTTGAAACCAACGTGCGCCGATTTTCTGGCAGAACTAAAGGAATGATCGCGACAGGATTGAAGTGGTAGTGAAAAACTTGATTCGACAACAGGTTTGCAAGCTGCGCCAGCATCATGGCTGGACGCAGGAAGACCTCGCCGTCAAGTTGCAACTCGCGGGCTGGCATAATGCCACTCGCAGCACCGTCTCCAAAATCGAGGCGGGACTGCTCCGCATCGCCGATTATGACCTGCTTTTGATCGCCGCCGCGCTGCGCGTCCATCTCATCCATTTGTTTCCCAAAATTGATTGGAGCCGACCAATGGACGAAACCATCCACCAATTTATCCCCGAAGAAAAACACGGCCTGTTGCCGGACGAAAGGAAAGCACCATGAACAATGAAACCAAAAATGACGAACAACCCAACCAGCCAGCCACCGAACGCCTGGCGTATTCCATTCAGGAAGCCGCCGACATGCTTGGCGTGAATTATTTCAGTGTTTACCGCCTTATCCAGCGTGGCAAACTCAAAGTGTCCCGAGTCTTGCGCGGAAAACTCCTGGTGCCGCGCTCGGAGTTGCTGAAACTGTTGAAAGTCGAATGAAACTTTTATGAGCAGCCGACTGGCCGACCATCGCCTGACGGAACTGGAGGACACGGCCCATGCCGAAGCCGTCCGGCACTTTGCCGAGCAATTGGATTCATTCCCGATCAGTCGTGAAGCGGTCGAGCGGCTGGAACGCAATCTTTCCATCATGGCACTGGCGGCCAACATGGCGGCAACCAAACCGGGCGAGAAAACAATCCAAACCGATGACGGGGTGCAATGGCACAAGAGCATTGAATTGATGGACAACATCAGCTTGTGCTATCGGCTGATTTCAGACGGAGCGGAATATGCCGTGGTCGAGTATTTCCCGGAACATGGCCTGCACGAAGTCTGGAATCAGGGACGGAATGCGGTCGAGGTGCTGCGAAGGTTTGCCTAGGAACAACGACGGGCTTTGGAGATTTGGACGGAGGACATGAAGGCGCAGGTTAAGGAATTGCTGGCCGAAAAATATCCCGGTCAGGACATGAGCCGTGTTACCGACGAATTCATGCACCGTTTTACGCGCACAGCTCCGCGACCACAGGCCAATCACACTGAGAAAAATCACAATCGCAGCATAAGAATTTGAAGCGCTTCAAAAGGAATTTTTCTATACTGCTGTTCTATACTATATGCACTTTTTTCAGCTAAAAATATGCAAACGCGGAAAAGGCAAAAACGAATAAAACCATTGTCGTTTTTGAATGAATCAGCGGTTGCACTCCGTGGCCAAACATAGCAAAAAGTGGCTTTTACAATTTCGAGTCAGATGCCTTTAACCACTCAGCCACCCTTCCATCCGTTTATTTGCAAGGCATTTAAGGAGCATTCCCGCTTTTGCTGCTCCGACGAACGTTCATTTTTCACAAATCCAAGCTCGGGGCAAGCTCATTCGCTGGTCGTTCAGGACAATATCGTTCGTCGTTGTCGGAATCCTCTCGTTGCCTGATCTTAGCGAAGGAAAGAGCCGTTGATTCCTCCCTGGGTTTTTGGGGTGGACGCCTTCTCCCGCCGCACTGCATAATTTCAGAAAGCACTCCTACCATGCCTGCCAAAATGTCCCGGCGAGTTGCCCTTCGCAAAGCCACGATGGGCGTGGCTGCGCTGGCCATTGCCAGCAAACTTTCCACCGCCATCGCCACTGAAGCCTCCACGAATATGAAACTGAAACACAACATCCATCAATCGGTCTGCCGCTGGTGCTACGAAAAAATTCCGCTCGCGGATCTCTGCCAGGCCGGCCGGGATATGGGGTTGGTCGCGATTGACCTCCTCAACCCGGACGAATTTGAGACCGTCAAGAAATACGGCCTCGTCTGCTCCATGGTTGCCAACCCGTCGGTTGATGGTCTTGGGGGAATTCCGAATGCCTGGAATCGTCTCGAACATCATGAGAAACTGGTGGGAGCCTACGAGCAGCGGCTTCAAGAAACGGCGGACGCCGGCTACGAGCGGTTGATTTGTTTCTCCGGCAACCGCGCCGGCCTCGACGACGAGCAAGGTTTGGAAAATTGCGCCATCGGCTTGCAACGCATCCTGCCGCTGGCGGAAAGACTCAAAGTCACCCTCTGCATGGAACTCCTCAACAGCAAGCGCACGCACAAAGATTATCAGTGCGATCACGTAACCTGGGGCGTCGAACTCGTGAAGCGAATCAGTTCCGGCCGGTTCAAACTGCTTTATGACATTTACCATATGCAGATCATGGAAGGCGACATCTGCGACACCATCGCCGAAAACCATCAATACTTTGACCACTACCACACCGGTGGCGTGCCGGGCCGCAATGAGATTGATGAAACCCAGGAACTGCACTACCCGCGCATCATGCAAGCCATTCTGGCCACGGGTTTCAAGGGCTATGTGGCGCAGGAATTCGTTCCGAAACACCCTGATGCCCTCGCCTCACTGCGCCAAGGGGTGCAAATTTGCGATGTTTAAGCCGGGCTGGTGCAGCTGTCGTTCGAGGATTGAAATCCGTGAGATTGCCTGACGCGAGAAGCGAGCTGCAGACGAAAAAATTCGTGCCGGCGATCCGGGGGAGGGAGGCTTTACCTATTAAATTTTCTAACGCCAGACCATGCAAACCTACTTGTTCGCGCCCTTCAGATTTAGAGTGACCTCTGCTTCTTTCGGATCGGGGCAAAAACCGCTGTTTTTCCGATAAAAATCTGTATCCGCTTCGGCCAACTGTTCATTCAATTTCGGGTCCTTGATCTCAAAAAAGCCGAAATATTTCAGTAAAAACAAGGCGAACAGCGAAACCAGAACCGTAAGGAAAAAAACGCAAAGGACAACTATAAGGTCGAAAACTCTTGAACCCAATTGATGGATGATGGTTCCAAATACCCCTGACATACTGCGAAGTTGGCAGAAGTCTGGCGAAACTCAACAGGATTTCTCATTAATCACTATAATTGACATTCGCTCAATCGGTCTTTGCGTCTGTCCGGAAACGGGAGGAGGAAGATACGGGCGAGGTCTGAATATCAAATGCCTTCGCCAGCCTCTCGGTGAGAAACTGGCACTTCAAATCCGTCGACGCGCCGTTATTTGGACTGTCGATTTCGTTGCCCCCGCGAAGCCTGGCGTACGACGTTCTCGGCGCGGCGGGCGTTGTCGCAGATCACTTGCAAATCGGATTTGAGCACCGCATTGTCGGCGTTTTTCGAAAGTAGTCTTTCGGCGTACCCTCGGATGATGGTGAAAACATTGTTCAGCTCGTGCGCGACTTCCCGGCTGATTTCGCGCGCCGGTTCGGTCGCTGGCGTTTCCTCGTGGTGCAGGTTGGTCAACGCCGCCCGCTCCAAGTCCGGGTACATTTTCAAATAGATGTTGTCGAGAGACTGCATTTGAAGAGTATTAGCAAGGCGCGCGCCAACAAGATTTAACAGAAAAATCACGAAACGACACCGCTGTTTCACCCAGAATATTGACATTTCCCAGAAACAGGACAAACGGGGAGGCCCTAATTCGCGGCTGGATTCCGCGAGCTGAATTGCTAACCTCCCCGCGCATCGCATGAATCTTGCGCCCGAATCCATTGGCCTCATCGCCGGCAACCGTTCGTTGCCGCTGGAATTCGCCCGGTTGGCCCGCGCCGCCGGCGTGAAACGCATTGTCGCCGCTGCCGTCGACGGTGAAACCGACCCCGCACTCGCGCAAATCGTGGATGACATCGTCTGGCTCAAAGTCGGTCAGCTCGGCAAATTGATTTCCGTCTTCACCGACCGGAAGGTCAGCCAATGTGTCATGCTGGGCCAGGTCGCGCCAAAAAACCTCTTCGATTTGCGTCCCGATTTGCGCGCCATGGGCGTATTATTGCGCTTGAAGGAAAAGAATGCCCATACGATTTTCGGTGCCATTGCGGATGAGTTGAAAAAGGATGGCGTGGATTTGATCGAAGCCACACCATGGCTGGCACCGCTCATGCCACAGACCGGATTTCATCTCGGCCCGAAGCTTTCCGCCGCCCAGCAGGAGGACGTGGAATTCGCTTACCAACTCGCCAAGGAAGTTTCTCGCCTCGAAATCGGTCAACTGGTCATCGTCAAGAACGGCGCCGTTCTGGCCGTCGAAGGATTTGAAGGCACGGACAAGTGCCTCGCCCGCGGCGGCGAACTCGCGGGCAAGGACGGTGGCGCGGTCGCCGTAAAAGTAGCCAAATTAAACCACGACATGCGGTTTGACGTGCCCTGTCTCGGCGCGCAGACCCTGGAAACCTGTGCCGCCGCCAGAATTTCCGTGCTCGCCATCGAATCCGGCAAATCGCTTTTGCTTGAACGCGGAGCTTGCGAAGAGCTGGCCGGAAAAAATAGAATCACGGTCACCGCCATCGGCTGATCTCTAAATCTAAAATATATTTCCGTAAACATTGAATTTTTATCATGCTTAAGTCGCACGAACTCCTCGGTTTCATGTCGCCGGACCTGGCGAATGATATTTTAAGTTTCACCTTCGAATCCGACAAGCCGGCTTACAAGGCCACGCTCAATGCCATCGCGGAAGTAAAGCGGGTACGCCCTGTTTTCCTGGAACGGCAGCCTCGTGATGCCCGCCATGCCTCGATGCTCGTCGCGCTCACCAAACCCACCATGGACGCCGCCGCCGGCGCCCTCATCCGCGCCTGGCTCGTGAAAAAACACCAGGCCATGCTCGCCGACTTCCTCAACGCGCTAGAAATTAAGAACGAAAACGGCGTTGTCGACGACCTCCCCGCGTCCGTGGACGACGCAAAATTAAAGCTCGCTGTTGAAAGTTTGCTCGCCAAATACCCGCACGAAGTCGTCGCCGTCTATCTGAACGCCTTCAACGACATGAACGCTGCGGGCTGGGCCAACCTCAAAGCATTGCTCGAAACGGACGCCCGCCTGCAACTCGGCAATCATGCCTGAACTGCTTGTGTCTGCCGGCCAACGCTGTCAAAAACGGGGTGGCGCAATTTTGTTTCCTGACGCAAAGGTTCTATTGACGTCGCATCTCATCCTAAGGAGAATCGGGCATGGCAAAACCTGAAGTGCAGATTGAAAAAATCGCCAGTGGCAACGGTGCGGCTCCGAAAAAGGGCGAAACCGTGACGGTCCATTACACCGGTACCTTCACTGACGGCAAAAAGTTCGACAGCTCCTTGGATCGCGATGAACCCTTCGCTTTTGTTCTTGGTGCGGGACAGGTTATTGCCGGCTGGGACC
>JBEKMT010000129.1:0-16058 GCA_050008355.1 Verrucomicrobiota bacterium
GTCGTAATGGCCAGGATTGGACGAAGCCACATCCGCAAACGTCCACGCTCTGCCGGCACCGGGGAAAATGCGCGAAACCGATCTTGACCCTCCTTTTGAGCTTCATCGTTCTATCGCTGGCCATGGCCGCAAGGGCTCAACTGCAATCCGTCGTCCCCGGCAACACCGCTTTCGCGTTAAACCTCTATCAGCAGCTTGCCACCAACCCGGGCAACCTGTTCTTTTCGCCCTATAGCATCTCCACCTGCCTGGCCATGACTTATGCGGGAGCCCGGGGCCATACCGAGGCGCAAATGTCGCAAGTCCTGGGGTTTGACACCAATCAGCAGGCATTCGCTGCGCTCTTCGGCGATCTCCAGAGCGAACTGGAAGCAAATCAGGAGACCAATATCCTCGAGCTCAACATTGCCAATGCGCTCTGGACCCAGGAGGGATTTCCCTTCCTGCCTGCTTTTCTGGATACCGCCACGACCCAATACCAGGCCAACATCAATCAGGCCAATTTCATCACCAATGCACCGGCGGTAACGCAGAGCATCAACAACTGGGTGGCGCAGGAGACCCAGAATAAAATTCAAAACATTTTGCCAGCCGGCAGCATCAATGGCTCTACGCGGCTGGTCCTGGCCAACGCCATATACTTCCTGGGGACCTGGACCTACTCCTTTGAAAAAACCAATACCACGACCCAGCCGTTTTTCCTGTCCAGTACCAACGAGGAGGAAGTGCCGCTCATGCATCAGCCCGTAAGCAGTACCATGTACAAATACATGGCGACCACCAATTTCCAGGCGATCGCATTGCCTTATGGCTCCAACCAGGATGCAATGCTGATCCTGCTGCCGACGCAAGTCTGGCTTCTTACTTCAACCTGAGTGGCACGCTGGCCGAAATGGGCATGCCGGACGCCTTCACGCCGGGTGTGGCGGACTTTTCCGGGATGGATGGAATGGACGATCTCTATATAAGTTTTGTCTACCACAAAGCCTGGGGTGAAGTAAACGAAGCCGGCACGCAAGCGGCAGCCGCTACGGTGACCGGGCTCAGTGCAGACGTTGGCGGGCTTCTTCCCGCGCCCGTCTTCCGGGCTGATCATCCGTTCATCTTTTTTATTTACGACACACAATCCGGCAGCCTGCTCTTTATGGGGCGGCTGGTTGACCCCGGCCAGGCTGCCGCCGCCAACGCCGTACCATCGTCCCGGCCGGTCATGAGTGTTTCCGCAGGCAAGGTGATATTGACCTGGCCGACCAACTCCGCGTTCACTTTGGAATCCGCCTCAAGTCTTGTTCCGCCTGTGGTCTGGACCACCAATTCGCTCGTGCCGGCGGTCGTCAATGGTCAATATGTCGTGACTAATCCCATCACCAGCCAGCAACGCTTCTACCGAATAATCCATTAATTGTGCAAAGGTGGAGAAGCGAGAAGCTGGAAATTCCGCAGCGCCGGGAGTCGGTCTGCGTCGATAGCGAACATAACTTCAAGAACGAGCCGGGTTCGACTCCTTCGACATTCGTGCTTAGGCCGGACCGCGGCGAGCGATATCAACTTTTGATTGTGCTCAGCCCGTTAAGTAAATGTTGGATGGTTTCAGGTACGATGGCTTTGAGGGAATCGCCCTTAATTTTTCCATTGATGGACATGGAGACCAATCCGTGGACCACCGCACCCATAGTGATGGCCATGCGATAAGGATCTCCCGGGGCAATCTTTCCGGCCTCCTGGCCTTCTTTCAAAATCCTTGGGGTATGTGAAAACGCAGCGAACAGGGCTGTTTGCAGCGCCGCAGGCATCTCAGGCTGCCGTTTCGCTTCGAACATCAGGGCGAGCAGCGCCGGATGCTTGAGGGCAAATGCGAGGTAAGCGAGCGCCACTTTGGTCAAGCGCACGCCAAAATCCTGGCTGTGAGTTTCGGCCGCCCTGGCCATGACCGAGTCCAATCGTTCAAAACCCATGATGGCCAGGGCATCGATGAGGTCTTGCTTGGTTGCAAAATGCCGTTGTGGCGAGGCGTGGCTTACCCCCAGTTCGCGGCTTAATTCGCGCAGCGACAATTGCTGGATGCCGCGTGTTTCCAGCGCGGCTTCGGCGGCGCGCAGCAGGGCCTGGCGGAGATTGCCGTGGTGGTAGGGACGGGTCGCGTGCTTCATGGGGAGAGCGTACAGGGTAATCAAAAAGTTTTCAATATGTAGTCATTGACAACAATGATGGCAACGACTACATTGCGGCCGTATGAAGTTAATCCAACTGACCTCGAATGAAAGGAAATTGCCATGCGTGTTTTCGTGACAGGTGCCACCGGTTTCGTTGGCTCGGCCGTCGTGGAGGAACTCATTAAATCCGGCCATCAGGTGCTCGGCCTGGCCAGCTCGGATGCGGCTGCCAAGTCGCTTGCCGCCGCAGGTGCCCAGGTCCATCGCGGTGACCTGGAGGACTTGGAAAGCTTGCGGAGCGGAGCCGGCGCGGCGGACGGCGTGATTCACACCGGATTCATCCATGACTGGTCAAGATTCAAGGCCGTCTGCGAGATCGACGGGCGCGCCATTGAGGCGATTGGGTCTGCGCTCGCCGGTAGTGACCGGCCCTTGATCGTCACGTCGGGCACTGCGCTGCTGGCGACGGGTCGTGTGGCGACTGAAGAAGATGTGCGCCCTCCCGGCTTGAACTTCCCACGTGTTTCGGAGGAGGCAGCCGCTTCGGCAGCCGCGCGCGGGGTACGCGCCATGGTGGTACGTCTGGCACCCTCGGTCCATGGGGACGGCGATCACGGCTTCGTTCCAATCCTCATCAAACTCGCCCGTGAAAAGGGCGTATCGGCGTATATTGGCGAAGGACTTAATCGCTGGACCGCGGTGCACCGACTTGCCGCCGCACGGCTCTACCGGCTGGCATTGGAAAAAGGTTCCGCCGGAGCGCGGTATCACGGAGTTGCGGAAGAGGAAATTGCGTTCCGGGATATTGCTGAAGTCATTGGGAGACGACTGAAACTGCCGGTGGCAAGCAAATCAGCCGAGGAGGCGGCGAATCACTTTGGCTGGTTTGCAACCTTTGCCGGACTCGACAGCCCGGCCTCAAGCAAGCTTACTCAGGAACGCCTCGGTTGGCGTCCGCATGGTACGAAGCTCCTGGCGGACCTTGAGCAGGGGACCTATTTCTAATCCGTAAGAGATCGAATCAACCGAGATGAAACCCGGAACAAGACGCGTTCTGGAAGTTGGGAAACCTGCTCCGGGAATCTTTGGAGTGCCTTTATTCAGGAGAGTCTTAAGCCACTTAGCCCAATGAGATCGTCGCCGGAACGCTGGCGGTGGTATGTTGTTTGTGACAAGTTCTCTGAGCCTGAATGACCGATAAAAAATCAGAATAAAAATATGAAAACGCGTGGGTTGGCCGCCGGTGCCGCTCCGGATTTGAAAATTGAAAATGTACCGGAGTCCAAAACCAAGAATTTGGATTCCGCTTCGCACCGTCCCCACATCACCCGCACGCGAATTTTGGTAATAGTGGCAATTTTGCTTGCCGCGAACTGGTTGGTGCTGGGGACATGGAATCATTTTTGGGGAATGACGGTAGCGCCGGCATGGGAAATTATTCCCCCCGGACTGACCTTGGCGTTCGTCGCCACAACCTTTTTGAGTTTGCGCCATTCAAACTTGTGGTTGCGGTTGGCGTATCGCGTGTCAGTAATTTGGTTGGGCATTTTGAACTTCAGTTTCTTTGCTGCGTGCGCTGCTTGGATTTTCTCCGCAATTGCCCTGGTATTGCCATTTCACGTTGAGCGGCAACTTATCGGGCTGACGTTTTTTGGGATGGCCATCCTGGCGAGTATTTACGGCCTGGTGAACGCGAACCGACTACGCACGACTTACACCACCATAAAATTGCCAGGTTTGCCCGTCGGATGGCACGGTCGCAGTGTGGCATTGGTGACTGATCTGCACTTGGGCAATGTCCGGGGCGAAGGTTTCTCGCGGCGGATTGTTTCCAGACTTCAGAGTTTACGGCCCGACGCCGTCTTCATCAGTGGTGACCTCTTTGACGGAACAAAGGCGAATCTTGACGCCTTCATGGCGCCATGGAAAGACGTCTCAGTGCCGGAGGGAATTTATTACGTCACCGGCAATCACGAGGAATTCACCAACCGCTCAAAATATCTTGAAGCCGTAGAGTCCGTTGGCATTCGCGTTTTGAACAACGAGAAAGTGGACGTTCGCGGATTACAAATTGTCGGAGTGCATGACGGAGAGACGCATAACCCGCAGCTTTTCCGCGCGCTGTTACGGCAGGTGGAACTGGATGAAAGCCGCGCGAGCATCTTGCTCGCGCATCAGCCGTCAAGCCTGGCCATCGCTGAAGAGGAGGGCATTTCATTGCAGCTCTCCGGCCACACGCACGGAGGACAGATCTGGCCTTGGACCTTGGCGGCGGCACGCGTTCACCGGCGGTTCAACCGCGGGTTAAATCGTTTTGGAAAATTGCAGGTCTACACAAGCAGCGGCGCTGGAACGTGGGGCGTCCCCATGCGGGTTGGCACCAAATCCGAAATCATTTTAATCCGACTGGAATCAAGCAATTTTGAAAAGTTGAAGCGACAAATAGTGCCGGCAATACCAACGGTAATTTGCCAGTGAAATCACCAGTAACGGTTATCGAAATTGCGCGCTAATTGCCGCTAGCATGCGCTTGATGCCTCAATAATAATGAAGCCTGCCGACAGCCGGCTCTGTTCTTGCCGTCCTTCAAAGTGAGTGCTAACGTCAACTGTCATGAAAATCAGACTGCTGGAATTATTCCTCCCTGGCATATTGGCTTTGTATTTCCATCCATCGTTGGGTCAGGCACAGGCTTGGACGCAAACCGGTGCACCGGGTGAGACTTGGCGTTCGATCGCCTGTTCTTCCGACGGAACCCGATTGATTGCCGCAGGCGATGAGGGCATTTATGAATCGCTGGATGCAGGACTGACCTGGTTGTTCCTAAACCCGACACAGTCAAGTTCGATTGCTTGCTCCGCGGATGGAACCAAAATTATCGCGGCTGTTTCGGGGGCCGTTTACACGTCCCCGGATTCGGGAGCAACCTGGCAGCAGCAAGCGCTCACACCGGGCGGTCAATACTACGTGGCGTCCTCTGCCGATGGCACCAATCTAGTGGCAGTCGGATACAGCGGGATTTTTGGCTCAATTTATTTGTCGTCCGATTCGGGAGCGACGTGGAACCTGCCGGAAGGACCGGCGAACTTTTGGACAGCCAGCAGCTGGTCGGCGGTTGCCTCTTCGGCGGACGGCACGAAATTGGTGGCGGCGGCGGAAGCGACGGTGGGGGATGGTACGTTCCTTCCCGGTCCGATCTACACGTCGACGAATTCGGGTGTGTCATGGATACTGTCAGGCGCTCCGAGTAATGTCTGGTATTCCGTTGCATGTTCAGCCGACGGCACCAAACTGGTGGCGGCGTCGTACGCCGGCCCTTCGCAGGTTGGCGGCAGTGGTTTGATTTATACCTCGGCGGACGCGGGGGTCACATGGACCAATGTCAGCCCGTCAACCAACTACTGGATGTCCGTTGCCTCTTCTTCTGACGGAACCCATTTGATTGCCGTGAGCGTGTTTGACCAGACCACCGCAAATCCCGGCGTGATTTGGCGGTCAACCAATTCCGGAGTCAATTGGGACGAAGATGCGCAGACGGGTTATTTTAATTCGGCGGCATCCTCGGCGGACGGCACCAAACTGGCAGTGACCGATGTGGCGAGCGACTTGGTGTACACACTTGGTGAACCAGATGCCACCGCGCCGGCCGTGCTTCCAGTTTTGTCGGCTGCCAAGGCTGAAACTCAATTATCTTTGAGCTGGGGTGTCAGCAACGCCGCCGGCTTTGTTCTGTTTAGCACGACGAACCTGGCATCGCCCGCAATCTGGTCTCCGGTCACAAACCTTCCCACGCTGGGCAGCAATCAAATCCAGGTCATCCTTCCTGACACGCTACCGAGCCAGTTTTTTCGACTCAGCCAACCGTAGCTGGCTGGGCATGGTCGCCACCCCAGATTTCGCCTTTGAGACCGCGTCGTGTTTTGGAAGGTACAGTTGCGAGCGGTTGCAGCCCGCTACTCGGAGAGATTCGCGCAGAAGGCCTTGCGACAAAATAGCGGAGCCGTACATCGGGCTTGCGCGAAATTAGTGTACTAGCGTTTATGAAGATTCCTTCACTGGAAGAGCGCGAAAAGTACGAAATGGTCAAGTTGGAACAGGCTAAACTTCTTTGTTGGGCGCATCATGTTTTTCTCGCAAATGTTGATTCAGGACGTTCGTTACCTTGGCAAGCAATGCTCTGTCATTTGCTTACTCAAGCACCTCCAATGCGGCAGAGAGCTGCACGCTGTTCGGCGGCGGTTTGCGTTGCGGCTCGGGCAGCATGACAGCCACCAACACCCGCACAGCATGGGTCTGGCAGCTTAAGAGTAATAACAGTTGCTCCGTCGTCGAGCTCGACAGTATCTGTCCCAGTAGCTTTAGGAATTGGTTTGGCTCCTTTTGCATATCAAAATGGGAATCGAGAATGACTGGGTTTTTGTGAAAACTTCCCTTCACGGATTGCCATTCTGCCGCCGTCCCACTATATAAACACCCGCATGTCGACAATTAACCGAAGCAAATCCAGTGCACCCGGTGCCAGTGTCCGACCGTTTAAGAAATTACTCGCTGCCAACCGCAGCGAAATCGCCATCCGCATTTTCCGCGCGGGCACCGAACTCGGGCTCCGCACTGTAGCCATCTATGCCCAACAGGACCGCTTTTGCCTCCATCGTTTCAAAGCGGATGAAGCTTACCTGGTCGGCCAGGGAAAGGGCCCGGTCGCGGCGTATCTTGATGTCGAAGGCATTGTCATGCTGGCCAAAGAAAAAGACGTTGATGCCATTCACCCCGGCTACGGTTTCCTTTCTGAGAACGCCGACCTTGCCCGTGCCTGCGCCAAGGCTGGAATAGTTTTTGTCGGACCGCGTCCGGATCTACTTGATATGATGGGCGATAAGACTGCCGCCCGCGCCCTGGCCAAAAAGATTGGTGTTCCTGTCCTGCCCGGCAACGAAGAGGCGATTTCCGACCGCGATCAAGCTTTGAAGGCGGCCGCGGAAATCGGCTTCCCGCTCATCATCAAAGCCGCTTTCGGTGGCGGCGGCCGCGGTATGCGCGTCGTCCACAAAGCCGCCGATCTGGCCACCTTGATTGACGAAGCCCAGTCGGAAGCTGAACGCGCCTTCGGCAATCCGGCCGTCTTCCTCGAAAAATACATTCAACGGGCCAAGCACATTGAAGTGCAGATCCTGGGCGATCAACACGGCAATGTGATTCATTTGTGGGAGCGCGATTGTTCCGTCCAGCGCCGCCACCAGAAGGTCGTGGAAGTCGCGCCCAGTTTCGGCCTGCCCCAAAGCATCATCAAGGAACTCTGCGAGGCCGCTGTCCGCATCGCCCGCGAAATTCGTTACGACAACGCCGGCACGATTGAATTTCTTTATGACCTCGACAAACACGAGTGGTTCTTCATCGAGATGAATCCGCGCATCCAGGTCGAGCACACCGTCACCGAAGTCATTACCGGCCTCGACCTCGTTCGCGCCCAGATCCTCATCGCCCAGGGACTTCCCTTGCACGGCCCCGGAGTCAACATGCCCCTGCAGCCGGACATTCCCCGCAACGGCTACGCCATCCAATGCCGCGTCACCACCGAAGACCCGGAGAACAAGTTCATGCCGGACTACGGCAAGATCCTCGCCTATCGCTCGCCGGGCGGGTTCGGCATTCGCCTTGATGGCGGCATGGGTTACGCGGGCGCGATCATCACGCCGTTCTATGATTCGCTGCTCGTGAAGGCCATCGCGAGCGCTCACACCTACGAAACGGCCATTCATCGCATGGATCGCGCCTTGTCGGAATTTCGCATCCGCGGCGTGAAGACCAACATACCCTTCCTGGAAAACGTCATCCGGCACGAGAAATTCAAAAGCGGCCAGACGACGACCTCAATGATCGATACCTCGCCGGAGCTGTTCAAATTCCAGACCCGTCGTGATCGTGCCACCAGGCTACTGAACTTTCTTGGTAATGTGATCGTGAATGGCAATCCGCACGCGAAAGGTTACAAGCCGGCGAAGCCACCCTTGCTGGCAACGCCGGTTGCCTTCGATCACAAAGTCGCCCCGGTGCCGGGAACGCGCGATCTCCTGCTCAAGCTTGGTCCCAAGAAATTTGCCGAATGGACGCGCCGACAGAAGCGCCTCCTCGTCACGGACACAACCCTGCGCGACGCGCATCAATCGCTGATGGCCACGCGCGTCCGCACCTACGACATGCTGGGCGTGGCGGATGCCGTGGCTCGTCGGACACCGGAATTGTTTTCGCTGGAAATGTGGGGTGGCGCCACGTTCGACACCGCTATGCGTTTCCTGAACGAAGACCCGTGGGATCGACTGCGGCAGCTGCGGGCGCGCATCCCAAACGTCTGTTTCCAGATGTTGTTCCGCGGCGCCAATGCGGTCGGTTATTCAAATTACCCGGCGAACGTCGTGCACGGCTTCGTGAGGCACGCGGCCGCTTCCGGCATTGATATCTTCCGTATTTTCGATTCGCTGAATTACACCCCCAATCTCAAGGTCGCGATGGAAGCGGTGCACGAGACGCACGCGGTCTGCGAAGCGGCGATTTGTTACACTGGCGATATCCTTGATCCGAAACGCTCGAAATATTCGCTGAAGTATTACGTGCGGCTCGCGCGAGAATTGGAGAAAATGGGTGCGCACATCCTGGCGATCAAAGACATGGCCGGCCTCTGTCGTCCGTATGCAGCCTATCAGCTCGTGAAGGCGCTGAAGGAGGAGATCGGCCTGCCGGTCCATTTTCATACGCACGACACGTCGGGAGTTCAGGCGGCGGCAATCCTTGAGGCGAGTGATGCGAACGTGGACGTCGTCGATTTGGCGATGGCTTCGATGTCTGGCTCAACGAGCCAGCCGAACATGAATTCCCTCGTTGCCTCACTCCAGCACACGGAGCGCGACACCGGCCTTGATCTCGCAGCCTTGAACGAGTTTTCAGATTATTGGGAAAAGGTGCGCGAGTATTATCATCCGTTTGACACCGCGCCGAAGGCCGGCAGCGCCGAGGTTTATTTGCACGAAATGCCGGGCGGTCAATATACGAATCTCAAGGAACAGGCCACCAGCATGGGCGTGGCCAATCGCTGGCCGGAGATCGCCCGCACCTATGCCGAGGTGAACCAGCTTTTCGGCGATATCGTAAAAGTGACCCCGAGCAGCAAGGTGGTCGGTGATATGGCGTTGTTCCTGTTCAGCCGCGGCATTAAAGCGTCCGATGTTGTAAATCTCGAACCCGGATCGCAGGGTTTCCCCGAATCAGTCGCCGATATGATGAGTGGCGGCCTTGGCTGGCCGGCGGGCGGTTGGCCGGCAGATGTGCAGCGCATTGTGCTTGGCGAGAAGCGCGCCGCTGAAGCGCGCAAAAATTACAGGAAGGGCGTGGTGCCTGGTGCGGTTGCCGTTCCGGCAAATTTTAAAAAAATCCGCAGGGAACTCGCCGAGATACTCAAGCGCGAAGCCACGGACGACGATGTCTACTCCCACCTGATGTATCCGCAGGTGTTCGCCGATTATGTGAAACATTCCCGCGAGTTCGGCGACCCCGGCGTGCTGCCCACGCCGGCGTTCTTTTACGGTCTCTTCCATCGTGAAGAAATCACGTTCGAAATCGAAGAGGGCAAGGCATTGATCGTTCGACTGGTGAACGTGAGCGATCCAGACAAGGACGGTCGGCGTACCATTACTTTCGAGCTGAACGGCATGACGCGTGAAGCTTCCATCATGGACAAGAAAGTTGTGCCCCAGGCGAAAGCACGTCCGAAGGCTGATCTCACCAATCCATTGCAGGCGGCAGCGCCGATTCCGGGCTTGATCAGCACGATCTCCGTCACCGTCGGCACGAAGGTTTCCAAAGGGGACAAACTCTTGATGATGGAAGCGATGAAAATGCAGACCACTGTTTACGCCGCAGCTGAGGGCGTGGTGGAAGCCATCTACGCGCAGATCAGCGATACGGTCGAGAGCAAAGACCTGCTCGTGCAATTGAAGGCCGTGTGAGTTACTTTCTGCCTGAGAAGCGAGAGTGCCGGACCAATGGCGAACTTCCAGGCGCCAGCTTTTCTGTTTCCTTGGGAAGAATTCCGTCCGGTTCCGCTTCTCGCCCTTTTACGCCTTTCATTATCTTTGCGATTGCATGTGGTATGGCCGCCGCCGAATTACAGGAGAACCGGTCTAGGACTAGAAACCGTGAGCTTTTGGATGCCCTCCCAATCTCTGCGCACCAGCCACCTGAGCGCCACATCGACGACGTCCTCTGCCACCACTAGCGGAGCCAGGATATCCGCGGGTATGGGCAGGGAAAACGTCTCTCCCTGAAGGATGGATTGGTGCTGAGGCAGCGTCCTTTCTAATAATGGGCTGCAGCGCAAATGACGAATCACTGCCCCTGATGTATCGAGGATGCCTTCCACGGTGGGTTGGCCGGAAATAATGCCGGCGCTGCGGATAAATTCATAACCCGCCGAGGAAACGGTGACTAGTCTCGGTGTTCCTACCTCCCGAATGGCCCGGCTCAAAAGATGCGCAAATGGCTCAATTTCTTGAGCCGTTCCGGCTGACATGCACCATAACACGGACCCCACATCCGCCAACGCCCGCAGCAGTGTTTCCAGGTTATTCGTCGGACCGGCGACCAACTCTACCTGCTCGCGCCATCTCTCTGGAAAGCCTGCCAAATCATCAGTGATCACTCGCACCATGAACTCTGGTGATAACAGCTCCGCTATGACCCGGCGACCGATGTCGCCATCTGGTGTGATGACAAGAATGTTCATATTTAGCCTCCTTTATTCAATCGATGGATTTCACCCGTGAAGTCCGGCTGTGCAAGCCGATGCGATTGCCTTTCGTATCTTTGAATATCCCTGTGAATCCATACGGCCCGATGGCTGTGCGCGGCTTCGTGACCGTACCGCCGGCACTCGAGATGCGGCTTAGCACGCCCTCTAAGTCGCCTTCGACATTCAGACATATCAAAGTTCCACCCCCGCCAGAAGGAGGAGTGTTGCTCTCCAGAATGGAGCCGCCGCCGCCTCCCTGAGTGCGGTCAAAAGAGAATAACACTTCCGGCATATCGCCCACCTTCACCTCTTCCATTGAAATCTGCAGAATCGTCTCATAAAAACGCTTCGCCCGCTGGAGATTTGCCGCGTGGATCTCGAACCAATTCAAGGCGTGAAGTTTTTTCGTGTTCATGGTCTATGCGTGTTGTTTGCTTTCTGTTTGCACGTACAAGGCAACCTTTGCCCGGTAACCACGAATACTATGGAACAGGCTACTGACAACCCCATGTCAGGAGACTTTTTCGGGTAGAAAATCAGGCAGCGTACTTCTCCGCCACTTTCGCCGCCTCAGCCGCCACCAAAGATTTAAGCCGTTCGGGTGAAATCACTTCCGCCTTGTCACCAAAGGACAGGACCCACGAGGTAAATGACTCGAGCGCATAGATTCGCAGCGTGACCACCACATCGCCATTGGCCTCCTTTTTTTCCTGTTCCACGCGGATGGTCCAATCCCGGCGCACGTACTCCATCAGCTCCGGCTTGAACCTGATCACCATCGTCTCCAATCTGTCCTCACGCGAGTACGTCTCGAGATACTCCGGCAGCGAAAAGTCCGTGTGACCGGTGAATACCTCGTTCAATAACCGCAGGCTGCGGATCCGGTCGCTGCGGAAATCGCGCAGGTCGCGCCGCAGTCGGCAATGGGCGATCAGATGCCAATTATCCGCGTAATAGATCAGCCCCAGAGGTTCCACCTGCCGACGCGTCAACTCGCGGCGCGCGCCGCCCAGGTAATCCAGAGCCAGCACCCGACGTTCCGCCAGGGCCCGCTGGATCGGGATCAGCGCCTCGCTCGCCATCCGTGCGACCGCGATCGGATGCTTTCCCACCACGGCTGTGGAACGTTCCAACCGGTCCAGGTGATCCTGTCGCTCGCGGGGCAGTACCGACCGGATTTTCAAGAGCGAGGACTCCATCTGTTTGCGCAGCGAGGCATCGGTAAGCTTTTCCACCAGCTTTCCGCCTATAAACAGTGCGCCCGCCTCCTCCGCCGTGAACATCACTGGTGGGAGGTGGTAGCCTTTGACGAGGCTGTAGCCTACGCCCGCCTCGGCCATGATGGGGATGCCCGCTTCGCCCAGTGCTGCGAGGTCGCGGTACATCGTGCGCACGCTGATCTCGAAATGTGCCGCCAGGTCCTCGGCTCGCGTGATCCGACGGCCTTGCAAGTACACCACGGTTGCCATGAGCCGGTCTACTCGATTCATCGGACCGAGGATAGCACGGCCTCCTCCGGCTTGCGAAGCGTTTCCTGGCGACCTTTAAAGTTTTGGCTGAACTTCCTCTGAAGGTTGCCGCCAATCGTCGGATTTGCCTGATTCGCTTCGCACCGGCTGAAAGGGGCTTCTTTCTGGTGCCTCCAGGCCGCGATTTGCGCGGCAGGAAAGATTAACAAAGAAGACTTCCTATGACTGATTCAGCTGACAACCAAGCCGCTTCCAAGACTCAGAGCCACATTGACTGCCGGTCAAGCCTCCTAACCGTTCACACGCCATTCAAGGACGCAGAGCAATCTAATGAAGAGAGTCAGAATGATCGCAGCCATCAGCGATTCACGTTGATGCTCGTCAGGTATGTGGAATAAGCTATCTGCCATGGCAATTTCAAGAGATGACAAAATGGAACAACCGATGCGTGGTCCCGTGGTTCTTCTTTGGGGGATCATGTTTGCGTTGCTGACCTTGGGATGCGCTCATACCAACAATCACAACGGCATGGGAATAGGTGGCGCGGAAGTTTTCTTGCCAAAGGTGACATCAGTAACCATCTCCCCGCTAGCTCCGATATTGACGTCTGGAGGTGGCTTTGAGTCGGAATTTACGCTGGCTTTGGGAGACGACTTGGGACCAACCAAGCAGGTGTCCGGGCAACTTCTGGTGCTTGGGGGAAAGCTTCGTCTTGAAATCGCCGAGTTCAATGGCAAGGCTATACGCTCGGGTGATTTCGCAGTGATTTGGGATGCGGTTGCTGACCGGGGATATGTTTTTAGTGAAGCTTTGCAAGGATATGCCCCAATCAATGGGATGGCTTCTAGCACCAATTTGTTTACTCAGGTCATCCCTGGAGAAAGTGAAGCGATTGATGGGCATCCGGTTAACAAAGCCAATGTTACGGTGATGCAGAGTGATGGTAAGACAATGACCGTTCAACTATCAAGAGCTCAGGACCTGGGGAATTTGCCTCTGAGGATTGACTCGTTGATGGACCGGCAGAATGCGTTCGCACTCGCATTGTCAAAAATCCAGATGGTCCTGCCAGCGGAAGAATTGTTCTCGCCGCCTGACGGCTTCACGAAATACGAGAACGAAACCGTCATGCTCGATGAGTTGGCTGAACGATCCCAAAGCCTATCTGGCAAAGGTCGTGAACGAGCGGGCGAAGGCGACAATAGCGCCCAACCGGGGGGCCCGCCACCAGTCCGATAGTTCTGAATAACAAATCCCGGCGAGCAGCCGGCGAAGTATTTTTATATTGATGCGTGGGGTGAGGAAAAGTGGCAGCATTCCGGGCATGAAAAGCGCATTCATTGACCGAGCCCGGTCGGCGCTGGTGGTCATTGACCTCCAGAAAGGTATCGTCGGACGGCAAACAGCTCCCCATGCAGCAGTCGACGTCGTGAAGAATGCGGCGGCGATTGCCGCCGCGTTCCGAAAAATCGGGATGCCAGTTTTTTTGGTGAGGGTTGCTTTTTCTGCGGATGGCAAAGACATGCTCCGTCCCCTCGTTGATGCACCATGGCCGGCGCAAACCCCGCCGCCGGACTGGACGGAAATTGTTCCGGAAATGGGGCCGGGGCCGGGCGACTTCGTGATTACCAAACATCAGTGGGGCGCCTTTTACGGCACAGAACTTGAATTGTCGTTGAGAAGACGCGGCATCACAGCCATTGTCCTGTGTGGCATCTCGACCAATATCGGAGTCGAGAGCACAGCCCGGTGTGCTTTTGAATATGGGTTCAATCAAATTTTTGTGGAAGACGCCATGGCAGCCTTGTCCGCAGACGAACACGCGCTGACGGTTGGCAAGATATTTCCCCGCATTGGTTTGGTCAGAAAAACCAATGAAATTCTCGAGGATTTACTGCCTGATTGACATCCGATTCGCAACCAAGAGCAGTGGCGCCTGGAAACCAGCCGGAATGCGTTGCCCGGAATTGAAAACCCCGCCGGCTAAAAGAGGTGACGGGCCTTAGTATTTGGGTGGTTCAGAAGCAGTTGATGAAAAAAGCGCCGGAACGTGCGGCGAGATCGGCAATCAGCCGGCCATACGAATTGCGCGCGACAGTTTCAATTGCTTTATGCGTGGAGGCTTTGCTCATCTTTGAAAATGATTTCGAATGCGACCACTGTTGTGTCTTCATCCGCGATCAATAAATACGTCGAACGGGTTATTGATCATTTAATCCCAGTCCATCGAAAATTAGAGGAATACATTTTTCAATCCTTGACTCCCGGGTTTTGGATTGTTTGGGACCAGAAAAATAAAGGAGGTATCCCCTTTGCCGTCCTGGCGTCAAGGCCTCAAAAGCGGTCTTCAAGGCGGGCATTTTATTTAATTTATACGTAAATTCTTCGGGAGTTTTGAATTCTGAAGTTTTTTTATAAATTACTTTTAAACCGGCTTTTTCCACTTCAATCGCTTCCGAAATATAGGCTTTCAAAATGGATGCCAGCTTGGCAATTTCCCGAACATTGACGAACCGGATCTGGCGCGCCGCCTGCACATTCGCCGTTTGTTGGATTAGAATGCCTTCGGGATCCTTTAACAGGGTACCTTTCATGAACAGAAGCGCACAGTATTCTTTGAATCCATGTATGAGCACCACGTTGCTTTCCTGAAACGAGTAACAAGGTTTGCCCCACCTCAATTCTTCGGTCAGGCCACAATCAAGAATGATCGTTCTTAGTTTCTCGAATTCTTCCTGCCACTGTTTGGCTTTACTAAAGAAGAAATCAACCTTGGGATTTGTTCTAGTCTTCTTCATGGTATCTGATTTTTATTGGTTTACTTGCCTGCGTTTGCGGCCTTGAATTGGTCAATTTAACGTGTGGCTTCGTCCTAAACGACATCCGGTACTGGATCGGGCCGGTCGTTAATCCGGGTGGCGGATTCCCCAGCGCCAATGCTGCGCGCTCAGGCTCGTCAAAATAGGGCGTGTCTCGCCGGGCCGCCACTGCAAAGAGGCGGGCATCCGACTCATCGGCCTTTTTGGGCAGACGTGCTCCTCCATCAACACAGGAGCTGCAACCGTTAATCTGACTCACCCGCAGATGCATAAGTGCAAGAGTCTTCGCTCGAACGCTAGCTTTTCGAGTTGCTGCTTACAAGGCAATTGATGGCTCAATAGCGTCAGAAATGACCGCGCCGGATTTTTCATTCGTGCTGGAATTGTTTTCATTTTATTTCCCTGAAACTTGTAGCGTTCGGTTTACTCGCGAGACCGAAAGCCGTTTCCTGGCCTCATATAGACGACGGGCGAACAGAGTTGATTTCGACATTTTGAGAAATTGTTTTTAACATGAATAAACCATGGCAAAAGTGCAGAGGACATGCATTATAACAGCACAGCGCAAAACAGCTCGGCATATTCATGAAATCCATGGCACAACGCTCGGTCCAGTTCGGCATTGCCGGCTCGGTTTTCAATTCGCGAGGCCAAGCGACCAACATCATTCTCACTCGCATGGCGCCAAGTGAGCCCTGCGCGCAAAGCCAGTTTCCTTTCAGTGCTGTCGGTGGCAGTTCCAAAGAGCACCCCCTGCTGCGAACACATGCGGTGTGGCTCGTGCCAGTCCTCTCCGCCTTTTGTCTTGCAAGCCCATTGCCTGCGCAAATCGCTG
>JBEKMT010000013.1:0-40126 GCA_050008355.1 Verrucomicrobiota bacterium
ATTCGCAAAGGGTGTTGAACCTGTTGAGCGAGCGCGGATTGGTACGGCAGTAAATTCGACGCAGGCCGGATCTTAAGATGGTGCTCCCGCCCGGAATTGAACCGGGATCCGTCGTTTAGGAAACGACTGCTCTATCCATTTGAGCTACGGGGGCAGCGGAACCACAGCGGATGAACCAAGGCGAAAATAGGATATTCCACGCTTTTTTCAAGCAAGTTGAGCCGACCGGGCAATTTCGGGCCGCCTTACCACCTCCATCATTTCCGGGCCGACTCGCTGCTCTGGTGGTAATGGAGGAAGCACGGGGAAGATTTCACCGTAGAAGGTGTGGCGGAATGGAGAGATATTCATACATTCAGAATCACAGCACGGAGAATGATTCATCCAAGACCTCGAGCAGAAAATCGGCATCGGCTTGTGTGAGGCACATCGGCGGTGCGAACCGGATGGTCTGGCCCCATAAGCCACCTTTGCCGATGAGCAGGCCCCGTTCGCGGGCGTTTTCCAACACCCGCTGGCATTCGGCCGAAGCCGGAAATTTCGTCGCGCGATCGGTGACCATTTCAATGCCCAGCATCAAGCCTTTGCCACGGACGTCGCCGATGACTTTGTGTTTCTCTTTCAACCGGTTCAACCCGGCCAGAATATAATTTCCCAGCTTTAAGGCATTTGCCTGGAGGTTTTCTTTCTCGATGACTTCGAGGACCGCCTTGCCGATCGCGCTGACGACCGGGTTGCCGCCAAACGTGTTGAAATGAACCTTGCCAACGAGTGCCTGCGCGATTTTGGGCGTCGTCACGACAGCCGCGAGCGGCGCGCCGTTGCCAATACCTTTCGCCAAAGTGACGATGTCCGGAATCACCCCCTGCGTTTCAAAGCCCCAGAAGTGGGTGCCGGTGCGGCCAAAACCGGTTTGGACTTCGTCGGCGATGCACACGCCGCCGGCCGCGCGAATAAATTCGTAAGCGTGCTTCAAATACCCCCCGGGAAATTCGACGAAACCGCCCACACCCTGAATGGATTCGGCGATGAACGCGGCGACTTTTCCCGGGGTTGCAAAATCGATGAGCTGCTTAACGTCGTCGGCGTATTTCCTGCCGGCATCCGGGTCGTCATAACCAAAAACGCCGCGATACTGGTATGGGGCAAGGGCGTGATGGACGCCAAAACTGTGCGGCACGTTGTATTTCCAGGTGCTTTGCGCCGTCACTCCCATGCCTGAGGCGTTGCCGCCGTGATAGGCATTGCGCAAGGCGATGACGTCGTAATTTTGCGTGTAGGCGCGGGCCAGCAGCAAAGCCAGGTCATTCGCCTCGGAGCCGGAATTGACGAAATAACATACCTTCAAGTCACCCGGCATTTTCGAGGCGAGCTTTTCGGCGTACAGGGTCACGTTCGGCTGCAAATAGATCGTGGTTGAGTGCTGGAGCCTTAAGTTCTGCGCATTCGCCGCGGCCACGACGTAAGGATGACAATGCCCGACGCTCACCGTCACGATGCCGCCGAGACCGTCGAGATAACGTTTGCCGGTTTCGTCCCAAACATATTGCATGGCACCCTCGACCAGCATGATCGGATTTTTGTAGTAGAGAAAAATGCCGGGGTTCATGAACTGCTTGCGCAGCGCGAGAATTTCCGCGGCGGATGGACCGGTGTATTCGTGCGGCTGGTGGCTCGTTGGCGGCAGCGGGATGTTTTTCATATTTCGAACGCCGTTTCTTGTTAATCAATTTAGATGACTCAATCTTGTCCATTCCCCACACGTTGTTCAACGCGAATCATCCCGCCAAAAATCCCGGCAAACAAATGACTTGGCGACACTTTCAGAACGGCGCCCAGGTTTTAGGCGCGAGTTTGCGCAGTGCCAGATAAACCAGGCTGGCCACCGCGAAGCCAATGAACCAGGCGTAACTGTAAAGCTGCGTGAGAAATGCCGGGACACTGGTTGCGCCCAATGCGTTGATGTTCACCAGAAACCCCGGCAAACTGGGCAGTGCGCCGGCGATTAGAGCAATCAGGGCCACCCAACTAATGCCGTTCGTGAAACGATATTCGCCGTCTGTCTGGTAAAGCGCGGGCACATTCAACTTTTTCCGGCGGTAAACAAAATAGTCGGCGATTAAAATTCCGCCAATCGGGCCGAGCAAGGCGCTGTAAGCGATCAGCCAGGTAAAAATGTAGCCATTCGGATCAGCCACCAGTTTCCAAGGCATCATCACGATGCCGATGACCCCGGTGAGGTAACCACCGGTGCGAAAAGAAATTTTTCGGGGTGCGAGATGCGAAAAATCATTTGCCGGCGAAACGACGTTGGCGGCGATGTTTGTCGCGAGGGTGGCGATGCAGAGCGCCAGCATGGCGACGACGAGCACGACGGGATTGGAAAATTTGGTCAGTACTTCGACCGGATCCCAAATCGCCTTCCCGTAGATGACGGCCGTGGCGGAAGTAACCGCGACGCCAATGAACGCATACAATGCCATGGTGAGCGGCAGGCCCAGCGCCTGGCCGAGGATCTGGTCGCGCTGCGATTTGGCGTAGCGTGAGAAATCGGGGATGTTCAACGAGAGGGTTGCCCAATAACCGACCATGCCGGTCAGCGCGGGAAAAAAGTAGATCCAGAATTTTCCGGCCTGCGGCTGGCCGTCAGCGAATTGCGACGGCTGAGACAGGATTGGGCCGAATCCGCCCGCCTTACGGTAAGCCCATCCGAGCAGCGCCAGCCCGAGAAAAATAAGGAGTGGAGCCTTGAGATTTAACAGCCAGCGGATCGTTTCGATGCCGCAATGAATCACCCACATGTTGATGCCCCAGAAAAACAGGAAGCAAGCAAACTGGCCACTGGTAATGCCCAGCCAGTTCACCGGCGCCGCGGGATGCAGGTGGAAAATCGTTTCGCAGATTTTGTAGATCGCCTCGCCACCAATCCAGGTTTGGATGCCAAACCAGCCACACGCCACCAGGGCGCGCAAGATAGCGGGCACATTCGCGCCGAGGGTGCCAAACGAGGCGCGGCAGTAGACGGGGAAGGGAATGCCGTAGCGCGTGCCCGCATGGGCGTTTAAAATCATCGGCACCAGCACAATGAGGTTGCCGAGGAAAATCGTCAGTACGGCCTGCCACCAATTCATGCCGCCGCCGATGAGCGACGATGCCAGCATGTACGTGGTGATGCAGGCGGACATGGAAATCCACAGCGCCGCGAAACTACCAACGCGCCAGTTGCGGCCTGATTCGGGCACGGGAGCGAGGTCGGCGTTGCACAAATGGCTGTGTGCGAGCTCCACTGCAACATCGGGGGCGTTGGCTCCCAGACCTGAGGAGATAGAACTCATGCGCAGGCGGAGGTGCAGGCGGCGGCGAACCACGGAGGAATGCAGCGGCAATCGATCATCGAAAATCCGTGTTTATTCAGGTCCATCCGTGGTTAGAAATGACTCGGTTTGCGCTGCAAAAATTTTCCGCGGCCATGCTGGCCAACGAATTTTCCGTCGCGGACGGCGACTTGTCCCCGCACCGTTACGACATCAGGACGGCCCTCTATCTTCCAGCCTTCGAAAGCGCTGTAATCCACGTTCATCGACTGTGTCTTGACAGAAATGGTGCCTCGATACTCCGGATCGAACACGACGAGGTCGGCATCCGCACCCGGTTGGATGGCGCCCTTGCGCGGGAATAGATCGAAGATTTTCGCAACCTGCGTGCTGGCGACCTTTACGAGGGTGTGCAGGTCGATTTTCCCCGTTTTCACGCCGCAGGTGTAGAGCAAGTTAATCCGTTCCTCGAGCGAGGGAATGCCGTTGGGAATTTTGGTGAAATCAGTTATGCCCATCACCTTCTGCTTTTTAAAATCGAACGGGGCGTGGTCCGTGGCGACGGTTTGGATGAGTTCGTGACGCAGACCGTTCCACAGAATTTCCTGGTTGCGCTTGTCGCGCAACGGCGGTGACATGACGTATTTGGCACCTTCAAAATCGGGCAGTTCGGCGCAGGTTTTATCCAGCGTCAGATATTGAATGAGCGTTTCGACGTCAACGCGAACGCCGCGTTGCCGCGCGGCGATGGCCTGGTCCAGCGCCTCCCGGCAACTCAAGTGCACAATATAGGTCGCCGCGCCAGTGAGTTCAGCAAAGGTCATCAAATGATGCACCCCCTCAGCCTCGACGGCGGGTGGCCGGCTCTCGTGATGCTGACCGGGATCGATCTTGCCGGCGGCGATCAATTCCCTGCAACGCTCACTGACCAGCGTTTCGTTCTCACAATGGGCGGTCACGATCACACCCAGTTCTTTCGCCAGCTTGAGCGTGCGGTAGAGTTCGGTGTCATCAATTCCGAACGCGCCCTTGTACGCGAGAAAGATTTTGAACGAACTAATGCCGCGGCGGACAATCTCGCGAAGCTGGGGCCCGGATTTGTCATCAAATTTGGTCACCCCCATGTGGAACGTGAAATCGCACGCAGATTTGCCTTCGGCCTGCATCATCCAGGTTTCAAATCCGGCAAGAGTGTCTTCCCTGCGTGAGGGACAACACATCTCGATCAGCGTGGTCGTGCCGCCGACCAGCGCGGCCTGGCTGGCGGTCAAATAGTTGTCCTTGGAAAAAGTGCCCATGAAAGGCAAATAAACGTGCACATGCGGATCAATGAATCCGGGAAAGACAAACTTCCCGGCCGCATCGATTACTTCGGCACCGACCGGCGCAGAAATATTCTTATCAATGCGGCTGATGGTTTCGTTTTCGCAGAGAAGGTCCGCCACGTACCGATCGGAGTCAGTTACGATTTCGCCGTTTTTAATTAAGAGTGACATATCATGAGTGATGGAACTTAGCTCTTCTCTCCCGTGTGCCAAATTTCTCCCTCGCCGTAACTGAACCAGCGGCTGGTGGTGACTTTCTGTTGGGTAAAAAACTGGACGCCCTCGCGGCCTTGCATATGCAGATCGCCGAAAAACGATTCGTCCCAGCCGTTGAACGGGAACCAGGCCATGGAGGCGGGCACACCGATGTTAATGCCAATCATGCCGGCCTTGGCGCGATGCTTGAACTCGCGGGCGGCTTTGCCACTGCGCGTGAAAATCGAAGCGCCGTTGCCGTACATGGATTTGTTGGCCAGTTCGATTGCGGCGTCGAGGTCTTCCATGTGCATTACATTAAGGACCGGTCCAAAAATCTCCTCTTTCGCCACCGTCATTCCGTTTTGGATGTGGTCCAAAATAGTTGCGCCCACGAAAAAACCATTGGGAGCTTCGTTCACTTTCAGGCGGCGACCGTCTGCCGGGATTTTCGCTCCCTCCTTCACGCCGGCCTCGATGAAATCCAATACCCGGTCGCGATGCTGGCGGGTGATGAGCGCGCCCATGTCAGGTTGCGATTCCCGGTCGGTCGGGCCGACCTTGATTTTGCGCGTGGCCTCGATCAACGCGGGCAAAACAGTTTTGTCCGCGCCCCCAACCACGACCGCGGTGGAACCGGCCATGCAGCGTTCGCCCGCACAGCCAAACGCGGCTTCGATGACCCCGCGTGTAGAATTTTCCACATCGGCATCGGGCATCAAAATGACGTAATTTTTGGCGCCGCCATTGGACTGAACACGTTTGCCGTGTTTCGTTCCCGTTTCGTAGATGTAACGCGCAACGGGAGTAGAACCGACAAAGGAAATGGCCTTCACGATGGGATGCGTGAGCAATGCGTCCACGACCTCGCGCCCACCGTGGACGAGGTTCAAAACGCCTTTCGGCAATCCGGCCCGTGCGAGCAGCCTGGCGATTTTGATCGCGGTGAGCGGAACCTTTTCGCTCGGCTTGAGGACGAACGTGTTGCCGCAGGCAATGGCGATGGGATACATCCACAATGGAACCATCGCGGGAAAATTGAACGGGGTGATGCCAACACAAACCCCAAGGGGTTGGCGGATGGCCTCGCAATCGATTCCCCGTGCGACGTTCTCCAACACTTCGCCCATCATCAAGGACGGCACACCCAGAGCGAATTCGACGACTTCGATGCCGCGCTTCACGTCGCCGCGCGATTCCGCGAGCGTCTTGCCGTGCTCCCGTGTGTTGCTGCGAACGAGGTCCTCGAAGTTCTCATCCAATAGGGCCTTGAACCGCCCCAGAATGCGAACCCGCTCGACCGGCGGTGTTTCCATCCAGGCAGGGAAAGCAGCCTGCGCTGCCTGGACTGCGGCGTTCACGTCGGCCACCGTCCCCACAGGGCACTCTGCGATAACCTCACCAATTGAAGGATTGAAGACCGGCGTGCCCGCGAATTTGGATTCGATCCAATCGCCGCCAATGAAAAAAGGACAGGGTTCGAGGGGTTTTAACATATTCAAGAGCCAGCGTTCCCAAAATTCCAGGCACCAACATCGAAGCTCCGGAGAAAATCCGAGCACCAAGCTCCGAATTCAGATTTTATGAAGCTTTGACTTTTGAGACTTTTCATTGCGCGAGTGCCTGCGATTGTTTTACGAAATCATCACCGCTCCATTCAGCGTCGTTCTTGACCGTTTTGGCCGCGGCCGCGGCTTTTTGCGCGGCCTTGCGGTCGGTTTGGCGTTTCACGAGGTCGGCGTGGGTTGTGAAATAATCCAGGCTCCTGCCCTTGAAATCGGCCAGCGTCTCGAACTTGTGCTTCGCCATGAACGCGAGCAGTTGATCGCACATTGGCTTGACGTGTTCGTAACCGAATTTCATCACGCCGGTGCAAACTTGAACCGTGTCGCCGCCGAGCAGGATAAATTCCGCCGCGTCGTGGCCGGACTCAACCCCGCCGATGGCCGACAACGACCGCCCGGGAAATTCCTTGCGAATGAGCTGGGCCACCTCCATCACCATGCGCAGGGCGATGGGTTTGACAGCGCGCGATGAATAGCCGCCGGGGGTGGTGTAACCCTCCACACTGGGTTCCGGCCGGAGGGTATCGAGATTGACGCCAATGATGCTGCGGATCGTGTTGATGGCGGAAATACCGGTGGCACCGGATTGCAGAGCGGCGCGCGAAGGGTCTTCGATGTGCGTGACGTTCGGCGTCATTTTTGCCCAGACCGGCTTTTGGGCGGCGCCCATCACCCAGGCCACGACTTCCTTGAGGATCCCGGGATCTTCACCCATGGCCGCGCCCATTTTACGTTCGGGCAAACCGTGGGGGCAGGAAAAATTCAGCTCGAAGGCGTCCACGCCGCATGCCTGGCAGCGTTCCACGATCTCGATCCATGCATCCTTGCGGTATTCTTCCATGATGGAGGCGATCAGCACCCGGTCGGGAAACATGTCCTTGCACTTCTTGAATTCGTCTTCCCAGATCTTGAAAGGCCGGTCACTGATCAATTCGATATTTTCCCAGCCGATGACTTCCCGGCCGTCGCTGGAAAGAAGCTTCCCATAACGCGGCGTGACGTTGACCACTTTGGACGCATCGAGACTAACGGTCTTGGCGATCACCGCGCCCCATCCTTCCTGAAAGGCCTTGGTGATGACATTGAGATTTGTTCCGGGCGGCCCCGAGCCGATGATGAAAGGATTCGGTAATTTAAGTCCGTCTACGGTTGTGGCTAGTGTCGGCATGCTGATTTCCTTGATGATGCTCTTAGAGTGTTAACTTGCCCATTATTGAAATACCATAATATTTTTTACGAAATTTGGGTGGGTTAGAACAGGTTAAATTGTGATCGGAATTTCGAGGGAGAGAAGATTACAGATGCCCTCCGTGTCCTCGTCGCGCACTCCTTGCTTTTAGTCAGCAGCGGATGAGATCGAGGAACAGGAACAGAAAGCACCAAGCAACTGGAAGTCGGGAGGCTGCCCCGTTATGCCACGGCTCAATGAACCGCTGCGGCCGTTTCGTTGACGGAAACCCGGGCTTGAACAGGGAGGTTTCTGCGGCCCCAATTAAAAATGAGCAGCGCGACCCAAGCCGTGGCGGCAAAAATCACCAGCACCGGCATGATGCTTTTGGAATTAAAAATACCCACGCACGACGAGGTCAAAGCCGCGGCGCCGATTTGCAGAAAGCCGAGCAAGGCGGAGGCACTGCCGATATTTTTATCAAACGGCGCCAAAGCCATGGCCGCCGCGTTCGGATAAGTGAGTCCCAGACTGGACAGCAAAATGAACAACAGCACCAGGGTGGCGGGCAGTCCGAACCAGCCGTAGTATGAGCCGGTCAGAAAAATGACGGACACAACGCATTCCAGCACGATCGCGCCATAAAAGATTTGAGCGCTGGTGAAACGGCGCAACAACAGGATGTTGACCTGGTTACTGCCGATGAAACCGACGGACAACCCGGCAAAGATCATTCCGTAAACCTGCTGCGTCACGTGAAAGCTGCCCATGAAGATAATCGGCGAACCGGCGACGTACACCAACACACCCGCAAAGGAAAAAGCCCCCGCCAGGGCAAAAGTGTGAAACTGCGTGTTCTTAAGAATGTAGAGGTAATCCAGGACAATTGGCATCGGTTTGAGCGAAATGGACTGGTCCGGCTGATGGCCTTCGGGCAAATAGAAAAAAACCACGGAGAGCAAAATCAAAACCAGGGTTGCCAGGATGGCGAAAACCCATTGCCAGCCCAGATACGCGGCAATCTCACTCCCGATGGTCGGGGCAAACAACGGCGAAACACCCAGAATCAGAATCAGCAGCGACAGTATTTTGGCGCTTTCCTTGACCGGAAAGAAGTCGCGCACCATCGCCATCGCCGCCACTTGTGCAGCACAGCCACCCAACGCCTGAAAACAGCGGAGCCAGATCAGTGATTCCGTGGTCCGGACAAACATGCAGGCGATGGACATCGTCACAAACAAAATCAGGCCCGCATAAAGCGGTTTCTTCCGGCCAAACCGGTCGAGCAGCGGACCATAAATCAGTTGGCCCGCCGCCAGGCCGATGAAATAACTGGAGAGTGAGAGTGAGATTTTCGCCACGGTCGTATGCATGTCGCCGGCAATCTGCCCGAATGCAGGGAGGTACATGTCGATGGCCAGCGGACTGATTGTGGACAAGGCGCCCAAAATCAGAATGATAAAAAACCGGTTTGGAACGGGATGGTTCATATCCTTCTTCGGGCGAAAACGTTGCCACGGGAAAATAAAATTGCAAACGGCAACCGTCGATTGAATTGGTTTTAATCACTTTTAATTAAAAAATATATTCGCCATGATAAGTTGATGAGCGTTTTGAATCCCAAACGCACGATCGCCGAACTGGCGGAACTCAGGGCGCTCACCGGCAACGAACAGGGTGCGCAGCGGGTCGCGTTCACGCCGGCGTGGGTGGCGGCGCGGGGATGGTACCGGCAAAAGATCTCGGCATTGCCCGTTGAAATTCACACGGACGCAGCGGGGAATCTCTGGTCAACCCTGCGCGGCAAGTCGGAAAAATGTCTACTCATTGGCGGCCATCTGGATTCCGTCCCGAACGGAGGCTGGCTGGACGGCTGCCTCAACGTGCTTGCCGGCCTGGAGATATTGCGCCGCCTCCATTCGCAATACCCCGACCAACCGCCGGTGACGGTTCGCCTCGTGGATTGGGCGGATGAAGAAGGCGCCCGGTTCGGCAAAAGCTTATTTGGCTCGTCCGCCTGCTCCGGTAATCTCGACCTGAACGAAGCCCGTAGTTTGAAGGACAAGGACGGAATAGCCCTCACTGAAGCGTTGAAAACCGTCGGCGTGGACTTTGAACGCGTCAAGGACAGCGGCGGGGAATTGAACAATGCGGCCGCCTACCTGGAATTACACATTGAGCAGGGCCCCGTGCTGTTGGATTTGGATTTGCCGCTTGGCAGCGTGCTCGGAACGTTTGGGGTCGAACGTCATGCCATCACCTTCCACGGCCAGGCGGCGCATTCGGGCAGCACACCGATGAACCGTCGCAAGGACGCCTTTCTTGCCGCCGGCAGAATGAGTTCCGAGGTTTACCGCATTGCTGAGCGCAGCGGAAATGGCGTTTGCACCATCGGTTCGTGCACCACCAAACCCGGGATCGTCACCAGCGTCGTTGAAGAGTGCCGCATCACCCTCGACCAACGTCATCTGGATCCAAACACCCTCGCGAAAATGTTGCAGGAAGCGAAGGACGCCAGCGAAGGATTTGCCCGCGAAGGACGCGTGCAAGTGGCGTGGGAACGCCTCTGGCACATCCCGCCCAGACCATTCACCCCGGAACTCATTGAGTTGTGTGATGAATCCATCCGCGAGACCTGCGGTCGATCGGTTCGCCTGCCAAGCGGCCCGCTGCATGACGCCGCTGAAGTGGCCGCGGCAGGCATACCCACGGTGATGATGTTTGTCCAAAGCCTGCACGGCATCAGCCACAACAAAATCGAGGACACGAAGTTGGAACACCTGGAACTGTGTGTTACGGCCTTCGATAAACTGGCGGAGAAGACCTTGAACTGGATTCAGGCCGGGCACCCCTGAAATCCGGCGGCGTCAAAGCCCTTTCTGCTGCGCCGCCCAGCCTTGTTTCATCAGGGTGAGCAGATGCGTCAGCGCCTCTTCATAACTACGGTTCTTTTCAGCGGCCAGTTGGCGTGCTCGTTTGTCGAGTTGCGACGCCATTTCAGCGGATTTTTCCACCGGACAACCCAGCACCACCAAAACTTTTGCTATTTCAGAAATTTCCACGGCCACCAATTAAACACAGACATGAACGGATGAACATCGATAAAAAAAGGGCGCAGAAACGTCTGCGCCCGGAAACGACCGCGAATGGCGGGAACCTTATTTCACTGAATCCGCCGGAACGATCTTAACGCTGGTGAGCGTCACTTTCGCCACCGGCCGGTCACCGGGATGCGTGGGCGAGGTGGCGATTTTTTCCAGCACCTCGTCGCCCTTGATGAGTTTGCCGAATGCGGTGTACTGGCGGTCAAGAAAGCGCGGGTCGCCGTGGCAGATGAAAAACTGCGAACCGGCGGAGTTCGGATTTTGCGAACGCGCCATGGAGAGCACGCCGCGCGTATGCGCCTTATCATTGAATTCGGCTTTGATCTGGTAGCCCGGGCCGCCCGTACCCCATTGAGATTCTTTACTGTCGTCCTTGGTCAAGGGATCACCGCCCTGGATCATGAAGCCTTTGATGACCCGATGAAAAGCGGTCCCGTCGTAAAAACCTTTGTTCGCGAGATCCTTGAAGTTCTTGACGTGGCCGGGCGCGACGTCCGGCCAGAATTCAAGGACCATTTCGCCGACATTGGTGGTAATAATGGCAACTTCGCTCATATAAAATAAATGGGGTTGGTATCAGTTAATTATTTTTTGTCCGCCGGGAGGATCGTCGCGGATTTGATGTAATCCAGGTCCGGAAACTCCTTTTTCAAGTAGGTGTTGCCCTCGCCTTGAATGCGGCCCTGGTCCGGCCCGCGTCCGTAGGGAGCCCCATCGCCATATTCGCCATTAATTTTGTCCACCACATCCATGCCTTGAATTACTTTGCCGAACGGGGCGAAGCCCTGACCGTCAAGACTGCCGCTGTTATCTCCGAAATTGATAAACAATTGCGTGGTTCGGGTATTGGGACCGGCGGTGGCAAACGTGATGGTACCGCGAGTATTGCTGCCTTTAACGGGATCATCGGTAATATTCGCGTCACGCCACCTGGCAGAAACGGCCGGGTCCCCGTGGATGCCGAACTGGCACATGAAACCGGGGACAACGCGGAAAAACTCCACGTCACTGAAAAAACCTGACTGGACCAGGTTGTAAAAACGGTCCGCGCCGTTCGGGGCCAGCGAACGAGTGACCTGGATGGTGAAATTGCCTTTGCTGGTGACGAACAGCGTCTTGAACGTGTCCGGGGCGGTCGCCGTCAGTCTGGCGGGATCGACGAAACCAGGTGAGGCCGGGGCTTTGTTGGTATCATCCGCTTTGGCCACCACGACGGCGGCAAAGACAGCCATTGCGCAAAATAAATGAATAGTTTTCATGGACGGAAAATTTCCCAAAGTACCGCGCAAAAGTCACGCGCGGAATGCAATCATTTCTTTGATGATGGCAACGCCCGACCATCGCCTGCCACCGGCTAGGGCCCGGACGTCTTTTCCAGCTCATTTGTGTTGGTGATCACGTTGGTACCAACTATGACCAGCGGCGGCTGGACAATCACCGGGGGCGGCGGCACGACCACCGCCGGCGGAGATGGCGAGTTTGGCGGGGCAGCTTGCAGATCCTGCGGGAGCGGCGGGAACGGGGGAAAATCGAGATTGCCGGGCGGTAAATTAACTGTCGCGCCGACGAACTCTCCATTTTGCGTCCGGACCACCACGACAAACGGCTGCTGCATTTTGTTACGGCCGTCTTTCAGCTGCTTGAAAGTCTGGTTGATCCCGTCGTCGTAAGGCGTCAATTTAAAATCATCCAGGCCATCACAAAAGATGACGATGGTGAGGCGCTGCGAATGAGCAATCACCTGCTTCAAAGCGGGTCGCAAGACGCCAAAACGGGCGCTGTCCAGGTAATGCTGCCTGTCGAGAAAATTAATGAGGTCCGTAGCATCGGAAGCGGCCATCCTTGGCACCCAGGCAAACAGCGGGTAATCGCCGGTGCGCAATTTCTTGCCAAACGTCCACACCCCGACGCTATCGGCCAGGCGCAATTGGCTGCTCATGCCGCTGATAAAAATATTCTGGACCTCGACGGCCGTCGCCGGCAGGCAGTTTTTCATCGCGATTGAGGTCTCAAAAACGAGCAGCCAGCGTTGCGGCGGTTCCAGCAATGATTGCGCTGAAGCTCGGGAAAATAAAACGGTCGCGACCAGCGCCGCCACCAGACAGCGCATACCAAACTTTTTGCAATTCAAGTCGATCATAATTCTAGCGTGAACGGGAAAAACGATTTTGCTCGCTCCGGTTATGCCGGTCCATGTTTTCGGCCAGGTCGGAAAGGGCGCCCTGGATCATGCGGATGAAATTCGCGCAACTCGCCACGGAGCCACCGAAGCCGCCCACGGTGTCGCGCTCGGCAAGATCATCGGTCACCACCAACACTTCGCCGTAACTTTGAAAACGGTGCGCCGCGCGTTCGATCAAATCATCCGCCGTCTGACCGCCGCCGGAAAACAGCACTTCGACCGCGCCGCTGGATTGGTTCTTTGGCTTTCCGCGCCGCGCGCCTGCCCCGTCAAAGAAAACCGTCACCGGCGTGCCACTTGCGTCCTGGTATTGGGTCAGCATTTCCACCAGGGCATCCCGCGCCGCCTCGGAATGACGCGGCGCACCTTCGGCCAGTTCCGGCCAGTTGTGCAGCAGGCTATAGCCATCCACCAGAATTCTCACCAGCGCCATGGGCGCACTATAACCATTTTTCGTGCCGGAGAAAATGCTAATTCGCGACGCCGCCAACAGCGGGAAATCTCGTTGTTTTTTGGACAAAATAGTGTTCAATGACTGGTCACGATTTGATCATGGCTGCACCCAACCCCAATTTTGAAAAATCCAACCGCCGCATCTTTGGATTGGCGCTGACGGTTCTGATCCTGGATCAAGTCACCAAATGGCTCGTGCTCCGTTCCTCCATTGAGGAAGGTGACGAGCGGGTGATCATACCCGGCTTTTTCAATCTTGCACATCGCGTCAACACCGGCGCGGGGTTTAGCATGTTCACGGGCAACAATACTGTTCTGGCCATCGTGGCGCTCGGGGCCCTCGTCGCACTTTATCTCACACGCCGACATTTCAGCGCCGACCGCTTTGTCGGCCAGATCGCCTTCGGGCTTATCTTTGGCGGCATCATCGGGAACCTCACCGACCGATTGAATCCTCATCGCCAGGCCGTGGTGGACTTCCTGCATTTTTACCTGCAACGCCGCGGCAGTTATCAACCGCTTGATTTCCCCGCGTTCAATGTGGCTGATTCAGCCATCTGCACCGGTGTGGCGCTTATTTTTCTCATCACCTGGAGAAATGAGAGCGCGCCGAAACCGTCGGAAAACTGAATCGTCATGCCCGCGACCACCGGACAATTGACGGTTGAGCATTCGCATCCCGGCATGCGGCTCGATACATTCCTCCGCGAACAATTTCCGGGAAACTCGCGCGGCGCCTGGCAGCGGCTGATCGAAGAAGGCCACGTCCTCGTCAACGGCAAAAGCGCCAAGCCAACCCATAAGCCGCGAGCGGGTGAGAAAATCGAGTTCCACCAGCCGGAAGCCAAGCCAGCCGAGGCGCAAGCCGAAAAGATCCCGCTCTCGATTTTATTCGAGGACAAAACGCTGCTGGTGCTGGATAAACCCGCCGGACTGGTCGTGCATCCCGCCGCCGGCCACGAGGACGGCACACTCGTAAACGCGCTGCTTCATCATTGCAAGGGCTCCTTGAGCGGCATTGGCGGCGTCGCGCGACCGGGCATCGTGCATCGGCTCGACAAGGAAACCAGCGGCTGCCTGGTCATCGCCAAGAACGATGAAACACATCTGGCCCTGTCGGAACAGTTTGCCGGGCGGCGAGTCAAAAAAATTTACCAGGCCATCGTCTGCGGCGAACCCATGCAATCATCCGGCGATATCCGCGGCGCCATTGCCCGCCATCCGACGGAGCGCAAACGCATGGCGGTGGTCGCCGACCATGCCGGCCGGGACGCGCACACCAGCTATCGCGTGTTGGAAAAACTGAACGAGGCGACACTGGTCGAGGCCCAAATCCATACCGGGCGCACCCATCAGGTCCGCGTGCATCTCCAATCCATCGGCATCCCTGTTGTCGGCGACACGACTTACGGACCGAAGCCAAACAAAAAGCTCACCGAAGTGACCGGCTATACCGCCCCGCGCGTTATGTTGCATGCCAGGGAACTGACCTTCGTACATCCGCGCACCAAAAGAGAAATGCATTTTGCCGCGCCGTTACCGAAGGATTTCAAGGAGGCGTTGAAGGTTTTACGCGGTTGAGGCATCAGTCCTGACGCAGACTTCGCGAAAAGAAAAGGATTCCGCCACCGGCGATAAAGCAAGCCGAAACGTCTCCGTAAAACGGGAAAGGCGGCAGTGAGAGCCGCAGACCATGAACCAGCAAAATCAGTCCCTCAATCAGCATCAACACGCCAAACCAGGGAATGGCTGCGGAAAACTTTTGGGGCCAGATCATCAGAAACAAATACCACAAGCCGACCAGCGCAAAGGCTCCCGCAGCCATTCTCAACCAGTAGTCCAACATTGGATCGTAGGCGATTGGTTTCGCACCGAGTCCTTCCAAAAGTTTTTCCGCTTCGGACCAACTGACGAACACTCCGACCGCGGAGACGCCCCAGGAAAATGCGGAAAAACCGAGAAATAATCTTAAGAGTCGGAGTTGCATGGAGATTACCGGGGTTTGAAATCGCGAAGGACTTTATGGATAGCGCACCCTGCCCTGCCGAATGAAGATGCGTGGAGAAAACCACGCGTTTCAAGAAAACCGCAACCGATCATCGAAAAAGAAATTGCTTGAAGGGATAATCCCAGGGATGGATAAAAAGCCAATCTGTGATCTGGCGCATTGAATCCGAGAAGCACCGTTCCAACAAGCCATCCAGCCATTAAAAAGCCAGCCGTCGTCCAAGAAAATGCGAACCCCGCGCTGCGGCAAATAATTACTTGCGGGACCGCCGCGAGCATAATCATTGCATAAACAGTTTTCAACGTGGCTAAAATCTACTTTCGTTCGTTTAACTTTGTCCAGAGGCGATTTTAGACATTCCACCTTTGGAACCGGTTGAAAATTGATTCGCCTGTCGCCATGGATTTCTGCATATTTCGCGGCATGAAATCCATGACGGGGTACGGGCGCGGTGAATGCGCACAGGACGGCTTCAAAATTACCGTCGAGCTGGGGGCAGTCAACCGCCGCCAATCGGAGATTTCGGTGAATCTGCCGCGCGAACTCGAAATGCTCGAGACGCAGGTTCGCGACGTGATCAACCGCCACATCGCCCGCGGCCGCGTGACGGCGCGCATAAGCATTCACGCAGCCAGCGGGAAGTTGTCCGCCCGTGCGCACATCAACCTTCCACTGGCCAAGGCGTACACGACGGAGCTGGGCAAGCTTTCCAAGCAATTGAAATTATCCGGCGCCATCACGCTGGACCAAGTCCTGCGGGCCCCGGGCGTTTTCCAGACCGACGAGGAACTAGTGGATGCGGAAAGCATCTGGCCGGTCGTGGAGAAAGCCTTACAACAGGCGCTCAGCGCGTTAATGAAAATGCGCGAACGCGAAGGCACGCATCTCGCCAAGGATTTGACGGCCCGCACCACCGTGATGCGCGAGGCAGTTGATAAAATCCAAAAGCAAGCCCCGCAAACGGCGAAAAATTACCGGCAGCAGCTGATGACTCGCGTCAAGGGCGCCGGTCTGGAAAACATCGCGCCGGATGACGAACGCTTGTTGAAGGAGATCGTCCTGTTCGCGGACCGTTCGGATATCTCCGAGGAATTGACCCGGTTGCAAAGCCATTTCCAGCAGTATGAGGATTGCCGAAAATCCAAAGAACCGGTCGGGCGCACGCTGGATTTTCTGGCTCAGGAAATGAACCGTGAAATCAACACCATCGGTTCGAAAGCGAACGACGCGGTCATCTCGCGCGAAGTAGTGACATTAAAGGCGGAACTGGAAAAATTCCGCGAACAGGCGCAAAACGTCGAATGAAGAAATTTCGAAGCGATCACCTGCATGCGCATGAGTCTTTGCCGGATCATTGCTAAGCCCTGAAACCATGACGAAGAAAAGCACGGCCCCGCTTTTAATCCTGATTTCCGCCCCGTCGGGAGGCGGCAAGACGACGTTGTGCGAGCAATTGCTCAAGGCACGCCCGGAAATGACGCGGGCCATCACCTGCACCACGCGCGGCCCGCGAAAGGGCGAGAAGGACGGTGTGGATTACCATTTTTTCACGGCAGGAGAATTCTTGAAGCGGCTGCAGGCGGGCAATTTTCTGGAGCACGCGACGGTTTACGGGAACAGCTATGGCATCCTTAAATCAGAATTGCTCGCCAAATTGCGCCAGGGCAATGACGTTCTGCTCAACGTGGATGTGCAGGGCGCAGCGACGATCCGCGAACAGGCGGAGACGGAGCCGGAATTAAAGCGCGCACTGGTGACCGTCTTTCTGACCCCGCGTTCACAGGAGGTGCTGGCGGAGCGTTTGAGAAAACGCGGCGCGGACGCGGAAGCCGTGATCCAAAAGCGGCTGGCGGTGGCCAAACAGGAAGTGGCGCAGTGGAGAAATTTCGATTATCTGCTGGAAAGCACGACGAAGCTCGAGGATTTACGGCGGATGCTGGAAATCATTTCGGCGGAAAAGATGCGTGTGGACCGATCACAAGCACCTGAATTCTAAACGTGGATTAGCGGTTTGAGTAAAAATGTTTCTGGGTTAAAGTCAGGCATGAGCGCTTCCAAGAAAATCGTTCTCGGCGTGACCGGTTCCATCGCGGCACACAAGGCAGCCGACCTGGCCTCGCTGCTGGCGAAAGCGAAATGTGACGTCCGGGTGGTGATGACGGCGGACGCCCAGCATTTCATCACCCCGCTCCCTTTCAAGACGCTCACGCGCAATCCGGTCGTGACGAACCTTTACGACGAGGAGGAAGGCTGGCAACCGGCCCATGTGCGGCTGGCGGACGAAGCCGACCTGCTATTGATTTCACCGGCCACAGCCAATGTGATCGCCAAACTGGCGCACGGCATCGCGGATGACGCCTTGAGCTGCATTGCGCTGGCGTTGAACGCGAAGGCGAACATTTTAATTGCCCCGGCCATGAACGGGAAAATGTGGCTGCACCCCGCAACCCAGGAAAATGTGGCGACACTGAAAAAGCGCGGCGTTGAATTCATCGGCCCGGACGAGGGCATGTTATCGTGCGGTTACGAAGGCATTGGCCGCTTGTGGCCGGTGGATAAAATCGCCGAGCGGGTGCTGGCCAGGCTGAAATAAACAATGGAAACACCCGCGCTGGACGGCGGGTGCGGGTGCGTTCCCTGTTTCTTTGATCTCTATGAAACCAAGCCATGAGCAATGGCTGACCCGGTTGTTTGCGGCGATGGAAATTCCCGTGCCGGACCAGGCACGGCAGCTTCGACGCATCAACACGATCGAGCGAAACATTGTGCTGCCGGTCAAGACGGTGTTCATCGTCATGATCTGGTATTCCTTCGACATCAAGCCCTGGTTTGGCACGCTGGCGAGCACGCTGGAAGTGGTCGTGGAAACGGTGCAATACATTTTCCTTTTTTACGTTCTGACCAGCTTGATCGTGGCCCTCATTCTAGCGCTATCGGAACGGTTACCCCTGGCCGTATTGCAATGGACGGTGGTGGCTGACGGGCTGGTGGACGGCCTTTTTGTGGCCGGGCTGCTGCTGATTTCCGGCGGGCTGGACAGCATCATGTTCTGGCTCTTCGTCGCGCTGATCATTCGCAATGCGGCGAGCATTCCGCCCGGGTTTTCCCAATTGATTTTGAATTTTGCGACGGGCCTGTGTTACGCGCTGGTGGGCGTGCTCGACGTGTCGGTGGTGAGCAACCTGGATGACACCACGCTGCGGACGCTTGACTTCGCATCCCATGAAGACCTGGGGCAACCGTTTGTACTGCGGCTGGTGGTGCTGGTGCTGACCACGCTCTGTTGCTATGGCGCGCAAATCTTGCTGGAACGCCAGCGGCTCGCAGTCGAGGAGGCGGCGGAATTCGCCGCGCGCGAGGGCCAGTTGCATTCCGCCGGGCGCCTGGCCGCCGAATTCGCCCACCAGATCAAGAATCCACTGGCGGTCATCAGCAACTCCGCCCATTCGTTGGAGCGTGCATTGCGTGAAAACAAGCCTTCTGCAGCACAGCAGATAGAGATCATACAGGAAGAAGTCGCGCGCGCCGACAAAGTCATCATCCAGATCATGGGCTACACCAAGTTAAGTGAAGGCCGGGTGGAAAAGCTGAACGTGGCGGACGAAATTGACCGCGCCATCGGGCAGGTGTTCCCGGTCGCGATCCCATCGAAGATCAGCATTCATCGCATGCTTACCCCGCCTTTTCCACCGCTGCTGATGCAAAGCAGTCACCTGTTCGAAATCCTCGCCAACCTCCTGCAGAATGCCCGCGACGCCCTTGGCGCCACGGGCAACATTTTTGTGACCGCCAGTTGCCGGCGCGACCTGACGGTGGAAATTTCCGTGCGGGACGACGGCCCGGGCATTCCGCCGGAGAAAATCAGCCGCATTTTTGAGCCATACTACACGACCAAGGAAAAGGGCAGCGGGCTCGGCCTCGCCATCGTGAAACACAACACCGAACTTTACAGCGGCACGGTGCGGGTGGAATCGGAGCTTGGAAAAGGTTCGAAATTCACGGTAACCTTCCCCGCGAAAGCATTGCCGAAACGTTTCACCAAATGAACATCCTACTGCCACGGGTACTGGTGGTCGACGACGAGAAGAACATGCGTCGTTCGCTCCAGACCATGCTGGCGGACGAAGGTTATGGCGTGCGCGCCGCCGAATCCGCCGAGGAAGCGCTGACGCTATTGAAGCACGAGGAATTTTTCATGGTCATCACCGATGCCCGGCTCGGCGGGATCACCGGCTATGAATTTCTGAAGAAAATCAGCACCCAGTGGCCGCAATTGCCTGCGTTGATGATCACGGCCTACGCCACGCCGAAACTGGCGGTTGAAGCGATCAAAGCGGGTGCGATCGATTACCTGGCCAAGCCATTTGAGCCGGAAGAATTATTCCACGCCGTCGCACGCTGCGCGGAACGGTACCGGCTGTTACGCGAAAATGCCGAATTGCGTTCGCGCGCCGGAGAGGCGTTCGGCCTCGACCAGATCGTGGGTGAATCGCCAAAAATACTCGAGCTGCGGCAGCTCATTCGCACGATCGCGGTCACCGAGGCGCGGGTACTGATCCTCGGCGAAAGCGGCACGGGGAAAGAACTTGTTGCCGGAGCGATTCACACGCTAAGCCCGCGGCGGGCGGAGAATTACGTCCGCATCAATTGCGCGGCCATCCCGGAAACCCTGCTGGAAAGCGAATTGTTCGGGCACGAAAAGGGCGCGTTCACCGGTGCCATCCGGCAGAAAGATGGGCGCGTGGAGGAAGCGGACCACGGCACAATGTTTCTCGATGAGATCGCCGACATGGGCAAGCCTTTGCAGGCGAAATTACTGCGCTTTCTGGAAGACGGTTCGTTCACGCGGGTCGGCGGGACGGAGGAGTTGCGGGTTAACGTACGGCTCATCGCCGCCACCAACCGTGACATTACGCAGGCGATCTCGGCCGGCGAATTCCGCGAGGATTTGTTTCACCGCCTGAATGTGGTGCAGTTCAACCTGCCGCCCCTGCGGGAGCGTGGTGACGATGTTTTGCTGCTGGCAGGCCACTTTCTGAAGATTTTCCGCGCGCGGATGGCCAAGAATGTCGGTGGACTCTCGTCCGCTGCCCAAAGCAAATTGCTCGCGCAGAGATGGCCTGGGAACGTCCGCGAACTGCGCAATGTCATTGAACGCGCCCTGATCCTGGAATCCACCCAGGAAATCCAGCCGGCCAGCCTGCCGGATTTTGCCGCGGAATCGCATTTGCAAAAAGGCAACCCCGTGACGCCCGGGCCCGATGAATCCCTCGATGCGGCACTGGAACGGCTGGAGCGCGAGATCATCAACAACACTTTGGAGCAAAACAATTTCAGCCTGACACGCACCGCCGACCGGCTTAAGATGACGCGACATGCCTTGCGTTATCGCATGCAAAAACTGAACATGAAGATTGCCGGGGAAATTGGCGAGTCCATCACCCCTGGCCACAGTGAATAATGCGAAAATTCTTCTTATCATCCACCGCAGCCTCCGTTGACTGGCTGGTGTTCCTTGCCATCCTGTTGGCGGTTTGCTTGGTGATCGGCGTTTTCGTCGTCTGGTTCACCGTCTTTCGAAAACAGGGCAAGAGACGACGCAAACGCCGGCATCATCATCGCCGGCAAGGTTTGACGCTGGCTGAACTGGGCGGGCTGCCGCCCCGGCGCGATGAAAGCAAGACTGACACCCAGCCGCCGCCGTGATGCAACATAGCCGCGCCATCACCCAAAAAAGCGCGTCAAACCTCGCGCTCGCATTCATCCTGCTCCCGCAGCCCAAACGGGATGCGATGTCTGCGCTGTATGCTTTCTGCCGCGAGGTGGATGATGTGGCCGATGAGGATACGGTGTCGGTTGAGAAACGGCGTGAACAGCTTGCCGCCTGGCGCCAGGACATCAAACTTGCCTGCGATGGCCCGACCCCCACATTTCCGACCAACCGGGAATTGCAGCCGATCATCAAACAATTCGGACTCCGGTTCGAGCTTTTTGACGAGCTCATCAAGGGCTGTGAAATGGATTTGGAGACTTTGCGCTACGAAAACTTTGAGGAGTTGGAACTGTATTGCTATCGCGTGGCCTCGGTGGTCGGTCTCTTGAGCATCGAAATATTTGGCCACCAAAATCCCGCGACCCACGAATACGCCATTTATCTCGGCAAAGCCCTGCAATTGACGAACATATTGCGCGACGTCCGGAATGATGCCACGCGGGGGCGGATTTATCTGCCCCGGAGCGAGCTTAAAAGAGCGGGCGTCAGCGAGCAGGAAATTCTGGATTCAAAATATTCCGACCGCTATATCGCGCTGGCCGGCAGCGTGGCCCAGCGCGCAAAGCTTTTTTACCGGCTCGCGCACAAAGCCCTGCACCCTGAAGACCGTAAATCCATGGTTGCCGCCGAACTCATGGGTTCGGTTTACTGGCAGCTGCTGCAAAAGCTGGAACGGGGAAAATTCAATGTCTTTGGCCCGAAACCGCTGAAACTGAGCAAACCACACAAACTCGCGTTGATTTTCCTGTCATGGCTGCGTTTCGTCACCGGCGCCAATCAATCAGACTACGGAACCGTGTGAGCCTCTTGTGAATTCTCCGGCCCCCTTAAACCGCCTCCCCCACCGCCGCCTGATAGTAAATGCCGATGACTTCGGCCTTTCGTCCTCCGTCAATGCCGCTGTCATCCGGGCGCACCGTGAGGGCATTTTGACCACCGCCAGCTTGATGGTCAACGAAGCCGGTTTTGGTGAGGCCGTCAAGCTCGCCAAAGAAAACCCTGCTCTCGGTGTCGGCCTGCACCTTACCCTGTTGCATGGCCATGCCGCGTTACCGCCCGATGAAATTCCCGGCCTCGTGAATGCGGACGGCGAATTCTCGAATTCACCCTTGGGCGCTGGCATGGCGTATTTTTTCAAAGCAACCCTGCGCGAACAACTTCGCGCAGAAATCGAGGCCCAAATTGAAACGTTTCACGCGACCGGCTTGAAACTCGACCACGTGAACGGTCATTTGCACCTTCATTTGCATCCGACGGTATTCAAAATTCTGATGGAATATTCGCAGAAAGGCGGACTCACGCACATGCGTTTGACAAGGGATTGCCTGGCGCGCAGCCGCCGGACGTCGCGCGGCCACTGGTTATACCGGATTTCGCACGCGGCGATCTTCGAACTGCTCTCCAACCGCGCGCGCACGAGCCTTTCCGACAAAAAAATTCGTCACACCCAAATCACCTTCGGCCTCTTGCAGGATTCACGCGTGGACGAAGATTATATCTTAAAGCTGTTGCCGGAATTGCCGGAGGGCGATTCGGAGCTTTACTCGCACCCGTCCCTCGACAAATTTAAGCATGAACTCGACGCCCTTGTCAGCCCGCAGGTACGGGAACGAATCAGCGAACTGGGAATCGAGTTAATCCGTTATCAGGATCTGTAAAAATGACAAAATTGATCGTAATTCTTTTAGCCGGCCTGGTGCTCGAAGCCGTGGGAGTGGTCTTTTTGAGCCAGGGATTGCACGAGATCGGGGAACTAAAAAAGGTCTCCGCCCCGGAAATCGGCCGCATCATCGCTCGCGGGTCCACAAACAAGAATCTGCTGGCCGGGGTGTTTTTTGAGGCGTGTTTTTTTTGCGTGCTGCTTTATTTGCTGTCCCAACGGGACGTAAGCGTTGTCTGGCCGCTGACATCATTGGGGTTTGTAATCACCGCGCTGGCGGCGCGCATGGTGCGGCACGAAGAAGTCAGTGCCCTGCGCTGGACTGGAGTGGCCATCATCGTGGTGGGCGCAGCGTTGGTGGCGCTCAGCGACAAATCAAAGCCTGAAGCCAGCGAACCACCGCCGGCTGCGCAATCGTCGGTCACGGAGAAATAACCTTCGCCAAAACGCCGGCCAACCGGGTGGCGGCCAAGTTGGTTTGCTGCTGCAACCGCATCAGCGCGCTTATTTTCCCGGGCGAGCGGGCGATCGCGAAAAATAATTTTACAGAATCCAGGCTTTTGTCCGGCTTGGCGAGCGCGTTAAAATCCAGCGGCAAATTTTCACCGGCGGTGTCAGAAATCACCCGGATGGTGACACAGGGAATCGCCTTTTCCCGGCAGACACTGTGAATCGCCGCTGATTCCATCTCGACCACGTCCGCGCCGGTGTCAGCGCGCAATTTTTTCTTTTCGGCGACCGTGGTGGCGATACGGTCGGCGCAGAAAAAATTCGCGGCCTTTGCCCCGGCGGCAGTGATGCGGGTGGAAAGTTGAAGGCTGAAAGATGAAGGTTCAGGGGACTCGAAAAGGATATCGCCGATTTGTAAATCGGGATTCAATCCCCCCGCGAAGCCAGCGGTGATCACGAATTCTGGCTGGGCGCCCGAGGCATCAGCCAGATATTGGCGCACGGATCTTTCGGCGTTTTGACGTCCGATGCCGACGACAAGAATGGAGACACCCGGTTTTCCGGCCATGGTTTTACGGAATGGAGCGGCTTCTTCTTTTAGCGCGAAGCAGATTAAAACAGACATGTTAAAGTCGCTGGTAAACCTTGAAACAAGTCGAAATCCGCCTCGGAATTTGCGCAAGCACTCTTGGTTTTGATTTGCTTCCGGTTCATGATAAATTGTGTTTTATTTGATTCCCGCCAGCCTTTCTTTCCAGATTTTGTAAAGCTCCACGGTGGCGCGGACGTCGCGCAGGCAGTATTCGGCGATGTCGCGGAATTTGCCCTCGTCCATCAAGGTGGAGACATCCATGCCGGTAACGCCGTGACTCTTGGGTGATTCGATGCCAAATGCTTTGCAGTAAAAATCCAGGTTAAACTTGCGCGCGGCGCCATCGCGGCCGCTCACGCTGTAAAACGTCATCTGCTCCGCCAGGTCACAATGGGGTTCAGTGGCATAGCGATAACCCAGCCAGTTCTTCTTTGAGATCGGCACATTAAGGACGGCCGAGCGAAGGTAAATGAAGGGGATGTCAAAACCGCGGCCGTTGAACGTGACCACATTGTCATAATGCCTGGCCACTTCCCAAAATGCCGTGAGCAATTCGAACTCATCCGCGCAAGGCACAAATTTTACCGGGGCGGCTTCGTCATGAACCTCTTCAAAGTCCTCGGCGACATAGAGTGATTGTCCGCGTTGCGTCTCGGCATTGAGCATGGCGATGCACACGACTTGGGACGTGAACGGCCACAAGCTCATAAACCGGGTGATTTCCTCGCGCCGAGCGTTCCGGGCGGCCGGGTCGTCAATTTTTTCGGTCTCGCGAAACAGGTACTCCTGCTGCGATTCGTCAAAATTTTCGAGCGGTTGCGCGGAGGTTTCGATGTCGAAAACGAGAGTGGCCATAGCGTCACCGCAAAATTGAATGACGAGGGGAGGAAATGCAATTTTCTTCTGCCTGGCAAATACGGGGGGCAGGCAGGTAATTGATTGGCGGGCGGGCGGGCGGTTGGCAATCGGAGACACCTTCGCCGACCAGTCAGTGGTACGGAGTCGCGGGCGGTGGTTCAAACAGGCTCGGCCATCAAGTCGTAATCCGTGTGACCGATAATTTTGACGCGGGCGAATTCCCCCAGCGGAACCTTGCCGCGAATATAAACACGACCGTCAATGTCCGGAGCGTCCGCCTCGCCGCGACCGACGAAATAATGACCCCGCATCTGAGCCGTATGCCGGTCGGTTTCGCGGATCAAGCCGTGCTCCCAGGAACTCACGTTGGCATTTTGAAGCTGCTTCGCATTGGCCTCGCCCTCGACCAGCACCTTGATTTCGCGGCCAACAAAGGATTCGGAGACCTGCACGGCGACCCGGTGTTGGCCGGCCATGGCCAGTTGGCGGCGCTTTTGTTTCACCTTGTCAGTGAGTTGCCCGGCCATTGCCCCGGCGCGGGTGCCGTCTTCCCTTGAATAGGCAAAGACACCGAGCCGTTCGAATTTGGTTTCATGTATGAAATCGAGCAGCGCCTGAAAGCACAGTTCGGTTTCACCGGGAAAACCGACGATGAATGTCGTCCGCAGAGCGATGCCGGGAATGCCCGCGCGAATTTTTTTGATCAGATCCACGATGTATTGCTGCGAGGTTTCGCGGCGCATGCGTTCGAGCATGTTTTCGTGGATATGTTGGAGCGGCATGTCCACGTAGCGAGCTACTTTCCTGCATTCGGCAATGGTGTGGATGAGTTCATCCGTCCAGTGGGCCGGGTGGGTGTACAGCAGGCGTACCCAAAAATCACCCTTCAGTGAATTCAATTCGCGCAACAGCGTACAAATGGTCGTGGCATCGGCGGCGAGCGATCTGGTGGCGGCGGAAAACTTATCGGGCGAGGAAATCGCGCGGCTGTGGTTCGGGCGCAAATCGAGACCGTAATAAGTCGAATCCTGCGAGATTAAATTGATCTCCCTGACGCCCTCGGCGATCAACGCCCGGGCTTCGGCGACGATGTCAGTTTGCGTGCGGCTGCGATGCGATCCGCGCATCCGGGGAATGATGCAGAAGCTGCAGGGATGGTTGCAGCCTTCGGCGATCTTGAGATAGGCAAAATGTTTGGGCGTGAGACGAAAACGCGGCGTGGCGAAATCGGGGATAAAGACGGGGCGCTGGGTAACATCGAGCATCGGCGCCGCCGGACTTTGGGGGGCAACGACCGTTTTGGTTTTCCCGAATTTATCCGTTCCGCGGATGGATTCTTCTTTTGCGTGTTCGGAAGGGTCGCGTTTTTTCTCCAGCTCGGTGAGGCGTGCCGAGATTTTCTTTTTTGCATTGCTCCCGCGGGGTTTCCCAGTCGCGGTCTTTTCCGCGCGATTGAGGACGGCCTGATTGACGATGTTTCCGACCTGGGCGACCTGGTCAATGCCCATGAAAGCGTCCACCTCGGGCATGAGATTGGGGAGTTCATCGCGAAAGCGTTGCGGGAGACAGCCGGAAACGATGACGGCCTGACCGCGACGGCTGGCATCGCGCAACTCGACGGATTCGAGGATGGTATCCACGCTTTCCTCCTGGGCCGAATCGATAAAGGAGCACGTGTTCACGATGACCGCGTCGGCGTGAGCGGCGTCGTTGGTAATCTCCACGCCACCCTTGATGAGTGAGCCGAGCATGATCTCGGCGTCCACGAGGTTCTTGGCACAACCCAGCGAAATGAGGCCGACGCGCAGCGGACGCGACACTTGCCTTTCGGATTTTTTTTCGTTAATCACGGAAGGTTCAGAATACCTGATGAACGAGGACGAAGCAATTCTGAGAAGCGAAGGTATAACGATGGATGAAGACACATCGAAGCATCAACGTCCAGGCGCCCAAAGAAATTCCAATGATCAGATATTGAAAATCGAGGGCAGGCGCAGGAAACGCTAAAATAGCGCCTCGGCAAGTCACAAAAGCTGTTTGGCCAGAACTGACACCCGTTGCGATCTTACAATTCCCTCAATGCGGCGGCGATGGGGAGGCGGGCGGCGCGGAAGGCCGGGAACAATCCACCAATTAATCCAATCAGCAGGGCCCAGGCGATGCCGCGCAGGAGCAATGTCGGAGTGACTTTGAAGGCAAACGTGACCTGGCTGAAGCTTTGAAAATTCATCGTCGAAGTATGAAAATTATTGAATGCAATATAGGCCAGGGCGCCACCCATGACGCCGCCAGCCAGCGCCAGCAGCAGAGATTCAAGCAGCAGGGAGACGACCACCGCGCCACTGCCGAAGCCGAGCGCCCGTAACGTGGCGATTTCCCGCGTCCGCGCCGCCACGGCGCTATACATGGTATTGAGCGCGCCGAATACGGCGCCGAGGGCCATCAAAATGGCGATGAGATAACCCAGAGTCGTGATGAGCCGCGTCAGGGTTTCGGATTGCTGGGCGAAATAATCGGTCTGCCGGATAACCTGCACGTTGAGCTGCGGGTTGGAGGTGAGGGAATCCTTGAACGCCTGGAACGCGGCCGGCGAAACCAGACGCACGGAAACGGATTGAAATGAATTGCCGCGGTTATAAGCGGCCTGCAACACCTTGGCATCGGTCCAGATTTCGGATTCCGCCACACCGCCATCGGCAGAAAACACGCCTACGACCGGCCACTGGTAACGACCCACCTGGATGGACGATCCCACGTCCAATCCGGCGAATTCCTGCGCCGCGCCGCGACCGACGATGACTTCGTCCCTGCCCCAGTCGAACATCCGGCCCTGGATAAGTTTCAGGTTATCGCGCACCTGCAACGCCGCGGGTTCCACGCCGCGCAATGGCACGTTGGCATCCGTGCCGGTCTTGCGCTTGGGCAGGTCAATAATGACGTACAACTCCGCGGAGGCGAGCGGACCATGGTCGGTGCGCGCGATGCCCGGCGCATCGGCGACGAGGCGCGCTTCGTCACTGCCCAAACCGCTGACCATCTCGCTGTCGGCGCCGCTGCGCAGCACAATGGCGCCGGCGGGCGAAGCGGAAACGGCCATGGCATGCCGGAAGCCTGCCGCGATGGAGAGGACCCCTACGAGCACGGCGACGACGCCGGCGATGCCAATGACGGTGGCCGCAACCGCGCCGCGCCGTTGCGGCAGGCTCATCAATCCAAAACGGGTGATGGAGGCAATTTGGGAAATCCAATTGAAAGGGCCGGCCATGAATTAATAAAAGGTTGAGCGTCGGTTAAAAATTACATTCGTTTACATTCGTCTGAGCGCATCGGCGACACGCAAGCGCATGGCGGAGAGAGCGGGAAAAATTCCGGTGACAAATCCAAGCGCGATGCTGAGGCCCAATCCGATAAACAAACCTCGCGTGGGCAGAAAGAATAGCGGCAGCAAACCTGCCAGCTTCCCGGCCATGACGGGGATAACGGCGCACGCCAGCCCCAGGCCTACCACTCCGCCGATGACGGCGAGCAGACAGGATTCGCCGAGCACGAGCACCATGACCTGGACGCTGGTGAAACCGATGGCCTTGAGCACACCCAACTCGCCAGTCCGCTCGCGCACCGCCTGCGCCATGGTGTTGCCCGTCACGAGGAGAATGGTGAAGAACACGGCGCTGAGAATGGCGGCAACGATGAACACGATGTTGCCAATCTGGCTGGCCCAGCCCTGGATGAATGCTCCCTCCGGTTCAGTCCTGGTTTCGGCCGGCGAATTTTGAAATTCTTCGTCCACGCGTTTGGCCACTTCCGTGGCCTGTGACGGGTCCTTGATGCGGATCGTGTACCACCCAACCTGGCCTTTGCCCCAATCCTGGTTTCCCTGCTCGCGGGATTCGTCGAAATATTCGTATTGGAAAAACAGCGGCGTGGTGTCGGTGCCCTTGTCCTTGCCGTCGAAGATGCCGACGATATCAAATGTCCAGGTGTAACTGCCATCAGGGAGCGCCCAGATGGTGGATCGAATGGGCACCTTGTCCCCGATTTTCCAGCCAAACCGCTCCGCCGTCCGCCGTCCGACAATCGCGCCGGTCCGAGTCGCCAGCCAGGCTTTTTCCTCGTCCGGCGGCAGAATGAATTCGGGATGCATCTTCAGGAATTTCTCCGGCTCGACGGGATTTTGCATGAAGAAATTTTTCGGGTCCTGATAAATGCCACCAAACCATGTCTGGTGCGTGGCAAAATCGACGCCGGGGATACGGTCCATCCGCGCTTCGTAACTTACCGGCAGAAGATTGATGATGGAGACCTTTTCGCGGACGATCAGCCGGTCGGCACCGGCCAGCGCCACCCCGCCAACGAGCGCCTCCTGGATGGCCAGGAGGAAACCGAAGAGCATGAAAGCCACAATGACGGAAAGGAGCGTCAACGACGTGCGGAGCTTTTTCCGGTTCAAGTTGCTCCAGATGAGGTGAAGGAATTTCATGCCTCTGGCGTGTTGCTGAGCCGGCCCTTATTGAGATAAACCGTCCGTGAGGCGCGGGCGGAGGCGTGGGGGTCGTGGGTGACCATGACGATGGTCTTGCCATGCTCGCGGTTCAGGGCCTGGAGCAGATCCAGGATTTCGTCGCCGGCTTTCCGATCCAAATCGCCGGTCGGCTCGTCGCAGAGCAACAAGGTGGGGTCGCTGACAATGGCGCGCGCAATGCCGACACGCTGTTGTTCGCCGCCGGAAAGCGTGCGCGGATAATGCCTGGTGCGATGGGACAAGCCGACTACCGCCAACGCCGCTTCGACGTGCTTTCTGCGCTCAGCCCGGGAAAGGTGCGTCAGCAGCAGGGGCAGCTCGACATTCCGCTCGGCGGTCAGCATCGGCATCAAATTATAAAGCTGGAATACGAACCCGATGTGCCGCGAGCGCCACGCGGCGAGGGTACGGTCGGACAACTGATTCACCTGCTCGCCGCCCACCGTTACCGTTCCTTTGGTGGGATGATCGAGGCCGCCGATTAGATTCAGCAGCGTACTCTTGCCTGAACCGGACGGTCCCATTAAGGCAAGAAATTCGCCGGCCGGGACATCCAAGTGCAGGCCCGTCAAAACGTGGATATCCTCCGAACCGCGATGGAAGACTTTCTCAACACCCTCGACTTGCACCAGGGCACCATTGGGGGAATGTTTTTCGTTCATGGTTTTTGGTCGTTAACAGCCATCCCGTCCTTCAAACCGTCAGGCGGGGTCACGATGACTCTTTCACCGCCGGAAACTCCCGCGCTCAGAAGCGAATCATCGCTTTGGGTGTCGCTGACAGTGACAGCGCGGCGTTCAGCACGGCCATCCCGGACAACGAATACCACGTCATGCCCGTCCTGCTCGAGCACGGCAGTTTTGGGGACCGAGACGGTCCGTCCGACCGGCGCTGTGTCCGTTTCCTGGAACCCAACTTTTACAGACATGTCCGGCAAAATGCGAGGATCCAATTGATCGAACGCCACACGCACCTTGACAGTGGACTTGTCGCGGTCCGCGGTCGGAATGATGGCGATTACTTTGCAGGGAATTTTCCAGTCCGGATAGGCATCGAGCGTCGCGGCCACCGGCTGGCCGGGTTGGACGAGGTTGATGTAGCTCTCATTGACATCAATTTCGATTTCCAGCGAATTCATGTCCACGACCGTGCCGATGCCGGTGCGCGTGAAGCCGCCGCCGGCGGAGACCGGCGAAATCATCTCACCCGGTTGCGCGTCCTTGGTGGTAACGACGCCGTCGAATGGCGCCCGGATGATGGTATCGTCCAGGTTCTGTTGATATTGCTCGAGTTCGCGCTGCGCCACGTCAATCAGAGTTTCCTGCCACGCCAAATGAGCCTGCAGAGACTTGGAGCTCGCCTCTGCCTGATCGAGGTCGGAGGGCGAGGCAATATTCTGTCTGGCGAGTTCGATTGTACGTTGATATTGATTCTTTGCCTGTTTGAGCTGGGCGCGCGTTTCCTCGACCGCCGCCCTGGCCGACTCCAACTGGCTCCGGGCCACTTCCAGGTCGGTCCTGATATTAGAATCATCGAGCCGCGCCAGCACCTGGCCATTGGTGACCTTCATGCCTTCCTCGATGAACAAGGAAATGACTTTGCCGGTGACCTTCGAAGAAACCGTTGCCTCACGCCGCGCGGTGACGTAGCCAGAGGCATTCAGCACGGTGTGATCTTCGCCGCCGGCTATGGCATCCTGGGCGGCAACCGTATGCACGGTGATGGCCTCAGCCTGAGAATGCCACCAAACACACGCGCCCAGCGCGAGCAAAATTGCCACCGCGACCAGCCACAGCCAAGGTCTGACTCGGTCGGGTGGTTCCGGACGCCGCTCAATGCGCAGCGCCTCGAGCGGAGGCTTGGGTGAATTCATAAGAATACGCACGTTAATCAAACCTATTTTCGCCGAGAGGGTCAAGTCAGGTAATTTGGCGATTGGAATTATTAACCAGCCCAGAGCGAGGAACCAATGCAAAGGAGACAGAGGGCTGAAGCGTTCGAATGCGGGCATCCAATCGGTATGGGAAATCTGAATGACCGGAAATCAAGAATCGGGGGCAGATGTTTTAACCGTGCAGAATGGCAACGAAGCCGAATGGATTTCTTTAGCCAAAAATTTACACACAAATCGAAGTATTATGAAATAATAATCCTTTAAGCAACAATGTATTAAATAGGAATCAAGTGGAAATCCCGAACAGTCCGCCTGCGAGCGGCAGCTTCCAGATACGGTCTGCAATCCAGACGCGCGTCCAGGAATTCAGGCAATGCTGCCGCTCAATAAAGCCGCGTTCCGGGGGGCGTCGCAGGCGGCGGCATCCAGATAGGGCTTCAACTTTTCGATGAATTCCGGCGGCATGCGTTTGGGTTTTTCGTCGCGGCTGGTGCAGGCGTGGAAGGTTTCGGCCTCGAGGACCAGTGTTCCATGCTGGTTAATGATGCGATGACCGAAGTTCAAGCGCACACGATTGATCAGGGTCACGCGGACTTCGATCGAAAGCAGGTCATCGTAACGTGCGGGAAACCGGTAGCGCAGATGTGCTTCGATGACGGGAAAGATAAAATCCCGAACCTGTAATTCCAAGACCGTGCCCCCGAGCGAGCGGATGAATTCGCTGCGTGCGGCTTCCAGCAAGTCCAGGTAGCGCGAGTGATAGATATGGTCGCCGACGGTGCACTCCGCATAGGTGACTCGGTGGGCGCAGCGAAAGATTTCTGCCATGCGCCAATTTTACGGTGCCCGGCGGCGGGTTCAAAGTTCAAAGTTCAGCGTTAAACCGTGCGACAACCGGCTGAGCGGGAGGAGGGGCTAAAATTCCATTTGCGCAGTTCGCAATTAGGGTTATGTTTGCCCCATGAACAAAAAGCAAGTTGCTCACTTGCCGGGAAGTAAACTTAAGGTATAATTCGCTAAAACCATGGCCGTCACCAAAGTCAGTTCCACGATTCATTTTGCCACTCACACTTCGAAGCTCGGCGCAGCTGGTGAACCCACAACGGGTCGTTGGACTCCCAATACGGATGTGTATGCGTCTGAAGCCGGCCTGGTGGTGAAAGTGGAGCTGGCGGGCATGAAAAGCGACAGTTTGGATATCGTGGTGGAGGGCAGCCGGCTGCGGATCAGCGGGGTAAGGCCGGATTTTTGCCGGTCGCCGCATTCCACTTTTCTGGTGATGGAAATCACGTATGGCCCGTTTGAAACCATTTTAGATTTGCCGTCCGATTATGATTTGAGCCAGGCGAAAGCGGTTTACTTGAACGGCTTCCTGCGCATTGAAGTACCACCCGCGCGGCAGACACAAACCAAGACGAAGAGGGTTCCCATCAGCGAAGGGACATGACCGTGCCAGAACTTTTCCGGTGCGGCGGGGTCTAAAGGCTGGAATGATGACGACCACATCTCCAGAGACAGAGTTTGTCAGCATTCTCGGCGCGGCTGAAAAATCCGAACTATCGTCGAGAGTCTCCACGCGTTCCCTGCCGGATATCCTTCCGATCCTCGGACTGGCGGACATTGTGATTTTTCCCGGTGCAGTGGTTCCACTGCTGGTGGAAACGGGCCCCAGCCTCAAACTCATCGACGATATTGTCGCCGGCGACCGCTTGTTTGGCGCCGTGTTGCAACGAAAAGCGGATGTGGCCGAGCCCACCCCCGAGGACCTGCATAGCGTAGGGTGCGTATCGCGCCTGACCAAGATGGTGAAATTTCCCGACGGCACGGCGCGCGTGCTGGTGGAGGGGCTCTGGCGGATTAAAATCAAGGATTTTGCGGAGCCGATGCCGTACCTGCGCGTGCACTACGAATTGCTGCGCGACGAAACGGAGGATTCGATTGAATTGCAGGCGATGCTGCGCAATGCGCACAAACAATTCGAGGAGATTGCCAAGATGTCCACGGCGCTGACCGAGCAGGTCAAGATTGCGGCACTGAACACCGAGCATCCCGGCCATTTCGCCGATTTGATCGCTGCGAATTTGAATTTGAGCCTGGAGGACCGCCAGAAATTGCTGGAAATGGTGTCGGTGCGTGAACGATTGCAGACATTGTTGCCGATGCTAAACCGCGAGCAGGAAGTCTTGACGTTGAGTTCTAAAATCCAGAGCGACGTCGCCACCTCCATAGCCAAAACCCAGCGCGATTTCTTCCTGCGTGAGCAAATGCGGGCCATCCAGCGCGAACTTGGCGACGGAGAGTCCAATAGCGGCGAAATCAAATCACTCCGCGAAAAAGTTGAAAACGCCGTCCTGCCACCCGAGGCGCGACGGGCCGCGGAACAAGAATTGGAACGGCTGGCGCAGACACCACCGGCCGCGGCCGAATACGGCGTCGGGCGCAATTATCTCGACTGGATACTGAGCCTGCCGTGGGAAAAAGGCACCGAGGACAAGCTCGATTTGAAGACGGCGGAAAGGATCCTGAACGAACAGCATTTCGGCCTGGAAAAAATCAAAGACCGGCTGCTGGAATTCATCGCCGTCATCAAGCGACGCAAGCAGATCAAGGGGCCGATTCTCTGTCTGGTAGGTCCTCCCGGGGTCGGCAAGACGTCGCTGGGCAAAAGCGTGGCGGATGCGCTGGGCAGAAAGTTCGCGCGCATCTCGCTCGGTGGAATGCGCGACGAGGCGGAAATTCGCGGGCACCGCCGAACCTACGTTGGCGCGATGCCGGGCCGGATCATCCAGACTTTGCGCCGGGTGGAAAGCCGCAATCCTGTCATTTTACTCGATGAATTGGACAAGGTCGGGGCGGATTTTCGCGGAGATCCGGCGGCGGCATTGCTCGAAGTCCTCGATCCCTCGCAAAACAACACGTTTACGGATCATTACCTGGATTTGCCGTTTGATTTGTCGCGAGTGCTTTTCATTGCGACAGCGAACTGGCTGGAGCCGATCCACGTGGCGTTACGCGACCGGTTGGAAGTGATTGAACTACCCAGTTACACGGAATCGGAAAAATTACAGATCGCCAGGCGGTATCTCGTGCCGCGGCAAATCGAAGAGCACGGCCTCACCAAAAGCGACGTGAAATTCTCCGATGCGGCTTTGCGGGCACTGATCCGCGAATACACGCGCGAAGCCGGAGTTCGCCAGCTGGAGCGCGAAATTGCCGCGCTCACCCGCAAGGCCGCCCGCAAAATCGTCTCGAAGAACGGCGCGGCGGCGTCCATCCAGCTTGACGCGAAGGAACTCAAGAGTTATCTGGGTTATCCGCCATATATTTCCGAAAGCGCGGAAAAAATCACCGAGATAGGCATTGCGACCGGTCTGGCATGGACGCCGGTAGGCGGCGACATTTTATTCATCGAAGCCACGCGGATGCGGGGGCGCGGGCATCTGACGCTCACTGGTTCGCTGGGCGAAGTGATGAAGGAAAGCGCGCAGACCGCCGTCAGTTACCTCCGCAGCCAGGCCAAGAAACTGGACATCGATTTTGAGGATTACGGCAAATACGACATCCACATCCACGTGCCAGCCGGGGCCACGCCGAAAGACGGGCCGAGTGCGGGAGTGACCATGGTCGCCGCCCTGGCGTCGTTGCTGAGCAGGCGCCGGGTGCGTTCGGATGTGGTGATGACGGGTGAAATCAGTTTGCGCGGGCGGGTGCTGCGGGTGGGCGGCATCAAAGAAAAAGTTCTCGCCGCGGCGCGATTTGGCCTCAAGCAGGTCATCCTGCCCGAAGGCAATAAATCTGACTGGCAGGATGTCCCGGCCGAAGTCCGCGCGAAGCTAAAAGTACATTTTGTGCGGCAGATTTCTGAAGTGCTGCAACTTGCGCTCACGGCGTAATGAAAGTGAATTCGCAAGGAGTTCGCTTCTCGGCGCGGCTTGCGCTGCTGATCATGATTTGGTTTTACGCATGCGCCGCCGGGGCGCAAACCACGGGCACTTTGTCCGACGCGGAGATCCAGGGTCAACAACTTGTGCAGGCAATTTTGGGGCAACCGACGCAACAGCCCTTGGGAAGTTCCACAAACACTGGTGTTTTGCGAATCAAGGATGGCAAGGACCGGTCGGAAATCTCCATCGAATGCATCACGGTGTTCACCCCGACAAACTGGCAAACAGTTTACCAGGCAAGTTTCACGAATAAAACGGAGATCCTTTGGGTGATCCACGCAGACGGCCAAAATAATTCCTATTATTATGTTACAAATTACCCCGTGCCATTGTCGGGCGACATTCCGGTTTGGGGAGATTTGTTTCATGGCCGCCCCCGATTAGCCGAGACTGAAATCTGGAGTTCGTTCGCCGGATCCGATTTCTGGTTGAGCGATTTAGGGTTGGAGTTTTTCCATTGGCCTGAGCAAAAGGTCATCAAGCGGGAAACCCATCGCAGCTGTGGCTGCACGGTTTTGGAGAGCACAAACCCGGATCCCGGATCCAACGGGTACTCCCGGGTGGTTTCATGGATCGACAATGACACCCTTGGCATTGTCGAAGCCTATGCCTATGATGCCGGCGGCCAGAAGCTCAAGGACTTTTATCCCAAGGACTTCAAGAAAGTTGACGGGCATTGGCAAGTGCAAACATTGGAGATGGAAAATGTGGAAACCGGCTTTCGTTCGCGGATAGAGTTTGATTTGAAGAAATAAATTGTGTGCGGACAACTGGTAATAACTCTTTCCGGCAGGTGCTTGACAACAATTCCACTTCCAATCAGGCTTAACACCGGGTATGAGGCTGTATTTTCATCAGAAGTTTTTAATGTTTTGCGCGATCGCCTTTTTGGCGATCCGGGTTCCGGCGGCAGACACCAATTCGTCTTCCGGGCCGACGAACGATCTTACCGCGGCGAGTCTACTGCAGATTCAAGAGGAGTTGCATACGACACAGTTGGCCGTCCAACAGAGCCAGCAAGCCGCGTCCGACGCCGCGTCCAACAATGCAGAGTTTCTGGCGGCGCAAATGCAAACGCTGGCCCAAGCGATCGCGGCAGAGCACGAGAGCGATGTTGAATCCGCGCATAAAACGCTGCAATCAATAATGCTGGTGATGGGAGTTTTCGGGCTGGTGTGCCTGGGGGTCATGCTGGCGATGGTTTTTCTTCAATCCCGTGCCTTCACGCAATTAAACCATATCTCCTCGCAACAACAGGCGGCGCTTTCCAGCGCGAACGCGGTGCATCAATTTGCGACACCGGGCCGGGCAGTCGTGGAAAATTCGAACGCGGGGCTGCTGGATGTGGTCGGGCAATTAAAGGATCGCCTTAACAAACTGGAGAAAGGAACGCAACCGGTGCTGGCGAACGGACCGGGGAATGGAGCGGAGGGCGGGAAAGAAAAAGAGGGCAACGGGCACAAGCTGTCAAATGGTTCCAATGGCCAGGGGAACGGAGACATCCTGGCCGAGGGTCAAAAATATATAGACGAAAACGCGCCGCAAAAGGCGCTGGAATTGTTTGACCGGTTCCTGTCCGGGCATCCCGACCACGCGGAGGCGTTGCTGAAAAAGGCCGATGCCCTGCAAAAAATCGGGCGTAACGACGAAGCGCTGGCCTTTTACAATCGCGTGATCGCGAAGGACAGTACGCTGGCCGTCGCGCACTTGCAAAAGGGCGGCCTGCTGAACCGGTTGCGGCGTTACGATGAAGCTTTGAATTGCTACGAGCAGGCTTTGCAAGCACAGGAAAGAAAGCGGCGCTGAACCGATGAAGCACCGATGAGAGTCACGCCTAATTGCAAGACCTGAGCCCCGCAAAACCTTCTATAATCAAGCTACAAGAAAGCCTGGTTGCTCAAACCGTTCGGCGAGGTTTTGCCTTTTTTGACCGTTCACCATAAGAAAGATTTTTGTTCGCCGAGCAGATGGTCGCCGTTCCACAGCGTCGCACGCCAGGCAACCACCGAACCGAATTGTTTGTAATCGTCACCGGCAAGGGTGAACTTTGTCCACCGACTGAAAGTTCCGGCAGTGACCTGAGCTGCGAACGTTTTCAACCGGGGTGAGCCGTCGGCGCTCACACCACGCGCCTCAACACGGACCTTTAATTGTGAATCGGGGGCCTTGGTGGCTTTCCACTGCACATCGAAACGGACACCGGATACTTCCTTCAGGTGTTGACGCAAGCGCGCCTGATACGCGTCACGGTCGAACAGGCTCGGTGAAGTGGAGTCGCGTCCCTGCAAATCCAGCAGAAAGGGGAGCATTTTGAGGACGCGCCCGGTCACGGCATCGGTGGCGAAAGCCGGGCCGAGCGAGGCGATCAAACAAAACATCAGTAAAAACAGGCGCATGACGGGACGATAATTTTTTGATGAGGCGAATTCAACTGCTGTTTTTGATGGGCACTGCCAGTCGCGAGCAACGGTTCCAAGGGATCATTCCCAATAGAAACGGACGACTTGAGTATTGGGACCATTGCGAAAAATGACGGCGACGAAATCGCGCTCCTGATCGCCAATCCTGGCCGTGATGTGGACTTCGAAGGTGGTACTGCGGGTGGTGCAGTAATTGCCGATCTGGCCGGCGGCCTGGGGATTGACGCCGGCAGAAGCTAATTGGCCGACATTTATAAACGGTGTGTCGTCATCCGTGCCATCCACGCCATCGGGGCCGGCGCGGAATTTGAGTATGTTTTCGGCACTGCTCGTATCCATGCCGGGAATGAGCTCCAGCACATCCAGGTCGGCGGTGTTGATGTTGATTTTGCCGGATGAAAATGTGGTAAACACATTGGTAAAGCCAAAGGGATAATCCGGTTCCTGTCCGGAAGCGGCATTGTTGAAGCCAAGTTTGTGGTGTTGGAAGGGGGAGTTTTGATTTTGATTGTCGGAGCCGCTGGAGCCGAAATACATTGCGGGGGTGACACCCTTGACGAGAAGCAGCTCCGAGAGGTCATCGAGCGGACCGTTTTTGGCGAAATAAGGGGTGGGCAGACCCTGATAATAATCGCTCTCAGCCCCGGCCGGGCGCGTCGCGTCGTCGGTATCAATCCAGTCCTGAATGGAATCGGAAAGGACAGAAATGTCGTTGGCATCCACGCCCATTGTCGTAAAAACCTGCTGGAGCAGCGGAGCGGGCGCGGTGTTGATGTTGATCTTGCGTTCGAGGTCAATGATTCTAAGGGAAACGGTACCAATGGGTTCGGGCAATCCGACGGGATAGTTGTCCAGGGACAGACCCATAAGGGCGCTGTTGGTTTCAGGGCCGGTGCCGGGACCCCCGGCCCAGATCTGACTGAGGCAGTCGCAGGGTTGCTGGGCATCCAGTGCGAGGACATAACGGGCGAGTTCCACACCCGAGCGGCCGAGCCAGAGCATTTGTTCATCATTGTTCGCGTTGGCCGCCAGCCGCGTTTCGACTTTCATGGAATACGCGAAAGCCCCCGCCAGAAAGGTCAGGACGATGACGGCCACCAGCGCGGCGACAACCGCGAAGCCCCGTTTTTCCTTAGTTGGGAAATGAAGTTTCATGGGCTCAGCGCGTCGGTACCGGCAGGTTCAGCCCTGGCCGGCCGCCCAAGCCGCCGCCCGGACCGCCCAATTGCACCACGGTGGGCATCATGGTGGAGGGCAAGGAAAACACGCGTATGATAGTCCGCTGTGAATCGGCATCGCGGTTGTTGTCATTATTTTCGCCGCCGAGAACCAGCGCGATGCGCACCATGGGCGGCAGGGAATTGGTATTGTCCCATTCGTCAACCCAATCAAACTGATTTGTGTCCCAGCAGTCGATGGAAAAAGTTTTCACGTTTTGCGCGAGGATCAAAGGATCGGTTTGCTCACCCGGGTCCATGTCGGTGAGGATTGGCTTCTGCCGCAAGACCAGGTCATTTTGCCGGTCGGGCCCGGGTTCCAAAGTGAAAGTGACGCGGCGCAACTTGAAATCCCGTCCCAGTTCCGGGCTAATGAATTTTCCATTGCGCGGGAATACGGCAGGCAGGCGTGCGGCGAAACTCAAGGCCGGCGAGTCGCCATTCTGCACAATGAAGCTGTAATATTGTTGGGAGGCCTGAAAAGATTGAACGCACATCAACGAATTCTCGATGGTATTCATGACCACGCGCTGGCGTTGTGAACGGGCCGCGGCAACTTCCCCGACTTGCGTCGCCCGCAAGATCAGCACGAGGGTGGAACAAATGGCGGCGACAACGACGCTGAAAAGAATGATGGCCACCATAATTTCAATAAGCGTGAAGGCGCATCGCCTATGGGCGCGCCGGGAAGTGGCTGCAACACCCCACGTTTCACCGACCGGCCGTCGCTGCCGTTTTATGAATTGAAAATTCATTTGATGAAATTCCCGCCATCGAGGCTCCCCGGGGATGACTGGGGACGGAAAAACAAAGTGGACGTGTGCGCGATCGGGTCGCGGTTATTTCTGGCGTTATAAATAAAAAAATCAGCACTATAGAGATGATTTGACCGGACCTCGGTGATTTCGCCCTGCCAATTGAATTCGGAGTAATCTTTGCCGAGAAAGTCGCCAAGGTTACCGGAATAAGTTCCTTCGATGAACTGGTTCGTCAGGGACATTTCCGCCAGAATCGCGCTGGCATCCACCAGTGGATGTTTCAACCGCTGCGCATTGGAGAGTGACTGGGAAACGAGGGAGAGGACCGTGAACGCACCCAGAAAGAAAATGCCGATGGCGATCATAACCTCCAAAAGGGTGAAGGCGCGCAGCGAAATCCTGGAGGGTTCAATCTTCATTTCACGTCACTGACCAGCGGATAACCGGTCGCATATTCCAGAGTGATTTTTCGCTCATCGCCCCGGCTGCGGAGCACCAGAGTCATTTCATCGCTGGTGCCGTCCGAATAAAAAAACACCCGCCCGAAATCGGATTCCGTAAAATCCAGGGTATTGATGCCGAAGGCTTCGAGATCGACGCCATCCGGCAGCTTGCCCGAGCTCACGTAAGGCGAGCCATGCGAGTTGCCGCCGCCTTCAACCGTGAAAGTGCGGTCGGCGGGACGGATCAGGACATCGGCCGTGTGACCGGAGAATATCGCGCG
>JBEKMT010000130.1:0-15112 GCA_050008355.1 Verrucomicrobiota bacterium
CGGGTCAAGTGATCGCCCAAGGTGGCGGTTTGCTTGGGTCCTCTCCCATTTATGCGCCCAACCTGGACATCCGTTCGGCGGATACGGTCGTGGTGACGCCTGATGCAGAACCCGTCGTCATCGGCGGACTCATCGGTGACGATAAATCGAGCAGTGAGACCAAGGTACCTTTTCTCGGAGATATTCCGTTGCTCGGCAATTTGTTCAAAGCCACCACCAAAACGCACAATAAAACGGACCTGCTCATTTTTCTGACGCCGCACATCGTCCAATCGCCGGACGAATTAGCTCCGGTACCACCAATGGAGAAGCAACTATTTTCATCTCCAACCAATTATGCGCCCGAACAGCAACTGGAGGAGTATCTGGAACAGCTGCCGATCAAGAAACAATAACGTTGATTTTCCGCGAATCGCGGGCTAACTCAAAACACGCATGAAACCGGACCAGCGGGGCAAATGGGTATTCGGGTTGCTGCTCGGAGCCTGGTTGCTGGTGGTTGCGTGGCAGATCGAGGAACACCATCGGCTTGTCGAAGCGGCACAGTCAGATTTGCGCGGCCGATCGCGCGAGATTGCCGGCACGTTGAGCGCCGTCACGCGCGCACTCGTGTTTCGCGGCGTGGCAGTCCAAGACCGACTAGAACCCGTCCTTCAAGAACTCATCAGAGACCGGACCAATTCGGCGGTAAAACTGCTTTACCTCGGTTTGCTGAATACCGAAGGCAAGCCTATTGTGGCTGTAGGCAGCACCAATCTGTTCCCGGGTGAAAGCTTCGCCGGCAACGAACTTTGGTCAGACACCAATGTTATTTTTGTCTGGCCGGTGGAAGGGGCGAGCGTGAGCCCCGAGGGCGTAACCAACCGTCCTACCGTGGTTTTGCCGTCCCCCCGTAATTTCACGAACAATGAACCACGCGGGCCCGATTTCCCCGGTCGGGAACCGCGTCCGGACCCGGCAAACGCCACCAACCATGATGGGTTTTCACCCAGTGATTTCCGGCCCCCCATGATCACCAATGCCGCCGGAGAAGTGGAAATGCCACCTCCGCCCTCGAACGACGATCGGCAGCGTGGCAGCCACCGTCCGCCGTGGCTGCGATACATGTCGGACACTGATTTCAAAACGTTGATCGCCACCCACGAATTGCATGGCCTGGTCCTGGCCATGTCCACGGAAAATTTCCGTGACGTTTGCACTGCAGATTTATGGCTACGTTACGTTCTTAGCTTTTTTGCGGGGATCTCCGCCTTGGGCGCAGGTTTGGCATGGCGCAATCTGGCCAAAACCGCTGATCTGCAGATCCGCCTGGTGCGAGCAAGTGAACTGAATTCGCATTTGAAGGAAATGAACCTCGCCGCCGCCGGCCTCGCGCATGAAACGCGCAATCCACTGAACATCATCCGTGGCCAGGCCCAGATCATCGCCCGCCTGCCCGACATCGCAGCAGAGGTCCGTGACAAATCCAAAACCATCGTGGATGAGACCGACAAAGTAACCGCGCAGCTGACGGAATTTATCAATTACTCACGACCGCGCGAAGTGCGCCGAACCCAGATCGCCCTGGCCTCGGCGTGCAACGAAGTGGTCCGGACACTGAGTTTCGACATCGGAGAGAAAAAGCTGAATGTGGAAGTCGGCGGTGATCTTCTCTCCGTCGAGGCTGATGAACAGCTGCTGCGCCAGGTGTTGTTTAATCTGCTGATCAATGCCATCCAAGCGGCTGATCCCGGCGGTCGCATACAAATAATTGCCGAGCGTTTCAGTGCCAGCGAGGCGGTTTTGGAAGTCCGCGATGACGGCCCCGGCGTAGCACCGGAGAACCGCGAGGAAATATTCAAGCCGTATTTCACCTCGCATCAGAAAGGCACCGGGCTCGGACTCGCGGTTGTGCAACAAAATGTCCTGGCGCAAGGCTGGGAGATTGTGTGCCTCGGCAATCAACCCCGCGGCGCGATTTTCCGGGTGACGCACTTGAAAATCGCCGCTTGAATAGAGGCCCTGATTTTAACGACGGCGCAGAAAAAGACGAAATTAACAAAATTGACGAAATTAAGGCTTTCGTTCGAAAAGCCAGAATTCAATTCCCATGAATTCTTTAATTGGTTCTCAAACCCGGCGGCTCTCCAGTAACCCGAGCACATGGGGGCTCAAGCGATTTCAATCCGCTTCTGGATTCTCAATGTCGAGAAAGCCGTTCAACAATTTGAGGCGTGTGGGATGGCGCATTTTGCGAAGCGCCTTGGCCTCGATTTGACGGATGCGCTCGCGCGTGACATGGAATTGCGCGCCGACTTCCTCCAGCGTTCGCGCATTGCCGTCGCCAATCCCGAAGCGCAGCTCCAACACTTGTCGTTCTCGGTCGTTCAGGCTGCCCAGCACGTCGCCGATGCGGTCCTTGAGCAAACTGAAACTGGTGATATCCAGCGGATTATCCGCCGCCTTGTCCTCGATGAAATCACCAAAGCTGGCTTCGTCACCATCGCCAACGGGTGATTGCAGCGACACCGGTTGTTGTGCCATCTTCAAAATGCCCCGGATGCGCTCAACGGGCATCTGCATTTCGTCGGCGATTTCCTCCGGCAACGCTTCTCGGCCCAGCTCCTGCAGCAATTTTTTCTGCGCGCGCATCAATTTGTTGATGATTTCAATCATGTGCACGGGAATGCGAATGGTCCGCGCCTGGTCCGCGATGCTGCGGGTGATGGCCTGCCGGATCCACCAGGTGGAATAGGTGGAAAATTTATAGCCGCGCTTGTATTCAAATTTTTCGACGGCTTTCATCAGTCCGATGTTGCCTTCCTGGATCAAATCGAGGAAAGAGAGACCCCGGTTGGTATATTTCTTGGCGATGGAAATCACGAGGCGCAGGTTGGCCTCAACCATCTCCGTTTTGGCCTGGATGGCATGGGTCGAGGCGTCGCGCAAACGGTCGAAGGCAACCAGAAAGTCTTCATGTGGCATCCGCACAAATTCCTCCAACGCTCGAATGGTCTGTTTTTCTGCCTCGACGAGATGTTTTTGCGCGGTGGATTCGCGCTGCATTTGCGCATCGGCGAGCGCGGCCAGACTATACTGAAGTTTATCGTGGATGTTCTGAGCCACGAGTACCATTTCCTCGATTACCTTTTGCTTGAAGCAGAATTTCGAGAACAACGCTTGCAGTTTCTGGTCGAGCCTTTCGAACTCGGCGTGTTCGTGGTTGCGTTTGGCGTTTTGGTGAGCATCGCGCCAGCGATTGAAATGACGGTCGACTTCCTGGTCCAGTTCACGGGCGCGGGTGACCAGCCGGTGTAAATCGCGCAAATGCGCTTCGCGGTCATCCACCTTTTTTTCAAGCACCACCCGGTCAAATCGTTCGCGCGGGGGTTCGGCCAGCAGCTTCTCCGCAACGGCAATATGCTCTTTGCCGGCAAAGCCGAAACGGCAGATGATGCTGGTTAATTCCTCTTCTGCCGCCTCGATGCGCTTAGAGATTTCGACCTCCTGCTCACGAGTGAGCAGCGGCACCGCGCCCATCTGTTTGAGGTACATCCGCACTGGATCGTCCAGTGCGTCCATCCGCTGGCCGTCGTCCTCCTCCTCCTCCTTGTCGACGGGCTTGACGACATCCAACTCCGCGGCGTCAACGACATCAATCTCCAGCTCCCGCAACTTCGCCAAGACCTGGTCGAGATAGGCGGGGGTGGAAAATTCATCCGTTAATAATTCGTTGACGTCCTCGAAGGTCAACTGTCCCTGTTCCTTGCCCAGCCGGACGAGTTCCTTGATTTTTTCGGAGAACGCGGCGACGAGCCCATTAACGGGTGGGGACAGCTTTGCCGATTCGGCAGGGGGTTCGGTTTCAGTTTTGCGGGATTTTGAATTTGGCATATCTGCGCCTCGCTTCGTTCACCAGGTTTTCAAATGAATGCGAATATGAAAAGCCCGGGCGGCAACGTCAAGTGTCGAAATTGAAACCGGGTGGTTTTGGCGCGACATAAATTCCTCGCGCCTTGAGGTGGGGCAGGATCATTTCCACCGTTCGATCAACTGCACCGTGGTTTTCAGCGACTGCTTCGCGCGCCTGGCGGCTCAATTCCACGCGCCGTGCCGGGTCTTCCAGTAATTCACCGAGAACCCGCTCCAATTCCGCTGCATCTTTCACTTCCACTGCTGCATTGTGTTTAAGAAGAATGCGCACGATGTCCTTGAAGTTTTGCATATTCGGACCGAAGATTACTGGCTTACCCAACGCCGCCGGCTCGATCGGATTTTGCCCGCCGACGGCCGTCAGGCTTTTGCCGACGAATACCACATGTGCGTGTTCATAAAAAAACATCAGCTCACCCGTGGTATTGACCATCAGGCATTCCACTTCTCCTGGCCGGAGTTGTGTGGCTGGAATGATTTCGCTACGGCAGATGAAGCGCAGGCCGCGTGCCCGCAACTGCTGGACGATGTTACGGGCACGTTCAAAATGACGGGGAACGATGATTAGAAACAATTTGGGAATTTTCTTGCGCAACCGGACAGCGATTTCTGCCAGCATTACTTCCTCGCCGTCATGCGTGCTGCCCGCAACCAGGAGCAAGGCGTCAGCCGGCACGCCGATCTGTTGCAATAACCCGCGAACGTCGAGATGCCTCCGCTCTGGCAATTTCGCCACGTCAAATTTCAGATTACCTACGACATGCACCTTATCTTCCCGGCAACCGACGTCGCGCAAGCGCTTAGCGTCATCTTCACTCTGGCAGCCCACGCCCTCAAATGAGGCAAAAAGCCTCCGGAACAACCAGCCAAACCTTTTATAGCGCGGGTAGGAGCGGTCGGACAACCGGGCGTTGGTAAGAAACAATGGGATTTGCAGGTCGTTCGCGCGCCAAAGAAAATTCGGCCAGATTTCCGCTTCCAGCAAGATGACGGCCTCGGGATTAATCGTGGCTAGAGCCCGGCGCGCATATTTGCGACGGTCAATCGGATAATAAATCTTGGTGATGCGGGTGGGAAGGCGCCGACGATATTCCTGCATACCGGTCGTGGTTGTGCAGGAAACCACAATCTTGGCGTTCGGCACGCGCGGTTCCAGCGCCCGAATGAGCTGCGTACAGAGGCCAACCTCGCCAACGCTTACCGCGTGCATCCAGATGACATGACGGTTGGTCAGCGCCTGTTTCACCCCGGCATCGTAATTTGCGAACCGTTGACCGAAATCCATTTGCCAATTTCCGCGGCGCACCATCCGCCAGAAATAATACGGGGAGGCAAGTAAGAATGAAAACAGGAACAATATATTATAAAGCGCTCGCACAATGATAATACGATAACGGCCTCAATCTCTCTCAAGCAAAGCCGAAGGGGGGCAATGTTTCATATTTGTTGCGAAAATTCAACCATAGAAGAAGAATAACCAGACGGTGATCAATACCGGCAAAAGGCAAGGCAGTGAAAACTTTATAATGAAATCCATAAACGACGGCACGCGGACGCCGTGTTGTTCGGCAATGGTCTTGACCATGAAGTTGGGGCCGTTGCCGATGTAGGTTGCCGCACCAAAAAAAACCGCGCCGACACTGATGGCCAGGACTTGGGCAGGAAATTGCGCCAGCAATGACGGTATTTCGGGCAATCCTGCTTGGCCACGCAAGGCGCTCAAAAAGCCAAGATAGGTCGGGGCATTGTCCAGCACTCCGGACAATCCACCAGTGCCCCAATAAAAAATGTCCGGTGAAGGATGTTCGCCCAGCAACCGGCCCGCATGTTGATCGAGCCACGCCAAGGCGGGCGTCATTGTCGCAAAAATCCCGACAAACAGAATGGCGACTTCATTCACTGGGTGGAAGTTGAAACCGTTTGCCACATGAATGGATTTTCTCGTAGTAAAATAGGAAGCAGCGGCGGCAGTTATCATCAATATCTCGCGCAGAAGAATCGGATGTTCAACAAACACCGCCCCGATAATCATCGCCAGAAAGAAGAAATTCGGCCAGCCGGTCAACTCCCATTGTTGCTCCACCGTCCGGATTGAGCCCGGCTTCCGGCAGGCGCGCGCGAAATGAATTTTGTCCATGGCATAAAAAATTGCCAGCAACAGGCCGACGGCGGTAGCCCATGGCGGCCAGCAATTTTTGAACACCCACCAGAACGGGATGCCCTCCAAGTATCCCAGAAAGAGTGGTGGATCCCCGATGGGAGTGAGACAACCGCCGACATTGGCCACCAGAAAAATAAAGAACACGACATGATGCGCCGCGACGCGGTCCTGGTTGATTCGGAGCCAGGGTCGAATCAGAAGTATCGCCGCACCGGTTGTCCCCAGAACATTTGCTGCGACCGCACCGGCCAACAAAAAAATGACATTGGCGAATGGCCGGGCACGGCTCCTGACATTGATTTGAATTCCGCTGGAAACCACAAACAAACACGTGATCAAAGTGATGAAACTGAAATATTCACGCGCGGCGTGGAGGATGCTTGCAAAATCACGCAAGACGAAGAAATAGATCACGGCCATGACCGCGGCAAGTCCCAGTGCCACCTTGGCATAATGCCGTGCCCACCAATTCGGGGCCAAGACCGGCCCGAAAGCCATAGCGCTCAACAGAATTGCGAATGGCAAAATCAGCAGCGGATTGATGCCTGTCATCCTAAAAAATGTTCGCGGATGCCTGCGGACGGGTCAAACGCAAACGGCAAATTAGTTTGAATTCACCCTGCTTCGCTGCGAGAATTTGCCGCTTGTCGCCTTCCGGCTCCGTTTCAGCGACCGGCGCATTGTTCGCTGATTGGCTACAGATTCCCGCCGGACAATCCCTCGTCCGGCGACTGGAAGCGGGCGGCGTGTTGTCTTTTTCCGGAATCACCACCTCCGCCCAACCCTTTCTGGCAGCCTTGCTCCACAAAAAATTTCCTCAACGGCCCCTCGTCGTCGTCACGGAAAATCTGAAGGCTCAAGAATGCTTCCAGCAGGATTTGGAGACATGGCTGGAAACGGAATCAACTGGCGCACAGACCCGGCTTTCCGCAGTCAGGCCTCCCCTTTTTTATCCAGCCTGGGAAACGTTGCTGCATGAAGGCAAATTGCCGCACTCGGATGTCATCAGCGACCGGCTGGAGACCTTGATTTCTCTTACGAATGCATCCGGAATTGTCGTAACGTCGGTGACCGCGCTGCAGCAAAAAACGTTTGCGCCGGATGATCTGAAACAGCGCACACGCCGCCTGCCGCGCGGCTCCAGGATCGCGCCACTTGACCTGATTGAGTTCCTCGAGGAACAAGGCTACGAGCCCGAGGCACAGGTGTCCCAAAAGGGAGAAATCGCCCTGCGCGGCGGCATCCTGGACATTTTTCCACCCACCAGTCCCTGGCCGATCCGGCTGGAATTTTTCGGTGACGAAATCGAATCACTCCGTTTTTTCGATCCGCTGACACAAATTTCGCGCGAGGAAATTGCCGAAGTCACCATCCCTCCCGCCGGCGAAATCGGAATTTTAAGGTACAGCCAAAAACCGGATGGCGGCCGTCCGGCGATTTCCCTTTCCACCCTGCTCGACTATCTGCCCCGCGAAACTATTTTTATTTTATGCGGACCCGAAGCACTGACCGTTCACGCCGACGCCTATGGAGAGCAAGTGCCCACGGGCGATCCGTTTTTCATATCCTGGCCGGATTTCTTGAGTGAGCTAAACCGGCGCGGCCTCACATCGATTGAACTGGATGACGCTGAACAGACTCAAGCCCAATCGGTAGAAACGTCAGTCGATCCCGCTATCAAACATGATGATTCCACTCCTCCCTCTGCCCTGGTTGATACCCCCGAAGCCGGGCCACATTTCAGTTCCCTCGATGCCTTTCGCCCGCTGGCCGAGCGCGCGCAGGAACCTCAAATCGCCGGGGCATTGCGGCGTGAATTTTTCCAGCAACTTCATCGCTGGCTCCGACAGGGCCATGCCGTGCATGTTTTTTGTAACAACGATGGTGAACGGCAGCGGTTTGAGGAAATCTGGAAAGAGCTAGGCCTGGCCGACGAGGCAAATTTAAGTCTTCATCTGGGTTCCCTCGCCCGAGGATTTCTTTGCGACGAGGCCAGGCTCGTGGTGGTCACTGACGCAGAGATCTTTGGCCGCTACAAAATCCAAAGGCCGCGCCGGCTGAAATCCCAGCACGCCCAAGCGGCCCGTTCGGCACTCGACATCGATTTCACTGATTTGGAGGAAGGCGATTTGGTTGTGCACCTGCAGCATGGCATCGGGAGATACCTGGGACTGAAGAATTTGCCGATGGGTTCGACCAACGAATCGCCCGAAACCGAGTGCCTGGTCATCGAATACGCGCCTGGCGACAGCGCCAACGAACCGCCGAAATTGTATGTTCCGGTCAGCGAAGCGCATCTCGTCAGTAAATATGTCGGCGCAGGGAAGGCGAACCCGCCACTCAATACGCTCGGCGGCACGCGTTGGGCAAAGGCCAGGGAACAGACGGAAATTGCCGTGCGCGATGTCGCGGCGGAATTACTGCGGATCCAAGCTGTCCGCGAAACGCAAGTCGGACACGCCTTCAAGCCGGACACCGCATGGCAGCGTGAATTTGAGAGCGCCTTTATTTATGAGGAGACCCGCGATCAACTCACCGCCATCGCCGAAACGAAAGCCGATCTTGAACGCCCGAAGCCCATGGACCGCTTGATTTGCGGCGACGTGGGTTTTGGCAAAACGGAAGTAGCCATCCGTGCCGCATTTAAAGCCGTCATGGATGGCAAACAAGTGGCCATCCTGGTGCCAACGACTGTTCTGGCCCAGCAACATTTCAATAATTTTCGCGAGCGCATGGCGGACTATCCGATACGCGTCGAATTGCTTTCGCGCTTTCGCACCCGGCGCGAACAGAAAAAGGTCGTCGAAGGCCTGGCGAACGGAGCGGTGGACATCATCATCGGCACCCATCGCATCGTGCAGGACGACATCGCGTTCAAGGATTTGGGCCTCGTCGTCATTGATGAGGAACAGCGTTTTGGCGTGTTGCACAAGGAAAAATTCAAGCGTCTGCGCACACTGGTAGACGTGCTGACGCTAAGCGCCACGCCGATTCCACGCACCCTTTACCTGGCGCTCACCGGCGCGCGCGACATGAGCACCATCCAGACGCCACCGCACGACCGGCTACCGGTCGAGACGCTGGCCACCCAATACGACGAGCGCTTGATTCGCGATGCCATCCAAAGCGAACTGAATCGCGGCGGACAGGTATTCTTCCTGCATAACCGAGTGGGGACGATAGAAACGGTGCGCACGAAATTGCAGGCACTCGTACCAGGTGCCCGTATCGTCGTCGGTCACGGCCAGATGGACGCGAATGACCTGGAGGAAGTGATGACGACTTTTGTCAACGGCGAGGCGGATGTCCTGCTCTCCACGACCATCATCGAGAGCGGACTCGATATCCCGAATGCAAACACTATCATCATTGACCGCGCCGACCGTTTTGGCCTGAGCGAACTGTACCAATTACGCGGGCGCGTTGGACGCTATAAGCACCAGGCCTACGCTTACCTGCTACTCCCGCGCCACGCACGCCTGCTCACCGATGTGCGCAAGCGCATCAGCGCCATGAAGCAATACTCGACACTCGGCAGCGGATTCAAGATTGCCATGCGGGACCTCGAAATTCGCGGCGCGGGCAACCTGCTCGGTGCAGAACAGAGCGGCCACATCACCGCCGTCGGCTTTGAACTGTACTGTCAACTTCTCAAGCAAAGCGTCGGCTCCTTAAAGGGAGAGAAGGTGAAACCTCGCATCGCGGTCAAGGTCGCGCTGGATTTTCTCGGTGACGCCGGTAACTTGCCGGACAAATACATCACCGAGCCCCACCATCGCATCGAAATTTATCGAAAACTCGCGCAGGCAAATGACAAGGCGATGCTGGACATCCTGCAGAAAGAAATGCGCGACCGCTTCGGCCCGCTGCCGCCGGCGGTGGAATTATTGCTGGCGGTAGGTGAATTAAAAATTCTCGCCAGCGAAAAGAACGTGTCCTGCGTTGAGGTCGAGGAAGACAAATTGAAGCTCACCCGTCTCGGTGATTTCATCACCCTCGGCGGAAAATTTCCACGCCTTACCAAAAAAGAGCCTAAGGCTCGATTGAAAGAAATTAAACGTCTCCTCCTGGCCCTTTGAAGAGACGCCGGATTCATTTATCTTGATGGTAACCAAACGGTTATTGACTTGTTCGCTCCCTTCTTCTATATTGTGGCTCCACTTGGAGTTTTCACCGTTCACAAAAGGTGCTTTAGTGTGCCACTGAACAACCGCGCTGGTGGATTGGGGCCTGAAGCTTTATGCAGGTGGGTCATATTACGCGTGTTTTCAGCATCCAGCGATGCAGGCTTGAATTTGAGATTTTCGCCTCAATAATCAAGGCATGTCGTTTCCGCAAATGTTTCTCCGCGCCTGCTACGGAGTATTGCTTTTGGCGTTGTTGAGTGAGGAGAGCGTTTTCGCGGCGGATGCAGTGGCGAACCCTGCTTTCAGCAATCCAGTGGTAACGCGCGGGGCGGATCCGTGGGTGATCCGCTGGCAGACGAATTATTTCCTCTGTCAATCGCACGGTAGCGCAGTATGGGTCAATCGAGCGGCGCGCCTGGAAGATATCGGCGTGAACCATTGGCAACGAGTCTGGCAGGCTCCGGAAGGAACAGACTACTCTTACGAAGTATGGGCGCCGGAGCTGCATTGGCTGCAAGGCAAGTGGTATATCTACGTAGCGGCGGACAATGGCGACAATGACCATCATCGTATGTATGTGCTGGAAGGCAGCTCCGACGACCCGCAAGCGCGGTTCACTTTCAAGGGCAAAATCACTGCTCCTACCGACCGTTGGGCAATTGACGGCACAGTTCTGGAGATGCCGGGAGGAAAGCTTTATTTTATCTGGTCAGGATGGCCAGGCGCGAAAAACGGCGAGCAAAATCTTTACATTGCGCGAATGAGCAATCCTTGGATGATCAGCGGCGAACGCATTTGCATTTCCCGTCCAGACCGGGCATGGGAAAAGCGCGATTCGCCACATATCAACGAAGGACCGGAAACACTCTGGCACAAAGGCCATCTATTCATCATCTATTCAGCGAGCGGTTTTTGGGATGATAATTATTGCCTCGGCCAATTGACCTGGACCGGCGGTGATGTGATGAATCCCAGATCATGGGTCAAGAAACCGGAACCGGTCTTTGTGCATACCAAAGATGTCTTCGGCCCCGGCCATTGCTCCTTTGTAAAATCGCCGGACGGCAAGGAAGATTGGATCGTTTACCACGCACATATTGGTCCTGGCACAAGCCAGCGCGACGTCCGCATTCAGCCCTTCAATTGGAACGCAGACGGCTCACCGGACTTCGGCGCCCCGGTTTCTCCCGGAGTTAAATTAGCGCCGCCTTCAGGCGAATGAGCGAGGATGATATCGATATGAAAGCGCAGCTTTCACCACTCGACATTTTTTCCTATTTGGATTTTCTGCGATTTCTGCTGCTCCCTAGGAACGATCAGGCGGGAGGAGTAAAAATTCCATTCACAGAATAAGCACCGGGTCCCGGCATGAGATCCGGAAAATTAACAATCATTCATCCAGTCTTCACCTTATTGTCGCCTGTTTGCCATCCGTTTGTAACCTGAATTGCCCTTTATTTCCGATTGTTCTCGAGCGAGGTCCGCGACAAAGCGTGCGCGGTTGGAAAATGACTGATTAAATTAATATCAAGATGAAAAGTTTAATCCTGATGGCGACGTTCCTGGTGCTAGCGCTGCTCGCGAGCGAGGCGCAAACCTCACAATTTCTCCCCAAACAACTCGCCGTGCTTCGCGCGGGTGACGGCGTACTGGATTTGAAGCTGAAACAATCCCCCGTTTTCATCGACCAATATGCTCCCGGTTCGTTCAGCGTTGCGCCGTCGTTCACGATTAAAATTCCCACGAACGGTCCGGATACGCTTTTCTTCAATGGCCATGCTGCGACAGAAGGTGTTTTGACACTCTCAGCAGACCACCGGCTGCTGGCTTTTGCCGGTTATGGCGGCGTAAACCTGTTAGAAATGAGCGGCACGCCGTCTTTGTTGGACATGAAACGCGGTTTCTGCACGGTAGACGCGAGCGGAAATGTTCACACCATGTTTTATCGTCAACATGGCAGCGACGATGAGAAAATGAACCCGCGCGGCGTTGTGACCGATGGCACGAATAATTTCTGGGGTTGCGGCAACGCGTTGGGTACGATTTATTACAATCCCGCTGCTGCGAGCGGAACAGTGGAGTTCAAAGCCATTCCTACCACACGCGCGATCAAGATCATCAACAATACTCTCTACGCCACGCTGAATTTTGCAGACGGTACGGCCAGCGATTTACCGGCGGGTATTCTCTCATTTGCAGATGATCGCGGGGATTCCATCGCATTACCACAAGCGCCGAGTACCGCCCTGAAGCCGCTGGTCAACTCGCAGAAACCTTACAACAAACTTGCCGGTTTTGACATGAATCCTCAGGGAACCATTGCGTACATGGCAGATGTCGTGGCGGGCATCCAGAAATATGTAAAATCCGGTGATACCTGGAAATTTGCCTACAACTTTTCCATCCCCCAGATTATCCCCGCAACAGACAACCACGAGAACGGATGCTTCGGGCTGGTGGCTGATTTTAGCGGTTCGGCACCAGTGATTTATGCCACAACCACAGAAGGGTACAATGGTTGTGTGAACTCAAATCGTGTGGTGCAGATCGTGGATACGAACGCCTTGGCCGCCGTCACCACTTTGGCCCAAGCTACCAGCACGAATATTGCTTTTCGCGGAATCGACTTCACCCCCGGAACGCCAACCTTTAATCCATGATGGCCAATTTGTCTCCTGGCGGTGCGAGTTTACGGTGAAGTGGGATTGGGGAAGAACCAATCAGGCGGTTCAACCATTGACCATTTTTGTTACACCAGTTCGGTCGGGAAAGAACAAGAGCCGGACTTTCGTCCGGCTCTGTTGGTGACGAGGTATAAACGCCCTCACCCAGACGTTCAGAAGTGCGACGCGACTGATGTAGTCGCTGTCCTAGCCGCGCCGCCGGCAAAACCCCTATGCCAATTTGAATGGACAGCAAAATCCTGCGATTGCGCTAACTATTAAACCAAAGGTTAATACTTCGTTTAATAGCGAGATATATTATGCACAAAAGGCGCGCGCGCGATATGGGGTATTTTACCCATAGGCTCGCAAATCAAAGAATCAACACAAGGCAGGGGGTTGCCGGTTTGGTAGCGAGGTCATCTCCTCGTGAGAGTGGTGCAGGCTACTGCAATTGATTTCTCAGCTTTCCGGATAAATATCCAAAGGATGGGGGCACGCGCACCACAAGCTTCAAGACGTATTGGCGCACCACACCGCGGCAAAGAGAAAGCAAATGTAAAATGGCAGGCAAACCACCCGGCAGATCGGTGCGGTCATGTTGCCATCGGCAGACAACTGCGATAAACGGTCGGTGACTGCCCCAAAGTACGCTTGAACATGCGATTAAAGTGCGTCAACGATTGGAAACCGGCTTCGTAGGCGATTTCGCTTACGTGAAGATTCGGATTGAGCAAAAGATCTCGCGCGCGTTCCGTGCGTACGCGCATAACATAATTGCTGAAATTGATGCCCGTCGCCTTTTTGAACATTTTGCAAAAATAAAATTTGCTCATGTTAACCGATCTGGCTACCTGCCCAAGCGAAAGTCCTTCGTTCTGATGTTCCGCGATGAATTTCCTGGCGCGTGTAATAACCTTCGGCTCAGTGTTCGCGGCTTGCACGGCGATTTGGTTGCTCTTCATGGAAAGGTGATCGGCGAAAATTGACAACAAGCCCGAGAGAGACTCCATTTTTTCCTCCGAAACCACCGGGGTGTTAAAAAAGGCCTCACGAGCTTTTTTTGCATCCAGATCAATGCCCATTTCCTGTGCTTTCTTAACTGCGCGGTGGAAGGAAGCCTCATTTGGTTTCTGGTACATGCTTTGACCGGTTTGCAAAAACCCAATAGTGTCAGGACCAAGCTTGATGGGAACAGCCATTTCACACAATCCGTATGCACAAGTCAAGCTGCACGGCTTATCCAGAGATGCTTTTGCAAGCTGTTCTTGCATTTGCAGACAAATGCCACAAGTGCCACTCTTCTCAGTCATCATCACACACCAGGAATTTTCCTTCTGTTTGCCGTGAAAGGGAAGTTTCCAACTTTCCACCGGTCGAAGTGCTATTGGCAGGTTGGTGACTTTGGAATATGCCCGCTCGTATTCCCGGAACATTTTTGAGCTTCCCAAAGTCTCCATACTCCTGCCTCGTTCACTTGTGTTCATTGCTAAATCCTTCTTGCATCCCGTATTTTAATTTGTTGTATTTCGCTTATTCACAAGCGCCTAAATAGTGGACAGGGTTTCGCGGAAATTGTGACTGCGGCTCAACCGTGCAACGCTGGTCGCGTAGGGGAGGCACTCAGGAATTCAAATAATTTCCATTGATTATTTGAAGTATATTTACTCATGGTCGGCCTTTTTGAAAATAAGGTGTTTTCCTTATATCGGTCATTAAATGTTGTGAATCAGAAAGAACTTCATAACAACAATTTACGACAAATCACCAAAACAACCGCAGAAACTGGTGGTTCTAAAAACCGGCATCACGGTCAGACAGATGACTTCTGATTTTTCCCGGCGTTCAGGAAGCGCACATTCGAGCTCGACGTCTCAGGGTCAAACTGGTTGCAAACCAGCAATTGATGGCTGACGTTTCAAAAGCGGTGTCGGGGCAATCTCCCGGCGACGACCCCGTTATTGAAGGCATCTACCTGATGGCCCGAATAAATTATTTCTGCGGACTGAAGGCGCCGGATGTCCGCATCTGCTGCCATTGCCAACACACACTGGCGAAAATTCGGTCGGCGTTGTGGTACAACATCGAAGGGATTTTCAATTCGCAAAATCTTTCGTCTCATGATTCAGGAGTTCGCCGGTAGCAGCATTTTTAGATGAGCATTATAGCTATCGTCCCGGCGCAAGACCTTTTTTATTGTCGCAAGCAAATCCCCAAGGGAAAACGGCCGTTGCAGTGAGGCATCGGGC
>JBEKMT010000131.1:0-15093 GCA_050008355.1 Verrucomicrobiota bacterium
TGGTTCAGTCAACAAACCCTTGAAGGATTCAACACCGTGAAAAAAGTACAACCAACTTCAGTCGTGACCGGAGCGGCGGGCTTTCTCGGTTCACATCTTACCGACTTGCTATTGTCGCGCGGCCACAAGGTTATCGGCATTGACAATTTCGTGACCGGCTCCGTGGACAACATTTCGCACCTTGGTGGCAATCCGAATTTCAAATTCATCCAGCAGGACGTGACTGAATTCATTTTTTTGGACGCACCGGTGAATTATGTCTGGCATTTTGCCTCGCCTGCCAGTCCGATTGATTATCTGGAACTGCCGATTCAGACCTTGAAAGTCGGTTCGCTGGGGACGCACAAGGCGCTGGGCTTGGCCAAGAACAAAGGCGCAAGATTTCTGATTGCATCCACTTCGGAGATTTATGGCGACCCGCTCGTCCATCCGCAGGTCGAGGAGTACTGGGGCAACGTCAACACAATCGGCCCGCGCGGCTGCTATGATGAAGCCAAGCGTTTTGCCGAAGCCATGACCATGGCGTATCACCGCGAGCACAAAGTGGAAACGCGAATTGTGCGCATCTTTAACACCTACGGTCCGCGTATGCGCATCAACGATGGCCGCGTCGTCCCGGCGTTTGTGAGCCAGGCGCTCAAGAACAAACCGGTCACGATTTTCGGCAATGGAAAACAGACCCGCAGTTTCTGTTACGTGTCTGATTTGATCGAGGGGATTTACCGGCTGATGATGAGCGATTATGATTTGCCGGTGAACATCGGGAATCCGGTGGAAATGACGATGTTGCAATTTGCCGAGGAAATCATCAGTTCCACAAAATCCAGGAGCAAAATTATCTTCAAACCGCTGCCCCAGGACGACCCCAAACAGCGCAAACCAAACATTACCAAGGCGAAATCCATATTGAAATGGGAGCCGAAAGTCGCCCTGGCCCAAGGTTTGACGGATACCATTGCGTATTTCCGGACGAAAGTTTAATCATTGATTAAGGTCGCAGAGTCTTGCGAGCTGTTTTTTATTAAAAATCCTCTTCGCGGCTTTTATCGCAAGCACTTTAAAGCATCAAACTTGCGTCGTTGCTTCCAAAACTGGTTCGCTGTCTCTCTCATTTAGGCAAGGAGATTCGTGCCATCGTATCAGACCGCAGTCCGCTATCTATCGCCGTTCTGCGGACGGTTCATATCTGGCGCGGCTTATGGTGGGCTCTCCGCTTCTGGCTTTTTGAACGATATGATGCCGCGCGGCCTGAATCCAATCCATAAACTTTGCGAACGCAGCGACCTTGAAAGAAATGTGGGAGAGTGAAATCACCAGGCAGATTCGCGCCGGTACGCGAGCCTGTCGTCGCCTCTGTACCATCTCGTGTCTGCGCCGCACGCCGCTCACACACAAAGTTTCCACTTTTCTGAAAATCGCTTAGACTGTGGCGCTTGATTTTCCGCGCGCGACAGTTTGAATTTTATTTTCCGCGACCGACGCTTGTCATGGGCATCGTGAATGTCACGCCTGATTCCTTCTCTGACGGCGGAAAATTCCTGAATGAGCGGGCGGCAGTAAAGCGCGCGCTCGAACTGGTGGATGAAGGTGCGGAAATCCTGGATATCGGTGGCGAATCCACCCGCCCGGGTGCGAAACCAGTTGGCGCGGAGGAAGAATTGCGCCGCGTGATTCCCGTCATCGAAAAGCTCGCGCGGAAAGTCAGGATTCCGCTTTCGATTGACACCATGAAACCCGCCGTTGCCCGCGCCGCATTGGCAGCGGGAGCGAGTATTGTCAATGATGTAGCCGCCAACCGACAAGATCCAGCGATGTGGCAAGTGGTGTCCGGGTTCGGTGCCGGTTACATTTGCATGCATGCGCAGGGTCTGCCGGCGACGATGCAAAAGAACCCGCTTTACCAAAACGTCGTACGCGAAGTCGGCGCATTTTTTGTGGAACGCCTGAAGAAATTGAAAACCTTTGGCATTGCGCCGGAGCAGGTCGTTTTCGATCCCGGCATCGGGTTTGGGAAAACGGTGGAGCACAATTTGCAGCTGCTGGCGAACCTGGAAAGCTTTGTGCGGTTGAAGCGGCCGCTGCTGCTGGGCGTTTCACGGAAGTCGTTCATCGAAAAAATTTCGGGCTCAGGGTTGAATGAACGCTTGCCAGCTTCGCTTGCGTGCGCGACTCTGGCGATTGAATCAGGCGCGCAGATCATCCGCGCCCACGACGTGATGGCGACGGCGCAGGCAGCGCGCATGGTGGAAGCAGTTTTGTATGGTAAACCCCGTTTTGATTTATCTTGAAAATGGCTGGCGGCACGCGGTGGAGATTCTCATCCTCGCGGTCCTCATCTATTTTGCTTTTCGCATCGTGCGGGGCACGCGCGGCTGGCCGGTGGTCATCGGGTTTTTTGTGGTGTTGCTGGCGGTGGTGGCGGCGACGACAATCCTTGATTTGAAAGTGCTGCGCTGGTTGCTGGGCAGCGCCTCCGTTTTCATCGTGTTCGGCGCGCTGGTGATTTTCCAACCGGAACTGCGCCGGATGCTGGCGGAACTGGGCAACCTGCCGTTGTTCGCCACGGCCAGTGAACAGCGTGAAAGCATTGAGATCATCATCCAGACTTGCGAACGACTGGCAGATGTGCGGATCGGCGCGTTGATCGCGATCGAACAGTCCATCCAATTGCAGGAAGCCGTCGAGTCCGGCATCAAGGTGGATTGCGAAGTAACGCCCGAAATGCTGGAGACAATTTTTTTTCCGAACAACGCCGTTCATGACGGCGGAGTCATAGTCAAAGGAGACCGCATCGCCTACGCAGCCTGTATTTTCCCCCTGACACAGCGCTCGGATTTGAACAAGTCATTGGGCACCCGCCATCGCGCGGCGATTGGCTTGAGCGAAGAAACGGACGCTATCGTCGTCGTTGTTTCCGAGGAGAACGGGATGATTTCTTATGCGCACAAGGGCCAGTTAGTGCGCGGGGTGACGCCGGAAGAATTGCGCGCATTTCTGACTTCGATCATTTTACGCCCGGCGAAAACCCATGGATTCATGAAGTGGTTACGGTCCCAATTCCACGAACGCCATCGGTCTGCCGGGCCGGCGGTGATCACCTTGCGTGAATCACGGCCAGTCGGCAAGCCGGGGGCCAAATGAACGCCATGATACGCGACCTGCTTCTGAGAGATTGGGCTTGGAAATTGTTCTCGCTGCTCCTGGCGGTTGCGATCTGGCTGACCGTGCATGGCATATTGGAGCCGGAGGAGGCTACCATCATCGGCGGACCCGCCAAGCTTACCTACGAAAATCTGGCGGTGCACATCGTGTCCTCGGAAACGGACGTAAGCCATTACCACTCCGCGCCGGCAGTGGTCAAAGTGACCCTCAGCGGGCCGCGCAATGTGATGGACCAGCTGCAAGCCAACCAGGTGCGTGCGGAAGTTGATCTCAGCAGCAGTGATGGCAGCAGCGGGCAGGTCAATATCATTAGACCGCCGGATGTAAATCTGGTCGAGGTAGATCCACAAACGGTCCTGGTTATCTCGCCACCAAAGCATTAAGAAAATGCGCAATAAGTTTAATCAATCGAAATGAACACTCCTAAAAAAATCTTTGGCACCGACGGTGTGCGGGGAACCGCGAATGTCGAACCGGTGACGGCAGAAACCGCATTAAAACTCGGCCGTGCGGCGGCGCACGTTTTCAAAAACATGGAACTACAGTCGCGGGGACGCGGCAAACACAAAATTGTCATCGGCAAGGACACCCGGCTTTCCGGCTACATGCTGGAGAACGCGATTTCATCCGGCATTCTTTCGATGGGGGTGGACGTCCTGTTCATCGGGCCACTACCCACGCCGGGAGTTGCCTACGCCACGCGCAGTTTGCGGGCGGACGCCGGAATCGTCATTACGGCATCGCACAATCCGTACACCGACAACGGCATCAAATTTTTTCGCGCCGACGGTTATAAACTCGATGACAAAATCGAAGTTGAAATCGAAAACCTGGTGTTCACGGGCGAAATTGAGAAGGTGCGTCCGAGTTCGGATCAAATCGGCAAGGCTGTCCGCATCGACGATGCGCTGGGGCGATATATTGAATTTACCAAATCATCCTTTCCCAAAGGATTGACCCTTGAAGGGGTAAAAATCGTTTTGGACTGCGGCCATGGCGCGGCGTACAAATCGTCGCCTTGCGTGCTGCGCGAACTCGGTGCAGAGGTGATCGTTTTCAACAACCAGCCCGACGGCAAAAACATCAATGAGAGCTGCGGGTCGATGCACCCGGAAGCGATGTGCCGGAAAGTGGTTGAGCATGCTGCGCATATTGGCATCGCACATGACGGCGATGCCGACCGTGTGTTGCTTTGCGACGAATCAGGCACGTTGATTGACGGTGATGACATTATGGCCATCGCCGCAACGGAAATGCTGGCCGAAAACACGCTGGCGGAAAGAACGTTGGTCTCGACCGTGATGAGCAATGCGGGTCTCGAAGTCGCCATCAAGAAAATCGGAGGTCAGCTGGTCCGGACAGCGGTCGGAGATAAAAACGTGATTGATGAGATGTTGAAAAATGGATTCAACCTCGGCGGAGAACAAAGCGGCCATTTGATTTTTCGTGATTATGGCACCACGGGCGACGGCTTGGTGGCGGCGTTGCAGATATTGCGAATCCTGAAGGCAAAAGACAAACCGTTGTCCAAATTGGCGAAGTGTTGGACGCGATTTCCTCAACTGGTGACCAATGTGAAAGTCCGCGAGAAAAAACCCTTCGAGCAACTGGATGGCTTGAGCCGGCTGGTGGCCGAAGCTGAGAAGGAATTGCACTTGCAAGGAGGCCGCCTGCTGTTGCGTTATTCGGGCACGGAACCCAAAGTGCGCTTGCTGGTGGAGGGTCGGGACGCGAAGGTGCTGGAAAAGTGGTCGAAACAAATCTGCGGGTCAATCCAGAAACAGATTGGCGTCTAAAATCTTGCGTGGAAATTTATTCTCACGGAAGCGACGCGTTTATCGTTGCCCGATGATACTCTTCATTCGCTCGAAACCATGAACCAGTCGAAAACCGGGCTGTAAAATATCTTCTCCCGGTATTTCGTAAATTTGGCCTGCCCGGACGGCGGCCGTTTCCGGCCAACCGCGGCGTGAAGAGATTTCCGCGCGTTCAACCGGTTTGCCGCACCACGAGGCAAAAATGATTTCGGGGTTCGCCCGGCAAACTTGTTCTGGCAAGACGGTGCGCTCCCGGGCGATCCTTCTTGATTTCATTTCCGAGAAAATGTCCTCGCCTCCGGCGCGTTCAATCAATTCGCCGACCCAACCGATGCCGGTAATCAGTGGCTCGTTCCACTCCTCAAAATAAACACGCGGACGCCGCGAAACTCTTTCGACGGGCGCGAGTCTTTCCCGGAATTCTTTCAGCCATTTTTCGCCGTCATGACTCACCAATCGCGACAGCAGGGCTAGCGTGTCTTCAATTTCGTCAAGTGTTCGCTGATTGGTCGCGAACACGGGAAATCCTCGACGGATGAGTTCGGCAGCAAGTTGGGACTGGACATCCGAAAACGTGATGATGAGGTCAGGATTCAACTCTTCGATTTGAGGCAGGTTGGCGGAACTGAATCCGCTCACCCGCGGCTTCTTTGGCGCTCCCGAAGGCTGGGTGAAAAAGGTGGTGACCCCTGCCACGAGTTCCCAGGCACCAATCCGCCAGAACCAGTCGGCGGCCTCGGCGGAAAGGCAGACGATGCGTTGCGGGCCGTGGTTCATGCGGTAACGGACCGATCTGCGTTTTTTCCCGGATAAGGGCAATGGCGGCAACCGTTGCCGCAACAATAGCCGCGGCGCAGATGATATTCCGCCGTGAACACCATCCAACCACTGTCGAAATAAAAATCGCCGGGCAAAATTTTTGGCTGCGCCACCCCGGCATTTTTTGAGCGATGAAATTCCATGACGCAATCGCGACAGAGGCATGCTTTGTTCCGTGAATCCGGGGGTAATTTCGCCAGCAGCGCCTCGGGGATTTCCACACGCGTGCACCAGCAAGGACCTTTGAAGGCGGCATTGGTGCACAGCAGGCATTCGTTCGGACGGCCGCACAATGGGCAGTTTGCCGGCTCTGCGGCTTTTACATTGAGCGGATTCATGCTATTGCAGGTCGTAAAGTGAATTGCTCGAGGAAAGAAAACCGGTGCCAGGCGCCACGTTGGCCCCGCCATCGGCATTATTGGTGTAAACTTCCGTCAACGATTCGGCGTGGCCGTCGCTAAAGGCGGTATTGCTGCGGCCATCATGTCGAAAACCTTGTGTGCCGGCGTAACGCCCGGTGGCATTGGCGTCCCCGGGATTGGGAAATGGCGCGCGCATAAATTTGTCCGCACCACCGGAATACTGACCGTCCCCAAACAAAACCGTATTGGCCGGATGATTCACTGCGGCGGTTTTGGCCGGCACCGGGGCGGCTTGACCGGTCGGATCACTGGCGCTCTCGCCCTGTCCGTGGCCGATGAAGCTCGTGTTATAATTGTAGCCGGTGAAGGGGTCTGCGTTCCAATTGGCACCGCCGTTGTATGATGGGCATTGCTGGATTCGGGGATTGGTTTGCCCTTGCCAAAGCACGCCGGGAACAACCTGGCCGGAACTTTCGGTCGTGAAATCCCAGCAGTACGAAACCATGTGCACGCTATCGAAGTAATAGGCAAACGGATAAAAATCCGAGTTGTCGCCGGTGTAGATTTGCGCGGCGATGTCCAGTTGGCGCAAATTGCTGAGGCACTGAATGCGTTTGGCCCGCGATTTCGACGCCGCCAGCGCGGGCAATAACATCGCCGCCAGAATGGCGATAATGGCGATCACCACCAGAAGTTCGATCAGCGTGAAAGCCGGCCGGGCGGCAAGCGGAGAGCGGCGAAGCCTGGGAATTCGAGGCTGCATTTGTGCGCCGTGCCCGTCGTCCGTCACTTGCGGGAATCGTTTCATCAAGGATTCAATTGCACCCGGTAAAACGCCTTACGCGCCGGCGGGTTGGAGTCTTGCAAGGTCACCGGTTGATTGTTGGTGGCGGTAAAGGTGTAAACAGGCGTCCACGTCACGAGGTCAGTCGAACGTTGCAGGGTCTCCGGGCAATTCGGCACGGGCGTGAGTTGGAATGAAAAACCATTAATGGCCGGTTGGATGCCCAGGTAGGGTGGCACGATTTGCGAAACCGCGAAGGCGGAAAAATTTGTGACCCCGGCCACGAGGACTTCGTGGTTGGACGCATTGTAAGTGAACGCTTGGGAGAGCCAGTTCGTATTTTCCCATTGGAACACTCGCAAATCATTGCCGTTGCCAGAATAATTGCTGCCCGTCCGCAAACCGACAGCGGCTTGCAAGCTCACAGGGTTGGTTCCCGTCACTGGCAATGCTTGGATTTGATAACCGCTGGAAATGGTGCCCTCCACCGGCGCGAACGATGAAAAATCGTTCAGGCTGACCGTGCTGACGCGGGCGACTTCATTCACCGACGCAAAGTTGAGGAAAACCTGGCTCTGGCTGGAATTATCCGGGTTTTGGAACACCAGGTTGGTGATTCCCGCGGTCAGGTTATCCGGCGAAATGGCCAGGGCATCGCCTACGGTCACAGGATTCACGGCCGCAATGGAGTCAATGACCGTGTACGTGCCTGCGCCCGGCGTGATGCGGACATACTGAATCCACGGCAGGCCCGAAGCCGCCAGGTTATAACCCGTTCCGCCCGCCGCGCCGACGAACTGATCGAGCGCGCCAGCAACGGTCTGGCCGGCAAAATTGTTCGTAAAAATATACGGATTCACCGGCTTGTTGGGATTCATTTCCTCGACCGTCCATGAACTGTTCGTATCATCCCAGCGATAGGCTTCATCCGGAAAAAGTGCCGACACCATGTCATAGCTGTACCAATTGGTGCCGTCCTCGCTGACGGAGACAATTGTGGCGTGGCCGTAAATGGAGCTGCTGGTCAAACTAACGTTGCTCAAATCCGTTGCCTGACTGATCAGTCCCGAAGCACCCGAGATACCGGTAAAGAACGAATTGCCGTAGACCATCAGATCCGTGCCATAGGCGTTGTTCGGGTCGTGGTACACTTTACGCCCGAGTTTGACCGTGACTTGCCCGCCACTGGAAATTTCCGTGATCACTTTGCTGCCGTTTGGCGCCACGTTGTAAGGAGCATCCACAATGGACACGCAGTCGGTGACGACGTCAGGGAAAAAGTCATACGGATCCACAAAACTCAAGGTCGGTCGGTCCAACACGGCTACCGGGTCATTGTAAGGGCTGGACGGATCAACACCATTGGTGCTGATCACCTGCACGGCGAAATCGTTCGTGTTGGCAACATACGCCACATATGTGCCGTCCGGCGAAGGCGGGGCCTGCTCATCATTGTTGAAAATGTTCAGATCGTTCATATAGGCCGGATCATTGGTGTCATCGGGATAGCCGTCGGCTGAAACGGAAAAGCCAATCCACGAACCGTTGGTTAGCGGCAATAAATCCAGTCCGTCGTAAGGAGAGCTCCACTGGCCCTGTTCGCCGGTCGCTGGGTTCCAATAACTGTCAGGTCCCCGATTGGGCGAATTTTCATAACCGCCGCCGTCGCCGGCTTCAGTCCAGACTTGCCAGTAAGGGCCGAAATAACCGCTCCAAAATAAATCACCGCTATTCAACGGCGCCGCCGCGTCCACGTCCACGGTCGCATTCGTCAAATAGCCGTTGATAAAATAATTCGTGGAGGTGCCATCCGTGATGCCGATGTTGCCGTTGCCGCTTAGGTTGTAACCGATACTTACAATGAATGTTCCGAAGGATTCCTCGGCCACGGCATAAAGCTTCGGATCCGACGCGAGAATGGCCGTGAACATTTGGGTTCCCGTGGCCTGGCCGTTGAAACGGTAGCCCCAGACGAGCGTTTTGTTGGCCACCGGGGCGGAAACAGTGGTTTGGTTGAACAGTTCCGGTGAATTCCATTCAATAACCAGCGCGGCGCGGTTGGTCCCGGAACCGGTCCAGAGCTGGATGTCATCCAGGGAAATGGCGTGGACGAACGTGGAAACGAACCAGGTGGCGAGCGCCAGCGAAACGGACAACTTTTTCATTTGACTGATCTTTCAATTATTTCCCGCGAGCAATTCGCGGAACGGTTTTACCTGCGATTAGGAGACCAGTGTGAAGCGGAGGCTTGGAAAACAAAAAACCTCCAGACTTCGCAAACGAGGAATGGAGGAAATTCGACGAGCCGACAAAAACGGTTTGCCGGGCTGGTCTCATCCTTCTCTTTGCGGAGAAGCGCCCCGGTACGCCCGGAGCCGACGAGAACAATCAAACCGGTATCCTGACTTCGGCTTCAAACCTTATTCCGCCTTCCCAACCTTTCGGTCAGTGGTCTTGGAATTTGTAGCCGTTACAGTGGCGCAACCGTCCCGGATTCACACCGGGTTCCCTGACATTTGACTGTGACGTTGGCGGAATCTTGATGCCGCCAGTTTCAAAGAGCATTTTTACTTTTACGCTTAATCAGGACTTTGCCAAGAACAATCTGGAAATATTTGCATCCCTTACCTGCTTTACGTTCAAGAGGGCTTCCTGTTATCCTGCCTCTATTCACGGTTAACCGCAACCCGACCCGGATATGGTTCAAGTTGAAGGTCTCACCAAGCTTTACGGCGAATTCACTGCCGTGAGCGAACTTTCCTTTTCCATCCAACCCGGCGAAGTGGTTGGATTGGTCGGCCCGAATGGTGCGGGCAAAACCACGACCTTGCGTTGCCTGGCCGGCATCATTCCTCCCACACGCGGAACGGTGCGTGTCTGCGGTCACGATATCGTTCGTGACGCGATGGCGGCGAAGAAGCAACTCGCCTTTTTCACCGATGAACCACGCCTGTTCGATTATCTGACCGTCTGGCAGCACCTGAATTTTGTCGCCCGGATTTATCAGGTGGCCGATTATGAGAACGTTGGAAAGGTGCTGTTGGAAGAACTGGAGCTCGCCAACAAGCGGGACGCGTTGCCCGGCGAATTATCCCGCGGTATGAAGCAAAAACTGGCCATCGCTTGCGGCCTCCTCCATTCGCCCAAGATGATTTTTTTCGACGAACCGTTGACCGGGCTGGATCCCATCGGCATCCGGCGAATGAAAAACTCGATCTTGAAACGCGCTCAGGACGGCGCTGCCATCATCATCAGTTCGCACCTGCTTCACCTTGTCGAGGAGATCAGCTCACGCATCCTGATCTTGAAGGACGGTAAAAAGGTGATCGACGGGACGCTGGCCGAAGTTGCCCGGAAATTTGCCGGCGCAGCCGGCGACGACAGTCTCGAGGAGATTTTCTTCCGGGCGACGGCTGCCGGCAGCGCTCCTGCCGCGCCGCCGGTATTACCGGTTGAAACCAAATGATCGCCGCGCTCTTTTACCTGCAATATCATTCAACCCGTAACCGGCTGGTGACACGGTTCAAACGGTTGAAACAACCGAAATATCTCATCGGCGCCATCGCCGGCGGACTCTATTTTTACTTTTATTTTTTCCGCTATCTGTTCCTGGGCCAGACCGGCAGCCGCTCCCCGGGTGCCAACCTGACGGTCTCGCCGGAAAATTTATTGTTCATGGAATCATTGGCGGCTGCGATCCTTTTCGTCATCGTGGTCCTTGCCTGGCTAATTCCACATGAACGCGCGGCGCTCACTTTTACCGAAGCCGAGGTGGCTTTTCTTTTCCCGGCTCCGGTCAGCCGCCGCACACTGGTTCATTTCAAACTCATCCGCTCCCAATTGCGGATTCTGATCAGCGCCCTGTTTTTCACCCTGTTTTCGAGACGCTTTGGTGGCAATGTGTGGATTCACGCTGCTGGTTGGTGGCTGATCCTGTCGACGTTGAATCTCCACTTTATGGGATCTTCGTTTTCCCGTACCCTGCTGCTCGATCACGGAATCTCCAACCGTCTCCGGCGCGCCTTGGTCTTCCTCTTGGCCGCATCGGCGGTGGGTGGAGTCTGGTTTTGGGCAAAGAATTCCCTGCCGTCCCAGGGTCATCTGGAATTCGGGGATCTCAGATCGAACATGGATTACGTCCAGAACGTCCTGGGCACCGGTCCCGCACTCTATTTACTGTATCCATTCCGTTTGTTGGTGCGTCCCTTTTTTGCACCGGACGGGCCTTCGTTTCTTGCTGCGCTGGCCCCGGCTCTTTTCCTGTTTGTGCTGCACTATTTTTGGGTCATTTTTTCGGACGTGGCGTTTGAGGAAGCCTCAGTGGAGGCTTCGCAAAAATTGGCGGCCCGTATCTCCGCCGTACGTGCCGGCAACTGGGCTGGCGCGAGGAAAAATCAAAAAGCCAGGCGCGCCTGGTTCAAACTCGCGCCCGTTGGACCCGCGTTCATCGCCTTGTTGTGGAAAAATCTGATCGGTGTCGGGCGGGTTTTTTCCACGAGGTTCTGGATCCTGGTCTCGGTCATTATGGTGGTGTTCATTGTCAGCTTTAGATCGGGGGGCATTGGGCAAAATCTCGCCATGATGGCGGCCATTATTCTCGCCATTTTTCTGGGCTATTCGTTGCTGCTGGGTCCGCAATTTTTGCGGCTGGATTTCCGGCATGACCTGCCGCAGGCAGATATCTTGAAAACCTTCCCGCTGCCTGGCTGGCAGATTGCCCTCGGCGAAATTCTCGCGCCGGTCGCGGTGCTGGCCGGCTTCCAATGGCTTTTGCTACTGCTGTCCACGATTCTGATTTTTTATCTGCCCGGCGGATACCGGACCCTCTTATTGGCGATAGCTCTCAGCGCTGTGTTCGCGCTGCCCGTGCTTGATTTTATCCTGTTGCTAATTCCGAATGCGGCCGTGCTGCTCTTCCCGTCGTGGGTCCAGGCCGGCAAGGACAGTCCGCGCGGCATCGAAGCCACCGGCCAGCGGTTGATTTATGCCGTCGGACAACTGCTCGTCCTTTTGCTGGCACTTGTGCCCGCCGCCCTCGCGTTTGTCGTCGTTTTCTTTCCGCTGAAATTCGTGCTTGGTTCGTCGACGCCGGTCATTTTCGCCGGGATCGCGGCCACCGCCATCCTGGCTGTTGAAGCCGGCTTGGGTGTGGTGGTGCTCGGCAAACTGTTCGAGCGGTTTGATGTAACGGAAGAACCCGCCTCCTGAAAATGATGAAACGAATGCAGCAGTTCCGCACTTGCGCGAAATCGACTGCGGCAACTATACTTCCCTTTTAATTCATTTATGAGCAAACCACCCATTCGCATCGCGGTCACCGGCGCAGCCGGCCAAATCGGATATTCACTTCTGTTTCGCATTGCCTCCGGCGCGGCATTTGGCCCGGACCAGCCGGTCATATTACATTTGATCGAAATCCCTGACGAAAAAGCCATGAACGCCCTGCAAGGTGTGGTGATGGAGCTTGATGACTGCGCGTTTCCCTTGCTGAAGGGTGTTGTGCCGACGTCCGATTTGAACGAAGGTTTCAAGGGTGTGAACTGGGCGCTGCTGGTCGGCGCCGTGCCCCGCAAACAGGGCATGGAGCGCAAGGATCTGCTGGGCATCAATGGGAAAATTTTCACCGGGCAGGGGAATGCCATCGCCAAAAACGCCGCCGCGGACGCCCGCGTGCTCGTCGTTGGCAATCCCTGCAATACCAACGCCCTCATCGCCGCGAACAACGCGCCCGGCCTGCCGAAAGACCGTTTCTTCGCCATGACCGCGCTGGACGAAAACCGCGCCAAATCACAGCTCGCCAAAAAAGCCAGCGTGGACGTGACCGCCGTGACCAATCTCGCCATCTGGGGCAACCACAGTGCCACGATGTTCCCGGATTTTTATAACACGAAGATTCACGGCCGGCTCGTGCCGGAAATCATCAGCCATCGCGAATGGCTGGAAAAAGATTTCATCACCACCGTGCAACAACGCGGCGCCGCCATCATCAAGGCCCGGGGGTTGAGCAGCGCCGCCAGCGCCGCGAACGCCGCCGTGGACACTGTTTACAAGCTTACGCACCCGACCCCTGCGGGCGATTGGTTCAGCGTGGCAGTCCACTCCGACGGCAGTTATGGCATCGAAAAGGGGCTGATCTTCAGCTACCCGGTTCGCAGCAACGGCAAGGATTTTGAAATCGTTCAAAACGTGCCGTTGAACGAATTCAGCAAGGCCAAAATTGTGGCGAGCGAAAACGAATTGAAAGAAGAGAAATCTCTCGTGGGAGATTTGTTGCCGAAATAATTTTGTCGCCAAGGAATTTTCCCCGCTGGAGGCGTTAATTCTCGCAGGCACTGCCTGCTTTTTGAACAGAATCTGTGGGCGAATCATTTTTCCTGTGCATTGCCAGAAAAGCTTTTTCTGCTAATTTCGCAGTCGTATGGCCTTTGATTCCTTCCGTGATTTCGTCAACGCTCTCGAAAGTGCGGGCGAGCTCAAGCGCATTCCCCAGCCGGTGGCGACGGAACTGGAAATCACCGAGATCGCGGATCGCGAAATGAAATTGCCTGGGGGTGGCAAGGCGCTCCTCTTCGAGAAACCCACCGTTAACGGTGTTGTCTCGCCGTTCCCTGTCGCCATCAACACGCTCGGCTCGTACAAGCGCATGGCCATGAGCATGAATGCGGGGTCTGTGGATGAAGTCGCCGATGAACTCGGCGCCTTGATGAAGGCCAAACCCCCGACCAGCTTCAAGGAAGCCATCAAGCTGCTCTCACTGGCGCTGGATCTGCGCCATGCCAAACCGAAGTCTGTCAAAACCGGCCCGTGCAAGGAAGTCATTCATCTGGTTGAAAATTCCAGGTTGAAGGTTGAAAGCTGGCCGAAAGCATCAAACGTTTCTGACCCATCAACTTTTAACCTGCAACCGGCAACGCTTTTGAATTTGCCCATCCTGCGATGCTGGCCGCTCGACGGCGGACGGTTCATCACGTTGCCCTGTGTTGTCACGCGTGATCCCGATACCGGCGAGCGCAACCTCGGCATGTACCGCATCCAGATATACGATGAGAAGACTACCGGCATGCATTGGCAGTTGCAAAAGGTTGCCGCCCGGCACGGACGCCGTTATTACGAAAAAGGCGAGCGCATGCCCGTCGCCATTTTTGTCGGGGGCGACCCGATGTTTCCCTTTGCCGCGACCGCGCCGTTGCCGGACGGACTCGACGAATTTCTCCTCGCCGGTTACCTGCGGAAAAAATCCGTCGAACTCGTGAAGTGCGAAACAAACGACCTGGAAGTTCCCGCCAACGCCGATTTTGTCATCGAAGGCTACATTGACCCGACCGAACCTTTGCGTGACGAGGGTCCGTTCGGTGATCACACCGGCTATTACACCCTGCCTGAGCCCTATCCTGTGTTTCATATCACGGCCATTACGCATCGCCAGGACGCGGTATATCCCGCGACGATTGTCGGTATTCCGCCCATGGAGGACTTTTACATCGGCGGCGCGAGCGTGAAATTATTTCTGCCCATCTTCAAAATGAATTTTCCGGAGATTGTGGATATTGCGCTGCCTGCGGAAGGCGTGTTTCACAACCTGGTATTCGTCAGCATCAAAAAAACCTACCCCATGCAGGCCTACAAAATCATGCATGGACTCTGGGGCATGGGCCAGATGATGTTCACGAAATACATTGTGGTGGTGGATGCCAGCGTGAACGTGCACAACACCAGCGAAGTCCTGTTTCACCTCACCGCAAACACCGACCCGCAACGCGACAGCATCTTCACCAAAGGCCCGTCAGACGTGCTTGACCACGCGACCAGTGAAATCGCCATCGGCAGCAAACTCGGTATTGACGCGACCAAAAAGCTCCCGGGCGAAGGATTTAAGCGCGCCTGGCCGCCGCTCATCAAGATGGATGAAGCCGTGAAGGCGAAGGTCGATAAGCTCTTTAAACTTTAGGCGTCGGGGTCAATATTCCCGTGGATATTGAAAAATATAAATCCTGCTTTATTCTCTGGTTCCGGTATTGAAACGGTGGAAAAATAATTAACCAGAAATTTCTATGAGCTTGCCTTCCACTAAACCGCTGGTTTGGTTCATCACCGGCACATCACAGGGATTCGGTCGCGAACTCGTCCGCGCTGCATTGCAGCGTGGTGA
>JBEKMT010000132.1:0-14989 GCA_050008355.1 Verrucomicrobiota bacterium
GATGCCGCCCACCCAGCCGCATCGCCAAATTCGCAACCCGCTCGATCACCTGTGTCCGCGACTTTTCACGCTTCATTCCAAACAAGACGCACTAACTTGAAAAAGGTTTCTACAAGGCAATTCAACATTTGAAAATGCTTTCTATGAAAGGGCCCTTTGTTATTACCGGATTACCGAATATGCAAAAGCGATCCAAGATTTTGGTGTTGCCATTGAACTCAATCCAAATGACAGTGGGCCCTATAGCGGGCGTGCCGGGTGCTACATGGCTCAGGGTAATTACTCTCAAGCGTTAAACGATTGCAATGAAGCTAACTTACTAAAGCCAAACGATCCTTTAATTCTTCAACAGCGTGCCTACGCCTTTAATCAGACTGGTAATTGGGCTGGTGCTAGTAACGACTGGGAGCAGGTGGTTCAACATGACATGCGAAATCACTACGCAATGAATTCATTTGCCTGGTTGCTCGCCACTTGTGAGGATTCTCACTATCGAAATGGACAGAAAGCCGTTGATCTGGCGGCAATTGCCTGTTCGCTCACTGATTGGACCAATTGGAGCTACGTTGATACATTAGCTACGGCAAATGCCGAAATCGGCAATTATGGTAAGGCGATGGGCCTCGAACGCCAATCCTTAAAGTTGGCGACAGAAACTAACGTCGTTGGCGAGATTCAATCTAGGTTGAACATGTTTACTGGCGGTCATCCTTATATTGCTTCCAGCAAGCGATAAGTGTGCTTTGGACCCGATAAAGAAGTCGTCCGTTGGGGCGCGCGGTTTACCAAATAGGACCGATGGGACGGGTGGGACGTATGTTCATTGAGTGTTAAAGGAGCCGGATTTTTGCTGCTGTGCTAACTGCGCGATGCGAGCGGCGAGACCGTTTTGGGCTTGCTGCAGGCTGAGGACGTGGGTGATCAGTTGATTGATCAGGTTGACGGTTTGCGCAGCAGTGAAGCCGGCGGCGACGATGTAGTCGCCGAGGGTTTTGTTGGTGCCGGCGAGGTGGGTTCCGAGCAGGGCGACTTCCTGGGTGCCGCCGCTGCTGTCGACGTATTGGAGGGTTTCGTATGTTTGGGTCATATTGGCGGCTGCGCCGAAAGGTTAGATCGCCCTCACCCTGGCCCTCTCCCCCAGGCGAGGGGACGCGAAGAGGCGCGTGTGGTTTTGCCGGGTGTTCAGGGTTGCTGCAGCGGTTTGAGCAGCCTTGCTGGCGGATTGTTTTTGATGGGCGGCAACGTTTTGCACTCGACGATTTAAACATTGGGGTGCGACAAAGGCTGTCGCAAGGAAGAACAAGTTTCAAAAAAACGGGGAGGCTTTTAGGACGGGAGCTGATGCTCTGATTTGTGCTCCGCTTCCCCAAGCTGCGAGCACGGCAAACACAGCGTGGCATTTGGCTGGCAAATTCCCTTGAACAAAAAAAAGCCACGCCTTAAGTTGATAGTAGTAATATGCCAAACTGGCTTTCAAACTGGAAAGAACGCATTGCATTAGCCGAGAGGTCAAGGAGGGAGAGAATGCGTGATAAGCGATTTCGCGCTGCTTTCTTTTGCGTGTTCTCGATTGTACTGGCCTGCTGCGGATTCTCGAAATCCTCATTCGCTGATGGCCGAGGAAGTCTCTCTCTTGCCTGGTTGACACTTTTCCTAGGCTCGATTTTGCTTATTATAACCATTTACCTTTGGTCGCGTTTTATCTCCACTATTCTTTCTTGGGTGGTTGGGATCATCGCATGGGCATTTTTCGCTCGGTCACAATGGTTACGTCATTAGCCAAAAGCGGACACCAAAGGAGTCAGCGGTGCCGGCTCATTCTCCGCGCTCTAACAACCGCACTTTTCCTGCGGCATCAAACAGAAGAATATCGCCCGTGGTGGTGATAACATACGTATTGGAATTTGCGTACACTTTCGTAGCGAAAAGTCCATGGTACGTACTGTTTGTGACGATACCAAGACTGCGCGCCGTTAGATCGGGGTCGGGTAACGTCACAGACACCGTGGAAACATAATCAGTTTCCGAAGGACTCCATCCTAAATACTTCTCCGGATCGATGGGAACAGGACAGCCGTCAGATAACCAACCGTAACGCGCGGCACGCAGGTCCAGAATGTACATTGCTTCCGGGCTGTTTTCCTTCGCACTCAAGAAACCAAGCACGACCCAAAGCGACACAGCTACCAAAAGAAACGCCGCGACAACAATACTTACTACCTTCCACTTTGGAAACATATGGATCAATTGAACATGGCTCGTCATAGCGGCGGTTTCCTAATTTGGATTTGAGGGCTCTTTTCTTCCAATCCACCAAATAAAAAGCGCGCCGATTGCCCCGATGAGATTGAAATAGTACCACCAGCCAGAGTCGTTGAAAAGTGGGTCAATTGGAAAAAACTGAATAAGCATGATTGCCGCAATGCCAAACATTGCAATAGAACGTATCTTCACGGTTTGCCTTTCACTTCTGCCACGATTGCAACCTTAATAGCGGTCCCGGGCGATGTGACTGGGGGGATTTCAAGCGCGGCAGTCATAGTAGCCTCATTGCGGTACATCACGGGACCCATATTAACTTTGTAATTTAGGCTTTCCCCTTTGTCAATGGGGGTCGTAGGTCATTTTTAGTTTGGGCAGCGGGGCACGGCTGCCTTACCGGGGTGATTATTGGGTGTTGAAGGAGACTTGTTTGGCCTGGGCCTGAATCTGGGCGATCCTGGCGGCGAGACCGTTTTGGGTTTGCTGCAGGGTGAGGACGTGGGTGATCAGTTGATTGATCAGGTTGACGGTTTGCCCGGCAGTGAGGTCGGCGGCAACGATGTAGTCGCCGAGGGTTTTGTTGGTGCCGGCGAGGTGGGTTCCGAGCAGGGCGACTTCCTGGGTGTCGCCGCTGCGGTCGACGTATTGGAGGGTTTCGTATGTTTGGGTCATATTGGCGGCTGCGCCGAAAGGTTAGATCGCCCTCACCCTGGCCCTCTCCCCCAGGCGAGGGGACGCGAAGAGGCGCGCGCGGTTTTGCCGGGTGTTCAGGATTGCTGCTGCGGTTTGAGCAGCCTTGCTGGCGGATTGTTTTTGATGGGCGGTAACGTATTGCACCCGACTATTTGAACATTGGGGTACAACAAAGGCTGTCGCAGGGCGAAATTAGTGATGAGAAAAAACGCCATCGAGGCGGGGAAATTCGTCTGATCTCTTAATGGTTTTATGGCGGTAAAAGCTCCCTATGTGGCTGGTGGTCACGCGTCCAGCAAACTAAGGCGTTGTCGTTGGTATCTTCAAAAAGAAATTTCAACGTCGGTGTTTCAACGTGGCCGTCGCAAAACACCATGTTTGCCTTGCCTTGATGACGGGCATTGGCTCTTGCCGTGACCATGCTATTGGGCTTATCCCGCATTATCCCTATTCGCCCGATCATCCCCCCTAAATCTTCGATGGACGAACCATCGCCGCAGAATCCATCCCCAATGGCTATCATTTCGCTTGGATCAACCAATGAAGTTACTCTGACAACCGGCCCTTTTTCATGGTTCCAACCGGGAGAATAACCGGGAGAATCAAAGGCGAGTCCAAATTGTCCATTAATCCCCAAAACATTGTAGCCATAGGACGGGAATATGACGGGGGTTTTCCATTCCTTTGGCACTTCGAAACCGGGACAGCGCCACACTCCATTAATCATAAAACTATGAGAATCGATGCCTTTTAAATAGCCCTTCCTCATTTGTTCTTCCAGAACATCCATCCAATCGTGATTGAAAGGGTAAACATCGTTTTCTCCGGAATATTCCACCAAAGCCAGGCCCAGTTGATGCACGTTGTTGGCACACTGAATTCGTCGCGCTCTGGCTTCAGCGTGATTAAGCGCCGAAAGCAAAAGAGCGGAGAGAATTGCGATAATGCCAATGACAATCAGAAGTTCAACCAACGTGAAACCTTTGCGGTTAAATTCTGCCGAGTGCATGTCCTCATATTGGGGTGTCTTCGCTTTCACACTTGTGGGCGCATCTCCATAGGAACAGAACGGTGAATCTGTTTCAAACATTATCAGAGGAAAAGAATCCGCGAAGTTGAACCGCCCTGCGGTTTTTGCTCAGTACGGTTATTAGGAAATTAAACGAGGTTAAGACGGCAGTTGGGTTCACGGTGTCTCTTTTTTGATTAACAGGGCTCGACCCGATGATCGGGACCTGCGTGTATGCGAAACAGGGATCCAGGGATATGTCGCCCCTGGGCGGGGCTTTGTTGTTTTTTCATTTGGATACTACAAATATGCCGCGCCGAATGGCGCTTGGGGGCTGTTGAAAACCCCCGCCTCCTTGACAGTCTTCACTTTGCTTTGCGCTGCGTTTCCCAATGCAAAATGGCTGAAATTATTTCGTGTTCATTCAAAATGTAGAATAAAAAAAGGAAAAGTAACAACGGACAAATCACGTAAAAGGCGCTGATGCTCTCGCCACGCTGCCTACACGCGACATAACCCAATAAACTGACGAAGGCAAAGGCCGACATGACTCCCCAGGTGCCAAAAAATAGTGGCCAAGGCATACCAAGACTACTGCCATAACCAGGCGTATTGGGAATTGCGAGCAGGAAAAAAACACACGCAAGTCTAGCTGCTGTCTTAGTGACATTAAGGCTCGGTTGCGAACATGGCTGATCTGATCTGGACATAATTCGTGCCGGCCAAATCAGCTTAAACCGGAATTTGCGGTTTATCAACACAGCCATATTGGCGTTGCTATGCCGGCTCTGGAAGCAGGACAAATGGGATGAATGGATCATCACCAGTTGGCGCGCCGTTCAGGCGGTTGTCGACTAGGTGGTAAAGAATATGATGGCCCCAGGGATTGCGGTGCGTGTCATCGAAATGGGGGTTGGTGCTGGATTGCCAACCACCGTTAGGGGTTGGCAAGGGGTCAAAGTTGTCGATTTACATTTACCGGCAGCGCTTTGCGGGTTGCCATTAGAATTGAAGGATCGATCAATCTCCGAGGCAGATGCCGAGGGAGCGGGTGGCGTGGACGAAGCCTTCGTCGAGCGGGACGGTGCGCAGGCGACCGGTGGCTTCGGCGAGGGGAACGCTATCCACGCAGCGGCCGTTGTGAGCGACCATGCGGCCGAATCGGCCCTCGGTAATGAGTTCGACGGCTTTGGCGCCGAAAAGGGTGCAAAGAACACGGTCCATGAAAGTGGGGCTGCCGCCGCGTTGCAGGTGGCCCAGCACCATGGTGCGGGTTTCCTTGCCGGTGCGTTTCTCGATTTCGGCCGCCACCACGGCACCAATGCCGCCGAGACGGGCCTCGCGGTTTTGCTGCTGCGCGCCGGACGTGACGAAATCGCCGCCCGCCGGTTTGGCGCCTTCGGCCGCGACAACGAGGGTAAAATGTTTCCCTTTCCGTTCGCGTTCCATCACCGCCTTGCAAACGGATTCGTAATGAAAGGGAATTTCGGGAATCAGGATAACATCCGCCCCGCCGGCCATGCCGGAGTAAATGGCAATCCAACCGGCGTACCGGCCCATGACTTCGAGAACCATCACGCGGCTATGGCTTTCAGCGGTAGTGTGGAGGCGATCGAGCGCGTCGGTGGCGCAGGCCACGGCGGAGTCGAAGCCGAACGTGACGGTGGTGGCCGCGAGGTCGTTGTCGATGGTCTTGGGGACACCGACGATGGGGATACCGGCCTCGTGCATTTGTTGGGCGATGGACAGGGAACCGTCGCCGCCGACGGAGACCAAGGCGGATATGCCGAGTCTTTCCATGCCGGCCTTGGTGGCGTCCAGCAGCTCTTTGGGCAACTGCCGGGTTTCGCCGTGGCTGGTCTTGGCGGAAAACTGGCCGCGGTTGGCGGTCCCGAGGATGGTGCCGCCGCGCACGAGAAGACCGTCGAGCGCCTTGTAATCCAGAACGCGGTGATTTCCGGCCAGCAAACCGTCGTAACTCCCTAGTATCCCCAGTGTTTCCCAGCCGCGCTGAGCGGCGGTTTTAGCCACGGCGCGGATCACGGCGTTCAAGCCGGGACAATCGCCGCCGCCAGTCACAATTCCGATTTTCATCAGGGACATATCATTGTTATCGGCGGGGCAGGGAATTTCTTTAGAGACTGTCTGAAAATTTCCAAGGGGGCGTTTCTAGAATATTGGAGCTGGAAGCTTGAGTTTAGGAGGTCGCTGCATTGGATGCATTAACGCGGAGTGGTCGCGCGGAGGCTGCGAAAAGGGCGAAGGGCGGACCAAATGCATTGCCGGGCCGAACTTTTTGCGCTATGCTGCGTTAGGTTTTTGAGCCGAGAGATTACCTAGTATCTGTCCAGAGACCGGCACACCCCATTTGAGCATACCCACGAAAAGCAGAATGTCAAAACCCGGAGCGAAACGGTATTTAAGCATCTTAAGACTGTCGCCGGGAAATGATTAACTTCAAACAATCCCGGAAGCATACTAGGCGCACGACTTGGCGTCGGATATGCAGTTCATACTTTTGGTGTTTACTGATGGCTGGCGCCAGTTTTGCGCGCGCCGACAACACGTCTGAAACGCCTGGCGACGTCATCCAAGTCAGCGTGGATTTGCATAGCACGCTGGTAAGATCCTTTTTTGGCCTGGGCATCCAGTGGGATCCTTATGCGTATCCGCCGCGCCCGGAAGCCTGGCGGTCCACCCTGCACCGGCTGGATTATGCGAAGCCGGCATTTTTCAGGGTGATGACAGAGGCGAATTCTTATTGTACGGGTTTCAACGCCTCCGGAAAACCGCGCTACGTTTGGGAGCAAGGGGAAGATGCGATTCGCAAACGACTTGGCTCCCTACTGGCCATTCTGGATTACGCGCAGTCGCGGAAGATTGATGTCATACTCGGCGAATGGGCTCCGCCGGGGCCACTCGGTGGCGGGGCCGGTGACACCGTCGGCACACCCGATGACCCCCGCTGGGCGGGCCTGGCAACGGATTTTGTGAACTGGCTGCGGATCAGCCGGGGATATACGGTTGTCCGCTACTACAATTTGATGAACGAGCCGAATGGTTCCTGGATGTGGCCGGACGGCAAAGTTGATTACAAGGCATGGGCAAAAGGCATCCGTGGATTGCGCAAAGAATTCGATACTCATGGTCTGAGAAACATGTCGATCGTGGGTCCCGACAATGCGTGGAGCTGGGAGTGGGCCGACGAAGTCTCCCGGGACATGCCTGACGTGATGGGTGATTGGGAAATGCATTGGTATGCGACGGACAGGGAGGTATTGGATGGGGAAATCGAAAAACTTCTCGAAGCCAAAAGGAAGGTGATTCTGGCGAACGATCCCGACGCGGCGGAAAAGTGGTTTTTTCTGGCGGAATCCGGACTGATCGACGGCAAGTGCAATGGGGACCAACAACCGCGTGTGAGGACATTTCCCTATGGCGTGATGATGGCGGATTACGTGGCTCAGGTGGCGCAGGCTGGGTGGATGGGATTGAGCGCGTGGGATATGGACGATGCCATGCATACGGTTACCGAACATCTTCCAGTGCCGACAGAAAGAACGCTGAAGCTCTGGGGATTCTGGAACACGCAAGGCACTGCGATGGGACATCCGGAGGATGAAAACATTCGTCCCTGGTTCTACTCATGGTCTCTGATGTGCCGTCTATTTCCACGTGACACCCGAATTGTGGGCGTCAGTCCGACTGGCCTTGCGAACTTCCGGGTTATGGCCGGTGAAGTTGACGCGAACCATCAGCTCAACGTGATGCTGGTCAATGATTCGAAGGCAACGCGCAGTTTGCGTTTGGCAGTGCCCGGCCAAGGCAGAAAAACGGTGCTGCTCTATCATTATTTTGAAAATGACCGGCCTACCAATGCGGAGGGTTTGGCCACTCCCTCAGCAATCCTGCGAGAGACAGATCTTTCAGCCGGACTCAAACTAACTTTGAACGGCCAGGGCTGTGTTTTTGTGAATATCAGAGAATCAGATTGAAAAAGGTGTTATCAAACAGCGCATCAAGCCGGATCACAGGCTGAGCCTGAACTGCCAATTGAATAAGAGGGCTCGACAGAACCTTGCAATTGAACAAAATCCGAGATCAATCCCCCTGCGAGTCCCGATCAGGTGCCGGGGTGATAAAGATTTCGACATAAATATTCTGCGGCCTGCGGGAACGCGATACACTTTGACGCAAGTATTAAATGTGTGGCTGCGCACTTTTAAGTTCCGGTGGGGACCAAGTCCCAATTTGCGGAGTATCCGCACAGCCAGTTCAAACCGTAAAGACGTTCCGTGGCGATGCTTCGCAGTTCCTGCCATTCGGCATCATTGAGTTGGGCATAGGCTTTGCCACGAGCCGGGTAATCTTCGTTCACGGCGGTGAACAATCCCTGCTTTTCCCAGTGGGTGGCGGCCAGCGCGATAACTTTCTCAAAAGTCATGCCCGGAGGCGGCGGATATTTGTCCGGCTCTTTCTGGATTTGGGTCGTGCGGGCGCGCCAAAGCCAGTTTTCGGCAATTTCCCGAGCCGCTAGAATCTCCTTCTCAGTTCGCAACCGCGCGGCGGAAACAAAAGGTTTTGTCTCCCCGAAAAGTTGCAAATGGTAAACGAAGGAATCCGGTTCCAATTGCGCATCATATGGAGGGATTTTGTCAGTCAGGTGAAGCGCCCAGCCGATGGCGCCCAGGGCTTCGGCCCGCCACGCCATGTTTAAAATGATCTTTTTGGGCCAGGAACCAGGACTTAATTTGAATAACTTCTTTTCGTTTTCCGAAGCCGTGAGCCACAATTCCTCGTCCTTGAGCCATGCGTTAATGCGTCGCGCCTCTTTTCGCAAACCGTCAGGATCAAGGAGTTCCACCACACCGGGATGCTGACGGACACCCTGCAACAATGCCTCGAGTTCGAACCGGCGAATGAAGGCACGCAGGCAAAGCGCCCGCAAGGCAGCGGCTGGCGGGGCGACAATCCCGGGTTCAGGAGACTCCCGAGATTCAGCAGAGGAGCCCAGCGGCGACGTCAATGGCGTTTCCGTCTTTGGAAATGGGACAAGGCCTTCTGCGTAAAGCTTTTCCAGAGCCGGTGCGGCCTTTTCATAACCTTTTTCGACGGCCAATTTGAGGCATTTTTCAGCTTCCTGATAATCCTGTTTAACACCCAATCCATCGCGATAAAAAATCCCCAGGCTATAATAGGACGCCGAGATGCCCCGGTCGGCGGCTTGGCGATACCACGCGGCTGCCTGCGCATAGTCCTGTTCCACGCCGCAGCCTTTTTCATAAGCGTCAGCGAGGTTGTTCATGGCGGCAGGTTGATTTTGCTCGGCAGCGAGGCGATACCAGCGCACCGCTTCTTTATCGTCCTTGTCCACGCCAATACCGCGATGATACAACGTGCCTAAATTATATTGGCCAATGGCGACTCCGGCTTCGGCGCATTGGCGATTAAGCCGAACCGCTTCCCTTGGATCCTTTGGCACACCGCGGCCATGTTGATAAAGGACGGCCAGATTGCTTAAGGCGATGAGATTGCCCGCAGCTGCCGCCTGCTGATATAGCTGTGCGGCTCTGGCGTAGTCCTGTGAAACGCCCTTGCCGTTGGCATAGAGCATGCCCAAGTTTAGCATGGCTTTGGCGTCGCCCTGGTCGGCGGCTGTTTGATACATCGTGCCCGCTTTATGGAAATCCTGTATCACGCCGAGGCCTTTTTCGTAGAGCACACCCAGATTGTATCGGGCCTGGACTGAGCCGGCGTCGGCCGACCGGACGAACCATTCGAATGCAAGGGCCGCGTCTGGCTCGACGCCCTTGCCGTTGAGATAATACAAGCCGACGTTCAAGGCCGCGCGTTCATTGCCATTTTGTGCTGCCCGATGAAACCACTTGAACGCTTCCGCATCGTTTTGTTGCACTCCCAAACCGTCAGAATACAAGACGCCCAACCCAAATTCGGCTTCCACCGATCCCCCTTCGGCGCCCTTTTGATACCAGCGAGCCGCTTCAGGATAATCCTGGTCCAGTTCGAGTCCCTGGTGATAAAGCGCACCCAAAGCGCCGCAGGCATCGGCATGACCCTGTTCCGCTGCCTGACGGTATCGCTCTGCTGCTTTGGCGTAGTCCTGCTTCACGCCCCGGCCCATTTGGCAATAGGAGCCCAGCATAAATTGCGCTCCGGCATGGTCCATATCAGCGGCCTGAGTCAAAAGGGATATTGAATTGGCAAGAGCTTCAGGTTTTTCATTCATCCCCTCGAGGATCCCCTGGCGGTAGAGCATTTCCGCCGGAGACAGGTCGGCCTGGTTAAACGCGCCCTTCATGATTTCGAGTATTGGGCCGAGACCGGCTTTTGATGGTGGGAGACCGCTTTCCTTGAAGATTTTTATGATTTTGTCGGGAGCATCCAGGTGCCTGGCGGTTACTTGCTTCATAACCATGCGGGCAAGGTTTAAGTGCGCGTCGCTCTTTGCTCCCCGCCTTTCCTGTCCATTGATCCAGGCATAGAGTTTTGGGAATTTTGCCGGTAGGTCGTCCTCTACCCATTCCTCGCCGGTCAATTCAATTTTGGGACGGGCGGGAGGGACAAATCGTCTTTTTGTTTTTGCCTGGTAAGCTTTGCCGGCCACATATAGAAGCGGCTCCAGTTCCACGTCAGGCGGGGCAATCTCCGCAAGAGTCTCCGGGTCTCTCAGCGCATTTTCGAAGATCTCTTTTCCGCAGGCAATCAGCCAGGCTCGAAAACAATCGAAGCCGTCATCAGAGCAGCCGCCATTGATGATATATGCCGCCGCCCAAAGCTCCCGGGTATAGGATTTTGCCATCTGCTCGTGGAGCAGCCGGCTAAAATCCGTGATCGCCGGTTCGGACTCCCGCTCGAGAGTCCGCTGCAACAGCTCAAGAAATCGGCTCGTGTTTGCTGTGGCGGCCAGCTTACACGCGGCGATTAAATTCCAGAATTCCGTTTCATTCATTTGTTTTGAGCTCTTGCGCTTCCTGACTTCCTGGTGAGGATTTGTTCATTTTACACACCCTCAAAAGAGGGATTGGCGGCAACGAAAAGAACGAGATTGAATGAGCAACTGTTATACCATTCAACAGAATGAACACGAACTGGCTGAGCCGGATTTGGGTTAGTTTATTCGTTTACGATGGAAAGCAGCGTATGCCGTTCCTAACGAGCCTTGTCTCTTCCCTTATGGTTCCATTGTGCCGCGGAGCTGGAGCCTTAGCAGGGCTCGACGGCTGAGCGGGACCACACGATGATCAGGGCCAAGTGTTTCTCTCCACAGTGTTTGCGGATGTTTCTCGTTCGAAACAAGGGGCAGGCATCCATAGCACCAACCGAACGTAGCTGGCCGGAGCATCGATGCCAGGAACCAAGCCGTCCGACAGCTCGATTTTTGTCACCCGGGTGGCAAAAATGGCGGCTCTTTCGGCCGTGGATAATGCTTGAACTCAAAGTGTAATGTCGTCATGCTTATCCAAACTCTAAACGCCTGGCCGGATTGTCCGAGGCCTGATGGAAATGGCTCCCGGGATTTAAGCTTGCCGAATTAGTTATGAAAACCTTATCTCACGTTAGGCGGTTACTGATCATCCTCGCGCTCTCAGTATCGGGCATGGCACATGGTGCGGCACCGATCATTTCTAATTTCAGTCCAACGTCCGGCACCAATGGTACCTTGGTGACCATTGTCGGGACGAATTTCAATGCATTAAACGTCAATGGATTTAACGCCCCAGAATTTGTTTACTTCGGTGCGGTGCGAGCTGGGGTTTTGTCCGGCAGCCGGACTACCTTGAAGGTGAGAGTTCCCGCCGGTGCAACTTTTGCACCGATCAGTGTGACAGCCGACGGATTAACGGGGTGGTCCAGGAAACCGTTCCTGCCGACGTTCACCGGCACCGGCTCGGGCATCAGCGCGACCAATTTTGGTCCGCGCCAGGATATACCGACGCTCAGTGGACCCAACCAAACGGTGATCGCTGACATCGACGGTGACGGCAAGCCGGATTTAATTGTGGTAGACGATTACAACAATGCGATTTCCATTTACCGAAACATCAGCACCAACGGAATCTTAACCACGGCGTCATTCGCACCGCCGGTCGTACTGCCGACAACTTCCGGAAACTATAGCCCATACGGAATTGCGGTGGCAGATTTGAGTGGCGATGGCAAATTGGACATCGCGGTGTCGGAATACGGGGACAATCTGGTTTCGGTGTACAAAAACAATTGCACGCCCGGCAACATCGCCACGAATTTATTCGGTCCGCGGCAGGATTTCCCGACAGGCATGGGGCCGCAAAGGATGGCGGCGGCGGATTTGGACGGTGACGGCAAAGCGGACCTGATTGTTGCCAACACCGGCGATGGAACTGTTTCCATTTTGCAGAACATCAGTAAAGCAGGGACAATCAACTTCGCGCCAAAAGTGGATCTTGCAGCGGGCAGCGGCTGTTGTAGTGTGGCGGTGGGTGATCTCAATGGCGATGGCAAACCGGACATCGCTGCCATCAATACGGACGGCACACTTTCAGTGCTGCAGAATGTCATCGACGCACCGGGAACCGTTACGAGCAAATCATTCGCTCCGCAAGTCAGCCTTCCGATTCCTACCGGTGGCGTTGGGGTGGCACTCGTGGATATTGACGGGGATGGCAGACTTGATCTGGCGGTTACCGCCTATTTGCCGCAGTTATTTTCCATCATTCAAAACCTTTCCGATGGCAATGATTTGACGACCAATTCATTCGGCCAGCGAATTGATTATCCGCTAGACGGACGCGGCCACACCATTTCTGTCGGCGATTTGGACGGTGACGGCAAACCTGATCTGGTGGTGGACACGGAATTAAACAGCACGATTTCCATTTTCCACAATGAAAGCACGCCCGGAATTTTGACCAACGATTCATTGTCGGTTCCGATTGAACTGGCCACGGGCTGGAATGCCTGGGGCTCTTCCGTCGGCGATTTGGTTGGTGACGGCCGTCCCGACATCGTCTTTGCCAACACTTACGACGGCGACATCTCGATTTATCAAAACCTGGCGTCATTCGGCAACGCGGCTCCGTTGATCACCAGCCAACCGGAATCGCAAGTGGTCAATGAAGGCGGCACCGCGAGCTTTTCGGTCACTGCTAGCGGTTCGGGGCCGTTCAGTTATCAATGGAGGTATGACAACTTTAAAATTCCCGGCGCGACGAATGCCACGCTCACCTTGAACGACATCCATCCTGATCAGGCCGGCAATTATTCCGTGGTGGTCGCCAATGCGTACGGCAAAACCGCCAGTGCCAATGCCATGCTGACGGTCATAGCGGAGACCGAACTGGTCTATAATTATTCCGGCTCGGAAAAAGTTACCACGGCAGGATCCGAATCCACTTACGACTATTCCGGCAAAATGTTTTTCATACCCAGCAACACCAACGGCGTATTTGTGGGGTGGGCCACCATCAAGGGCAAGAGGGAATATTGGGTCCAGCCGTTTTCGGATTATTTGTTAATTACGGTCCCTGGCGCCGGCCACAATACCTATACCGTGCTTGGAAAAGCCGGAGAGGGAGTGGATGCCAACGGTCATCCGCAGATCTGGTCCTATTTACACAAAGGCCTGAACGCCAAGTTGGACACGGGCAACAGAAACATTATTTCATTTCCGGAAATATTTACATTTCAAAGCACGGACATCCATACCGACACGGACACGGGAAACGCGGTCCTGCAGGAGGCATCGTCCACCTACTTCTTTGCCGCCGAAGCAACTCAATCCGCAAATAACAACGGTCGAACGCTGGCTGATCTGGTCAATGCCCTCACCGCCTGGCTACAACAGCAGGGATATCAATCGTTGTAAGGCTACGAAAGACAAAATGGTGGAACCGGCCGATTCTGAGTTAGAATTTTGGAGGTAGAAGCTAGATTTTAGGAGGCTGCATTCTCTGCATTAGCGGCATTTCCTGCTGTGGCCCTGCCGGCGGCAGATGTTTCGGGCGTTCCTGCCCGCCAATCTTTGTTGCAGTGAAATAACTCTCGTGGACCGACGCCAATTTAGCTTGAGTCGAGGAAAACCATTCCTAGTGACAAAGCCAGATCTGGCCGATTTCTGGGGCGAACAAGCCGAGCAGCAACAAAGGCGACCAAGGCATTTCTGGAGGTGAAATGAAGCGCTATACGCCCAAACTTGCGAGAATAGTTTTGGCCTCTTTCAAATCGATTTTTGCTTTGTGCCCATGCTTTGCCAGAAGATTCAAAAGATTTGCGCCGCTCAACAGAACGAGTGGCTTTCCTTTCGCAAACTCATAAGAATCGGGGCCATAATCAGAAGTTGTCACCAAGATTCCCTTGCTGGCACCTTCGTTTAAAACAGTCCCATACAAATCTCGAACAGCAGACACCCCTACCGTGTTGGTGTATCGCTTGGCTTGAATTATTGTTTTGCCTCCGCGGATAACATCCGGATCAAAGGCGATGGCATCGACACCGCCATCACGACTGGCTTGTGTAACCTTGACCTCACCACCAGCCTGCTTGAACTCCTCCTCGAATAATTGTCGAATGAGATGCTCAAAATCTTCCCAATCCATTGCAGCCAGATTAAATCCTTCATTCAGACGGCTTTCCACCTCTTGTGAGGCGATAAAACGCTTGTCTTCTCTGCCAATCGACAAAACTGGCGCAACTGGTGTCAGACTGTGAAGCTTCGAGCTGCCGATCCCTTTTAACGCTTTGAAGCAAGCCTTAGCCTCAACGTTTTCTAAGTTCACCTCTAAGAACTCACTTTTTTTGGCCTGTATGGACAACACGCATGCATTGGCCGTCTTGCCTGTTGCGCGGTCTATCGAGTTGACCCACCCATTAAAAGATATCGCTGAAAGCGCATTTACTTCATCAGCTGTAAATAGCTCGTAAAGGGAACGTAGACAAATTTGATATAATAGGTCATCGTAAAGCTTATTTAATTCGCTTTCCGATAAATCCGATTCTATGAATTCATTTTTTGATTTTATAAATTTG
>JBEKMT010000133.1:0-14948 GCA_050008355.1 Verrucomicrobiota bacterium
AACATGAAACATTTCAAACTGATTATCGGCTTGCTCGGGCTCATGCTGTCCCCCGGTCTGCAAGCCGCGCCGGCAGTTGACGACTCCGGAATGAACGCTTACATAAGCGATTTAATGAGCCGGATGACCTTGTCGGAAAAAATTGGCCAGTTAAACCTGTTGTCGGTGGGCTTCGATGTAACCGGGCCACTGTTGAGCAAGGATGTTGATTTGAAGATTCGCCAGGGCCTGGTGGGTGGCGTTTTCAACACGTATACTCCGGTGGCGGTCAGGAAGTTGCAAGAGCAGGCGATCAAGGAGAGCCGGCTCGGTATACCTCTGCTGTTCGGATACGATGTCATCCACGGCCACAAAACGATTTTCCCCATGCCACTGGCGCTATCTTGCTCCTGGAATCCGGATTTAATCGAACGCAGCGCCCGGATCGCCGCCACGGAAGCCAGCGCCGACGGTCTGGATTGGACCTTCTCGCCGATGGTCGACATCGCGCGCGATCCGAGGTGGGGAAGAATCGTGGAAGGTGCGGGAGAAGATCCCTATCTGGGTTCGCAAATCGCCCGGGCCATGGTGCGCGGCTATCAAGGCGACGATTTGAGCCAAAGCAACTCGGTCATGGCATGCGTGAAACATTTTGCCCTCTATGGCGCCGCCGAGGCGGGCCGGGATTATAACACCGCAGATATGAGCCGCCTCAAGATGTATGAATATTATCTTCCACCTTACCGCGCAGCGGTGCAGGCTGGAGCCGGTAGCGTGATGACTTCATTCAATGAAATTGACGGCGTGCCGGCTTCGGGCAATCGCTGGCTGCTGACCGACCTCTTGCGAAACCAGTGGGGATTCCAGGGCTTCGTTGTCACCGACTATGCTGCCATCAATGAAATGACGGATCACGGCATGGGCGACCTGCGCACGGACGCCAGACTGGCCCTGCGCGCGGGCGTGGACATGGACATGGTGGGTGAGTGCTATTTGAATTATCTGCCGAGCCTGCTCGAACACCACGAAATCTCCGAAAACCAGATCAATGTGGCCTGCCGTCGCATATTGGAGGCAAAGTACAAACTGGGATTGTTCACAGATCCCTACCGTGGCTGCACCGACGACCGTGCGCGCGCTGAAATCCTGACTCCGCAGAACCTCCAAGCCGCGCGGGAAATCGCGGAACAATCGTTTGTCCTCCTAAAAGATGAAAACCAAATCCTGCCGTTAAAAAAATCGGGCACTATCGCGCTAATTGGCCCGCTAGCCTATGACCAGGAGGATCTGCTGGGTAGTTGGCGCGCTGCCGGCGACTGGCACCTCGCGGTGAGCGTTAAGACGGGCATTAGTAATGCGGCCGGTTCCGCCGTAACCATTGTGCACGCGCAAGGTGCCAATCTAGTGGACGATCAAGCCTTGCGCGCCACCCTTAAGGCTTTCGGTGCTGAACTCCCTGTGGACAAGAGGTCGCCGCAAGAAATGCTGGCGGAAGCGGTCACTGTGGCCAAAGCTGCGGACAGAGTGGTGGCGGTCCTCGGCGAGCCCTGGAGCATGACGGGTGAGGCTGCCAGCCGGAGCAACCTGGGTCTTCCCGAAAATCAAGAGGCTTTGCTGCGCGCACTCGTCGCGACCGGAAAGCCTGTCGTTTTGGTTCTTATGAATGGACGGCCGTTGACTCTGACCTGGGAGGCGGAACATTGCGCCGCAATTCTCGAAACCTGGTTTGGCGGTACCGAGGCGGGCAACGCCATCGCCGACGTGCTGTTCGGAGATTACAATCCGTCGGGAAAATTGACGACCACCTTTCCGCGCAATGTCGGCCAGATCCCCATCTACTATAATCACAAGAACACCGGCCGTCCCTATGCGGGCGACCCCAATTTCAAATATGTGTCCCGCTACCTCGACGTGGCGAACGACCCCTTGTATCCCTTCGGCTATGGCTTGAGTTATACCGCTTTTTCTTATAGTGATGTGAAACTAAGCAAGACCGTGCTCACAGGCGAAGAACTCCTCGATGCTTCCGTCACGGTGACCAACTGCGGAAGCCGGGCTGGCGAGGAGACGGTGCAACTATATCTGAGCCAGCCGGTGGCCAGCGTAACCCGGAGTGTGGAAGACTTGCGCGGCTTCCAAAAGGTGATTCTGCAACCGGGCGAGACCAAAGAGGTGGTTTTTCACATCACCACGGACGACTTAAAATTCTACAACAGCGATCTGGTTTATGATTGGGAGCCCGGCGAATTCAAGATCAAGATTGGCGTTGACTCTAGTCAGCTCAAGACAGCGAGTGTTCAGTGGAATAAGTAGTCGGCTTGGTCGGCAATGATCCAACAAAGCCACCATATATTTTTTCAATCCCGTGGACGACTATAAAGCAAACTCACCGCAGCGGCACATAAACGTTCTTATGCACGGCAAATCGATTTGGGGTTACGTGTTATGAAGTTCGCCCTGCCAATCGTTGCCACTGTCCTTTTACTCCTGGCCGGCCGCGCGGTTGCGGTAACTATGATCGGAAACCACGTCGCCGTTTATGATGCGAGCGGCATGCTGCAGCCATGGACCTCGTGGGACGATATTATCGAGCGGGAAGTGAACTGGTATTCCCGCTGTCCAGTTGAGCATGGCTATCCTTGCTTCGTCTACCTGACCTTCATGGATGGCAATTACCAGGCTGACACCAACGCAAGTTCATCCATCCCTGCGATGCAGGACGGCATGGGCATCCTGTCCTATTTAAAATATTACAATTACAAACAAAAACACGACCCCCGGCCGTTACAGATGGCGCGCTACCTGGGCAATTATCTCGTCAACGAAGCGATTACTCCGGATACCGGCAAGTATCCCCGCTTCAGCCGCTCCACCGGCTGGGCGGCGAAATTTCCTCAACCACCCGACTGCGGTTCACAGGGCGACCACCCTTTTGAAATTCAGCCGGACAAAGGTGGCATTGCCGGCTACGCGCTCCTTTTACTGTTCGAAACAACGGAGAACCAAAAGTATTTCCAGCAGGCACTGCAAAATGCTCACGATCTCGTGGCTAACATGCGGGAGGGGACTGCGACCAATTCGCCCTGGCCTTTCCGTGCGGATTATCGGACCGGCGAACCCCGCGGTGATGTTTCGGGAGACATGACCTACATTCTTCGCCTCTTCGATGAGCTCATCGTCCTGGGCCATCCGGAGTTCAAATCTTCCCGCGATAAACTGTGGTGGTGGATCAAGCAATTTCAGATCCCGAACGCGGCCGATGACGGTCGGCTTTGGGTACAGTTCTTTGAGGATCATGAGGAATCAGATAACCGCACTGCCTGGTCGCCGCTTAACCTGGCCCGTTATCTGATCGAGAAAAAGGGCGCGCTGGATCCAGATTGGCAGGAGGATTCAAGGACACTGATTGAATTCGTCAATAGCCGGTTTATCACTGTCCGCGACGGTGTTGCCGTTTGCGGCGAACAGAACAACGACATGAATCCCTGGGGTGGCATCCTTTCCACCTATGGCGCGGTGCTGGCCATGTACAGCCAGGCCAGCGGCTCCAACGAATTCAAAGCAGTAGCCCGGCAAGCCTTGAACTACGCTCTTTATTCCGTCAACGAAGACGGCTGCCCCTGCGACTTGGCCACCCACGCTGGCCGCGGTGGCTGGCAGGAAGACGCCCACAACGACAAACTTCACAATGTCCTTGATGCTATCAGCGCCTTTCCTGAATGGAGGAAGTGAATCCAGGTTCGATCGAGAAGATTCGTGATCATTAATGTCGATCCATGGTTTCATGATTCCATCTTTCTCGCTCTGTAGTCAGCCACACATGGGGAGCTGCGGTGGATGATGGTGCCACCTTGTCTTGGATACCAGATGTCCACCGCTATCGAATGACTTACTCGTCAACAACTTGCTTGTTTCTGATGGCTGCATCACGAATGGTCAGAACTCCATTGAGTTATTCGTCCCGATGGAGTTAACGATTAAAGACGCGTCTACAGAACAAAATGTGGCGATGTGCCTCATCACCGGCAGGTTGCGAGAACACGAATTATGTCCGGCTGCTTTCAAGATGCTTGCCGGAGGCCTCCTTTAAACCTTTCAGAAAGTGCCGGCTTGGGAAATTAAACAAAGATGAGTACCCCGGGAGTGCCTTGCACCGGGATGGATTGCGTCTTTGTTGAATGGATGTAAGTGTCTAATGTACAGCGTTTTGTGGCGTCGTATCCTTAAGGGAAATAAATTGGGAGACGCCTCGCCCAGGGGTTGTATTTGCTTAGTTACGGTGCGGTTTCGGCGTCAGCAGTTTTTCGCGAAACGCCTTTTCAACAATAATCGGCACGCTCTGGATTGCGTCCAACTGCGCTTTACTTCTCTCAATGGCGGCACGAAGCGCTATTTGTTTATTTTCGATTCTTTTAAGATTTTCCAACAGATCCCTCGTTTTCTCCTTGAGACTCGCCATGAGACGACTCTGCGCCCGAATAATTAACATACCAAGAACAATCTTGGATTATTAATTTAAACTGACGGATTTCCCGATTTTGCCTTTCGTGTTTCTACGCGAAGTGGCGGTTATACTATTTGACGCCCAAAAGGAACGGCGGTATCAAAATCTGGTATCAAATGGCCGGGAACAATCGTCCGATGATCATCGGTTCCGCCCGCGGTTTCCTGATTCCGGCTTTTTGCTCGATGTTTCGAAGTTCCCACTATCCAAAGTTGTAAATCCGTGCTCAATCATCGGCCAAAACTGCAATTGGGAAGCAATGAAAATCTTGCCCTCCGTTTCAAATTTGCCAAAATGCATTCCCGTTTGTCTCGGTAGCTCAATTGGTAGAGCAGTTGACTCTTAATTTCACCAATTTTTACAAGGGTTTCATCACTGTTTGATATATCGTGATTTTTCGTGATTTCGCTGCACAATCGCACCGGACACGACCACGGTTCATGCTCTTTGGTGAGCCCATTTAACACCCTAAAACGGCTGAGGTATGCAACGGCGGTATGCAATGCTCGGGGGCACCGTCGAAATCATAGTGGGGGTGGGTGGGGTCGAAACGACATGCCAATTCACCCATTTTTTGAACCGTATTAAACTTCGGTTTTGGTTGTGCCTTAATTTGATTTTGAAATCATGTAAGCGACAATCGAAATAACAAAAATCAGGGCAGATTCTCCCAGAAATGAAGCCACACTGAATTTAGTGTGCGCTGCACCTGCGCTTGCCATACTTATGAGCGCACCACAAAAAGTTGAAAAAAGTGCGCAAATTAAAATCTGCTGTCGTCCCTGTTTCATATCTCGCAACTCAATTGAATTCGAATCCAGCCGTGGATCAACTTTTAATTTTGGATTAAATGGCGACCCTGGTTTTCCGCGGCACTAATCAACCTTCGGGCAACCAAGGTGGCCGTAATCAAGTCTGGCGAGGCTGGTGCTGGAGATTGCTGCTTGAGGCTTGAGTGCTTACACCCCAAAACTCCGGAGCAAGAATTGATGGCGATATGGCAATTCCTGGGGAGCAGGGTTAAATCGTCGGATTCACTGTGTGCTTATGAACGCGCAATGTTGCAAAGTCCACAAAAGAGAAAAACCTCCAAAATATTCTGATGCAAAATGGGTTCAATGCAAACACTACCGATGTTTGGCGGTCTTAGGCCCTGATAGAAAATGGCGAACATTCATCACTGGCGAGGAGTTGACGGATGCCGTTATCGGGGTTTACGACCTTTGAAGTAGTAAAAAAATGATCGCTGTCGCAATTTAATTCACTGTCATCAAGATCACGCCAGAAGGCAAATGAACGGCTGAAATAAAGTTTCAGTTAATTGGCAACCCTGCCTTTGCAAACCAGTTTTTAATATTTCCCGGCTGATACGCTTTGAGCTGCTCACCGATAAAAGACATCGGGAAAAGCCCGTTGCCGTCAGGAAATCGCCCATCCATCCCTTTCGGCAAATTCAATGCAATCGACTCCTCGGCCACACCCTCCAAATCCCACTCATAGCCGAGATAGCCAGATACGTCGTGAAGGGCTTGAACGAGTCCGAGTCTGTCCGGAAGGTAGGCAAAAACCCGAAAAGTCGGTTCGAGGGAAAATGCCGGCACAAGCGAAGCCAGAAGTTTTCCGAATTGCTTGAAGCATTGCGCGCCGACCGCATTGACTCGTTGCTCACCAAGATTGAAAACGGTGCGGACGGCAATCGGTATGAAACAACCAGACTGGCGCGCAGCGGCTCATTTGTTGTCCATCGCGGACGCTAAAAGGTTTTCAGAGTCAGGAATGAGAAGTGCTGTCGAAGTGACCGTGAATCAAGTGTCTTGTCAGGGTATTCAACCAGAGCGTTTGCAAGAGCTTATGAACCATGTCCGGTCAAGTCTTGCAAAACCGATTATCGAAGTTGAACCCGCCAAGCAATTACCTGAACCCAAAATATGAGCGAATTAAAAGATTTTCGGCCAGTCGAGGTTACCGAGGCATGGTTGCTGGAACAGCGCGCACTCGTGGAGCGATGCGTTAAGAGGGGCTGGGTTAAGCGGCCACCACAGTCACACCCAGACAAAGAAAAAAGCGCGCCACAGTCAAATGGCGCGCCCGGGGCAGGGGATTAATCAGGGTGTTGCCGGTGCGGCCAACTGCTTCGGCTCGACAAGTTCAGGCACGATTGCCGCCGTGCCGAATGTCACCAGCCGCGCCGATTGTTGCGAATACGACCGGCGCAAATGACCGTAAACTTTCATAGCCAGCGCGCCACCGTCAACGTGTCCAAGCCAGCGCGACACGGTCGGAATATCCACGCCGTTTTCAATGCAGCGCGTGGCGAACAAATGCCGCAGATCGTGGTGCGTGATACGGGCAACGCCGACTTTGGCGCAGGCATTTGTCAGTGACTTTTCACATTCACAGAGGACACAAACGCGCTCGTGCGGTTGTGGTTTGCGGTCCTGTTTCATCCGTTCCAGCAATTCCCGCATGGCCGCGATGATTGGAACATACCGCAGATCGTGCGCGCTCGTGGTCTTGCTGCGCTTGGCATTGTGCACCCTGATTTCCCCGCGCTCAAAATCCACGTCTTGCCGCAGCACTTGCTTGGCTTCACTGATACGGCAACCGGAGAAAGCCAGAAAATGTATCAATTCAGCGCAGCCCTTGGATTGCCTTGAACCCGCCGTTTCAACCGTCTTGACGATGGCTTCAAACTGCTCTGTCTCTGGCAGTGTCATTTCCTTTGGCTTCGCGCCGAGCCGCTTTAACCCCATGGCGGGGTTTTTATCGTATTTCAGGCCACCACGCTTCAGGCTATTTCGCAGCGCGCCGAGGGTGTTGTTGAAATTCACCGCTTCAAACTGTTCGGCGAATCCCTTCCCCCATTTGCGGCAATCCGCCTCGGTGATGTCGTCCAGGTTCAGCTTGTCGAGTCCCGGCCATGATTTGAGCAGGGCAACCACGCGGTAATGCCAATAGCGCTTTGTTTCGGGTGACAGGGCGTGGTTGTTGTCGATGTCGGTCAGATACAGCAGCCGTGCCTCTGCGAACGTTCCAAGCGGTGCCGGGGGCTCGTGCAGCGCGTTTATTTTGAGCCGCAGCTTGTCTTTTGCGGTGGTGAAGACGTCAGTCTCGAGGCTGGCGCGCTTTACAACACTCCTTCCCGGTTTGTAGGCGTCGCTGACCTTTGTGCGGGCGTAGTAGATACCGCTGGGGATGTATAGCATCAGTCCTGCGTGACTCTTAAACGTCTTCCATTTTCCGTTTTTGCTGGTTGACGTTTTTTGTTTTGCTGGTAGGTTCCGGACGCTTTTTGCATCAGCTATTTCGGTGTTGCTTGATGTTTCCATAAGCAAGAAAGATCATGCGGTATCAAATGGCGGTACGCACTGCTAAGATAAAGACTTCAATAAGTCGTATAAGTAGCTGTAAATAAAGCTTTTGCCTCGGTAGCTCAATTGGTAGAGCAGTTGACTCTTAATCAATTGGTTTCCGGTTCGAGTCCGGACCGGGGCACCACTTTTGAAAAACGTGCGCGGGGGGTTGATCCTCCGCCTTCCGGTACGACCGTGAAATTTGCTTTCACCGCCCTGCGCGGTCTGCTAAAAAATCGTCGTGAGTAAATTGATTTATCTTTTCAGCGTCTGCTGTTTTGCCTTGTCGCTGGCTGTGCGCGCCGACACACTGACGTTGGCTGACGGCACGTCGCTGTCTGGCGACATTTTGAAGTTTGATGGCAATGGCCTGATGCTGCGCCTGCCCGACAATACCTATACCAACCTGGAATGGGGACAATTTTCGCAGGATTCGCTTAAACAACTCTCGCAGAATCAGAAAATCGCGCAATTCGCCGAACCTTTTATCGAGCCGACCGAGCCGGAACGGCCAGCACAGGCGGAAATCGTGGTGAAGCCGGTGTCGCGCCTGGAACGGCCGGCCCACCCATCTTTGATCATCGGCTTTATCGAATCACCGGTCGGATTGCTTATTCTGCTTGCGCTGTATGCCGCCAACCTCGTGGCGGCCTATGAAATATCGTTATACAAAATGCGTAATCCCGGAGAAGTGATGGGTTTGTCTGCGATTTTGCCGCTGATCGGCCCGGTTATTTTTTTGGTGAAGGGAGAAAAAACCGATACTCCGGAGGAGGTTGCGCCAGCTGAAGCAGTGATGGCGCCGAGTGGTTCCGCCCAAAATCCCCAGGAAGAAATTCCGATCGTGGAAGTCACCCGCAAAACGGAGGAAAAAAAGCCGGAATCACAGATTTACGCCCGCGGCAAATTCACGTTCAACAAACGTTTCGTCGAGACAAAATTCGCAGATTTCACCGGCGTAGCCAAGGGCGATGCCCTCAAATTCACCATGGAGCTTAAAACGGCGAAGGAGCAATTTACTGTTGAACGGATTATGCAGATCATGCCTGCGGATGTGATGCTGGAAACGGTCCAGAGGGGGCAGGTCACTCTCTTGCTTTCGGATATTCTGGAAATCAAATTGATCCCCAAACCCACGGCCGCATGAAATATCGCAGCATCCTTTTGTTTGGCGCACCCGGCGCGGGCAAAGGCACACAGGGAAAGATTCTCGGGGTAATCCCCAACTTTTTCCATTGTGCCTGCGGCGATGTTTTCCGCAACTTGCGGGCCGATAGCCAGTTAGGTAAGCTCTTCATTGATTATTCCGGGCGCGGCCAACTGGTTCCGGATGAGCCGACCATTGAACTTTGGCGTCAGTTTATTGAAAACAGCACAAAAATCGGGCGTTTTCATCCCGGTCAAGACACCCTGGTGCTCGACGGCATCCCTCGCAACGTGCGCCAGGCGGAGATTTTGCGCGACACCCTCGATGTCAAAGCTGTGTTCCTCCTGAAATCCAAGGATGAGGATAAATTGGTGGAACGCATCCAACGTCGCGCCATCAAGGAGAACCGTCTGGATGACGCAAATTTGGGGGTCATTCGCGACCGTTTGCGGGTCTACGAGAAAGAAACCAAGCCGGTCCTGAATTTTTACGGAAGAAAGGTCGTCCATAACATCAATGCCGATCAGACTCCCGCCAAAGTGCTGGCCGATATCCTGCGACAAGCCGTAAAAAAATGACCGTGCGCATGACGCCGTTGCGGATCATTTTCATGGGCACGGCAGAGCTTTCTTGCGCCAGCCTGGGAAAAATTGCGGCGGATGGGCAGTTCCACCTACTCGCTGTTGTCACCCAGCCGGACAAGCCCAAAGGACGTGAGCTCAAACTTCAGCCGTCACCGGTAAAAATTCTCGCGGAGAGTCTCAAGCTTCCGGTGTTGCAACCGGAGCGCGCCCGCGCCGAGGTATTTATTTCCGAATTGCGCGAATTAAAACCTGACCTCATGGTGGTTGTCGCATACGGACAAATTCTGCCGCAAACGATACTGGATTTGCCAAAGTTCGGCTGCATTAATGTCCATACGTCGTTGCTACCAAAATATCGTGGTGCCGCGCCGATTCAATGGGCGATTGCCGATGGCGAAGCGGAAACCGGCGTGACGATCATGAAAATGGATGCCGGACTTGATACGGGACCGATTTTATCCACGCGTAACACGCCGATCCTGTCCACCGACGATTCGCAAACCTTGCACGACCGGCTCGCCGAACTCGGCGCGGACCTGCTGGTCGAAACGATCCCGGGTTTCGTCAGCGGAAAACTCCTGCCCCGGCCACAACCGGCAACGGGATCCAGTTACGCCGCAAAAATCAAGAAGGATGACGGGCGAATCGATTGGATCCTGCCCGCACAGAAAATCTGGAACCGCTTGCGCGCCTTCACGCCCTGGCCGGGCGGGTTCACGTTTCTGCCGGGAGGGGCCAAGCCACAATTGTTGAAAATTTGGAAGGCCGAACTTATTGGGAAATCCGGTGCAGCAGGGGAGATTTTATCGGCGGACAGGGGTGGAATTGTGGTTGCCTGCGGGCAGGACGCACTGCGCATTTTGGAATTGCAGCGCGAAGGGGGAAAGCGTTTGACGGCCGAACAGTTTCTCTCTGGCGTCCCTCTCAGCGTCGGGAAGAAGTTTGCGTGATCTCTTTGCGGCGCCGATTGAGAGGCAGCCAGCCTCCCGCCAATCAATTCGAGGAAAATTTCCAAAACGCCAGGATGAATTTCCTGTCTCCCTGCCAAACGGGGAGAATCACCGGGGATGAAGGGCGCAGTGATTGAGTTCGTTTTTTAAATTGCGACTACGCTAGAGATTTTCTCCAAAGGTTTACGGTTTCCCGAACGCCCGGATAGTTTGACCCGGCTCTTCCAGTTCCCGACCCGGTTTCAATGAGCGCCCGTTTTCATCGTGTGCCGGATGTCCTGCGCCTCGCACAGATATACGACTTCTTCCGCGATGTTTTTGGCGTGGTCGGCGATGCGTTCAAGGCTTTTGGCGGCCACAATCCAGTGCAGGCACCGCGCAATTGTGGCGGGATTTTCGGTCATGTGTTGCGCGAGAAGATTATGCATTTCCTTGTTGAGCGCATCCACTTCCCGGTCACGAGGAATAATCCCACGGGCGGCGACGGAATCACGCTGTACGAACGAATCCAGCGCATCCCGGACCATGATGAGCGCGAGGCTGGCCATGCGCGGCAAATCGAGATTGATTTTTACCGGTGGTTCCTGCGCCAGATCGCGCGCGCGTTTGGCGATTTTTGTCGCTTCGTCGCCGATACGCTCCAGGTTCTGCGAGATTTTCATCGCGACAGTTACCAGGCGCAAATTTATGGCCAGTGGAGCCTTGGTGAGCAATTGGATCGCCATTTCGTCAATTTCCACCTCGAACTGGTCGATGACGTTGTCGTCCAGCCGCACCCGGATCGCCAGGTCGTAATCGCGCTGCATGAGCGCCTGGACGGCCTCGTTCACAGCGGTTTCGGCACGGCTCGCCATCAGCAACAGTCTCTGCTGCAGTGCATCGAGTCCCATTTCAAAGTGGTTATCCATATCGCCGGGAACAAAATAAATCAACCAAATCGTCCAGTCACGTAATCTTCGGTCTGTTTTTTCCCCGGACTGGTGAAAATTTTTCGGGTCGAGTCAAACTCGATCAGTTCTCCAAGATAGAAAAATGCAGTGGTATCGGAAACTCGTGCCGCCTGTTGCATATTATGGGTTACGATAACAATAGTATAATCCTTTTTCAATTCGACGACCAGTTCCTCAATTTTCGAGGTGGCCAGCGGATCCAGCGCCGATGCCGGCTCATCCATCAAAAGGACTTCCGGCTGCACAGCCAGTGCGCGCGCGATGCACAATCGCTGCTGCTGGCCGCCGGATAAACTGACGGCTGGTGCCTTCAGGCGATCCTTCACTTCATCCCACAACGCCGCCATGCGCAGCGATTGCTCAGTGCGCTCGACCAGGGTTTGGCGGTGGTTCAGCCCGTTCAAGCGCAAACCGACCGTGACATTTTCCTCGATGGACATCGTTGGAAACGGATTTGACTTTTGAAACACCATGCCGACGCGGCGACGCACGATGACCGGTTGGACATCCCGGGAATAAATATCATCACCGAACAAACGAATCTCTCCTTCCATGCGCGCCTCCGGATTTAGCTCGTGCATCCGGTTCAGGGCCCTCAAAAAGGTGGATTTACCGCATCCGCTTGGTCCGATGATGGCCGTGACTGCCCGCGCCGCGATTTCGATGGTAACTTCCTTTAGCACTTTCTTTCCGCCAAAATAGATCGAAAGCTTGCGGGCTGCCAAAGCCGGCAGTCCTGCGGCTTTTTGCGTCGGCGCTACGGTCGCGATGGGTTTTTTAGTTTCGGACATGGCGGTCAACATATCAAGTTTTGGTGTGGAAACGATCACGCGTCAAAAAGCGCACGCCGATGTTGATGGCGAGCACCAGCAGGAGGAGCACGAAAGCGGCCGCCCAGGCTTGCCGGTGCTGGTCGGGGTAGGGGCCAAGCGCATAGGCAAAAATTTGCAGGGGCATCGCGGCAATCGGTTGAGTCAGGCTATGCGCCCAGAATCGGTTACCCAGCGCGGTGAAGAGCAGTGGCGCCGTTTCACCGGCCACGCGGGCGAGCGCGAGCAGGACGCCGGTGACAATGCCCTTGGTTGCCGTGCGCAGGACGATCTGCACGATGGTCCGCCATTTGGAAATTCCCAACGCATAGGCAGCTTCGCGATAACCATTGGGGACGAGCTGCAAGACTTCCTCGGTTGTGCGCATCACCAGCGGGATCATCATCATGCCGAGAACCGCACCGCCAGCAATCGCGGAAAATCCGTGCATTGGAACGACAATCAGGGCGAAGACGACTATGCCCCAGGTGATCGACGGCACACCGTTCAAAATATCGGCGGCGAAGCGGATCGACCAGTTCAATTTTGTGCCACCATATTCGGAAAGGAAGACACCGCCGAGGACGCCGACCGGTACGCCCAAGACTGCTGCCTGGCCGAGTAAAACAAACGTTCCGACTATGGCATTACCCATGCCACCCCCCGTTTCGCCTTCCGCCTTGGGCAGTTGCGTAAAAAAGGCCCAATTGATCGAACTGAAACCTTGTTTGATTAAATGATAAAACACCAGCAAAAGCGGCGTGATGACCAGAATTGCACAAACAAAAGAGAGCAATTGCATGAATCCGTTCTTGATATTGCGCCAGTTGTGGTTCGAGGCGGTCATATTAATGTTGCGGTTTCACGGACGGCCCTGCAAATGTCTTCAGCAGCAATTGCGCGATTATATTGACGAACACCGTCACACCCAGCAACACCAGGCCGATTTCAAACAACGCGCCGGGGTACAGATCTCCGGTGGCCTCGTTGAATTCGTTGGCGATGACGCTGGCCAGGGTGTAGCCGGGGGCAAACAGTGATTTGCTGATTTGCACGGTATTGCCGATGACCATCGTCACCGCCATGGTTTCACCCAGCGCCCGGCCAAGCCCGAGAATCACCGCACCAAACAATCCCTTTTTCGCGTAACTCAAAACGGCGATGCGGGTCACTTCCCAACGCGTGGCCCCAAGCGCGTAGGCGGCCTCGCGCTGCAGACCAGGAACGGACCGCAAGATTTCCCGGGATACGGAAGTAATGATGGGGATGATCATGATCGCTACAATAATTCCACCGGCCAGCATGCTCAAGCCGTAGATTGGTCCCTGAAACAGCGGAAGGAAGCCAAGGTGTTTTTGCAGCAGCGGATAAAAGTGATCCCGAAGAAAGGGCACCATCACATACATTCCCCACAGACCCAGAATGACGCTGGGCACGGCGGCTAGCAGCTCAATGAACATGGTGATCGGCTGCCGCAGCCATTGCGGGGCAAGTTCGGTCAGGTAAACCGCCGTGGCGATACTGATGGGTACGGCGATAATGAGGGCGATCAGCGACGATACGACGGTACCGAAAATGAACGGTAACGCACCGTACACGTCATTTGCCGGATCCCAGTCACTACTGACGAGAAATTGCCAGCCAAATTTCTGGATGGATGGTTTGGAACCTTTGAACAGCTCGAACCCGATAAGCACGACGAGCACGAAAATGGTGAGTGCCATGACCAAGGTCAGCCATTTGAAAGCCCGGTCCCCAAAATGGTTCTCATTCGGGCCAGCAGGTCTAATCTTGTCCGGGCTTTGGTTCATTCGTGTTCTGCTCCACTTTCGGTCTCCGCGCTAAAATCAACCGGACGAAGAGCGGGAGGAAAGCGCTCTTCGTCCGGCTCGCCCCCATAAAATATCGGGCGGGGGAAACCAAGTCATCACTTAATCGTGTCGATCAAATTCAGTTCACGCTGTTGCACGCTTTCGGGCAACGGCGCGTAATCCAGCGACGGGGATATTTTCTGCCCTGCGGTCACCGCCCACTTGAGAAAGGCAGCCAGTTTCGCACCGCTGTCCGGCTTTTTTGGTGTTTGATAAACCAGCACCCAACTCGCACCGGAGATCGGATAAGAATTGTCACCGGGGGCATTGACCATCGAAAAACGGAAGTCATCAGGAATCTTTGCCGTGGCGAGAGCCGCGCTTACAGAATCTGGCGTGGGGGAAATAAAATTACCGGCGGCATTCCTCATGTCGGCAAACGGAATTTTATTCTGGTCGGCATAGGCCAGCTCCGCATAACCGACGCCGCCCGGCAATTGCTCAACCTGTCCGGCAACACCTTCGCTGCCTTTGGCCGCCAGGCCGATTCCAGCCGGCCATTTTACCGAACTGCCCTTGCCTACGGTGTCGGACCAGGCCGGATTCACGCTGCTGAGATAATCGGTCAGGATGAAGCTCGTACCGCTGCCGTCCGCTCGATGTATGGGGATGATCGCGGTATCCGGCAAGGCGATTCCAGGGTTAAGGCCAATAATTTTTGGGTCGTTCCACTTGGTGATATTTCCCATGTAAATATTGGCAAGAATGTCGCCGTCCAGTTTAAGTTTTGGATTCCCGGGCAGGTTGTAAATGATGGCCACTCCTCCGGCTACGATTGGCAAATGAAGGATTTTGCCCGGT
>JBEKMT010000134.1:0-14827 GCA_050008355.1 Verrucomicrobiota bacterium
GTAGGCAGGCGCACCGTCAAATTCCTCGCCCCGGCGCTGGATGTCGAGCGGGTCGCGGGTGGAACTATAAGCGGCAAAGAACTTCTTGGCAGCGGTGCGCGCGATGTAGAGTTGTCGCACTTTTGTGATGATAATGGTCCAGCTGAAGAGCGAGAGCACCAGCAGCACAACAATGGTAGCCTTGCCTTCAGGCGTTGCCTTCTCAATCGCAAATTGCAGCGCCCCGTCAGCAAACATTGGATGTAGCCATGTCGTCATAATCTTTTATTTTCGTTTTCTAATTCAAGTAATTGGTTTTGTTTCAAACGTTTAAAATCTCCCCGCCCCCGACACCGCCCACCTCCCATTCGTTATTGGATGGTCGCCCGCATTCTTATCAGGCTGGCCCGTTCTTGGGCAATCGCGGCGCAGCACCTTCGATGACTTGTAAACTAGCCACCGATGGGGCTATTCTGGAACCGTGCTCGTGACCGGTTACCTGGCCGAATTCGTCGCCGTGGTCCTCGGGCAAATGGCCAAAGGCGTCCTTGGCGTTGGCCGGGGCAAAAAAGCGAACCGGTCGACGCGCACCGCCGGGGCCGCCGGTGGAACTTTTCGTCCCTTCAGGATCCCCAACCAGCTGCCGGTCGTGCTGCTGTCTCAACTCAGCCTGGTAAGCTTGCAAAGACACACCAAATTCACGCCGAAATAAACCGCGAAAATGGCGTTCGCTGCAGTTAATCGCCCGGGCCAGTTCGTTGGACGAGCTACCGCAGAGCTCAACCTTGGTCATCTGGTTGAACAAACGCCAGAAACGGTCGCGCAATTTGTTTCCATCATCCGCCGCAAAGTCATGGGGCAACAGGTAATCCCCGGTCGCTGAGGCCCAAAGTTGCAGCAAAGCGCACCGCACCGGCAGCCTCTCTCCGTGGGAAAGATTGACAAGACGTGTGAATTTTTGCCCGATGGAATCAGTGCTCTTGAAAAATAAAACCGGTGTCGCGGCCCGGCCATGGTTGATTTCGATGCGATGCCATTCGGCGACCGTGAGCACGCCATCAAGGTGTTGCGGTTGCACTGTGAAGAACTGCAATTTGAGCGGGTCAAGCTGGCTCGCGCGGATACGGCCTTGAGTGTCGCTGGCGGCCACAAAACCGTCGCCGACGATGAGTTGGGACGGGGGCACGTAATGTTGCAACCAATACCCGAGCCCTTCCGCAACCCTCGCCACGAGCCAGCCGTTGAAAACGGGAAGCTCTTCGGCGGAAGGTTGCAACGTCAGCTCTTGCAATATGAGATGTTGCTTCATGCCTTGTTAAATTCTGACGACGGGTTGTTACCGTTCTAAGTCAAAATTGAGACAATCTTGAAACAACCACCGACGAAGCTTGCAGCGAGCGTCAAAAATTTCGTTCTCTCAGCCGGGAGGGAGGCCGGAGCTTGCGACCGGCAAATGTAATGATCTCAGCGTGAATACTGAGGTAAAGCCGGTTCAACCCGGACTTCGTCACTGCGTCTTGGCAGGAATCGGGCGGATCTTGATATTGCGGAACGCGACCGAACCGTGGTCGCCTTGCAGCCCGATGAAACCGCTGTCGGATTTGGCAAAATAAGGCATCGATGCAAATTTGCTCCTGGCCACCCGCGCCTTGAAATCGTCGCTGCCCAGGACGTATTCAAAATATTTCACGCCATTGATTTCGTGGACACATTTATCCGGGCTGATGAGGAGGCGGACATGGTTCCACTGGCCAACCGGCTTGGTGGCATCCAGCGTCTTGCCGGTGGCGGGATCAATCGGGGGCCGATACAAAGCGTAGAGCCAGCCACAGCGGATTGGGTCTTCGGCCGCGACATTGTCTTCCAGTTGAAATTCCGGGCCTGTGGCCCAAATCCGGTCGCCATCGTTCGTCACGTGAAACATGATGCCGCTGTTGCCGGCAACGGCGATGTTGTAATCCAGTTGCAGCTCGAACCAATCGAACTTGCCATCAGTCACAATGTCACCCGCCTGGTGGGGATCCACACAAACCAGCTCTCCGTCTTTCACCTGCCAGCCCGGGCGGATGCCCTCCTCTTTGAAATTATGCCAGCCGGCGAAATCCTTGCCGTCAAATAGCAGTATCCAACCGGCGGCCTTCTCGGCATCGGTGAGGGTGTTGATATTGGCGTCCTCGGCCACCGCCAGCCCCAGCCCGGCAAAAAAGACGACCGCAAGCGTCATCGAAAATAATTTATGCATGCCGCAAAGTTGCCAGTTCACGACCAAGGCTTCAATCAAAAGATCGCGGCAAAATTCGATTCCGGTTATTAAGCCGCGGTTGTAGTCCCCCCGGTTGCGAAATTTGCCGGGATTCGGCATCATCACCCTGCATGCAGCTTTCCCACATCAATGTCACCATGCCGAAAGGCGGCGAAGATCTCGCCCGGGCCTTTTATACCGGATGCCTGGGACTGCATGAGATTCCCAAACCAGTGGCGATTCGCAGTCGTGGCGGCGTCTGGTTCGATGTCGGCGGACGGGACATCCATATTTCGGTGGAAGAAGGGCGACTCGGCGCGGATGCGTATCGCCACTTCGGCCTGGAGGACTCCGATGTGGATGGATTGAGGACGAAACTGAAGGCGGCCGGAATCGAAACCGAAGATGGACGACCGGCACCATGGAAGCGTTTCTTTGTTCGTGATCCGTTTGGCAACCGCATTGAAGTCCATGAACCGGGTGGACTGCGGGCATGACGTTTTGCAACGGAGGAATGGTTGAGGGAAATTGGCTGATCTGGTAGACGCCAATACCCCATTGGTATAGTCTCTGGATCAGCCTTGGTTGCATGTTCTATACCTTGTCAGCATTGCTGGAGATTCTGGTGGCCGAACGCGCAGACGCCATTCATCTGCATGCCGGCGAGAAACCGGTGGTGGAAGTGAAGCGTACCCTGTTTCAAGTTTCCGGACCACCGATTGAGCCGGGTGACCCGGATAAACTGCTCCGTCAGATCGCCTCGAAAGACGAATACAGGGAATTTCAATCTGCCGGTTTTGTTTCCTGCCATCATCAGGTTCCCGGCCAGGGCTGGTTCAACTTCATGGCGTTTCGCGAGCAGAACCATATCCGGCTGGAAATTCGCGCTGTCCGCTGACCGGGCTGCTTCTTCACGTTGTCTTTCCGGATGCTTTGTCACAGGATTTTTACAATTGCATCATGGCCAGCCATTGGATGATTCCGTTTAATAAAGGTCATGGAACACCTTTTTGGCTCGCTGGATGCGGTTCACGTATTGTACCTGATTCTTGCACTAGGGCTGGCGCTGACATTTGAATTTGTCAACGGCTTCCACGATACGGCCAATGCGGTGGCCACTGTCATTTATACCAACAGCCTGCCGCCCTGGGTGGCGGTGATCTGGTCGGGCATCTGGAACTTGATCGGCGTGCTGGTTTCGAACGGGGCGGTCGCCTTCGGAATCATCAGTCTGCTGCCGGTTGAACTGGTCACGAACGTCGCCTCAGCGGCAGGGTTTGCGATGGTCTTTTCACTGTTGATCTCGGCCATTGTCTGGAACCTCGGTACCTGGTACTTCGGATTACCGGCCTCCAGCTCGCATACCTTGATCGGTTCGATCATGGGCGTCGGCTTGATGAATTCACTCATGCATTCGGGCAGTTTCATGGGTGGCATTAATTGGATGAAAGCGAAGGATGTGGGCATGGCGTTGCTGGTTTCACCCGTCGTCGGTTTCGTCTGCACGGCCCTCCTTTTCCTGCTGCTCAAGGCATTGGTGCGCAAGCCGGAACTTTATGCGCAGCCTGCCCCCGGAAAAGCCCCGCCTCTGTGGATCCGCGGCATCCTGTGCCTGACTTGCACCGGAGTAAGCTATGCGCACGGTTCCAACGACGGTCAAAAAGGCATGGGATTGATGATGCTCATTCTCGTCGGAATTGTCCCCGGAATTTACGCGCTCGATCTGTCCACGAGCTCCACATCCATCAGCCAATTGACCACAATGTCGCAAAGCGCCGGCGACATCATCGCCCGGCATACTCATGGCATTCCAATGGAAAAAAATGCGGCCGCGAAAGTGCTCGGGGATTATACCAAGACGGGGGGAAGTTTTTCGGACGATGTCTTCCCGGCATTGTCCGAGAAGAATGAAGAGATTGGAAGCTCCCTCACCAACCACAATTCCTTGAACGAATTGCCGGAAGCTCAGCGAGGCGAATTGCGCACGGCGATTTACCTGACGACCGAAACCATCAGTAAGCTAAACAAGAACCATAAACTTTCCGCCAGTGAAGCCGGGAGTTTAATGAAGTACAAAACGTCGCTGGATCAGACCACGGAATATATTCCCGTCTGGGTGAAGTTTGCGGTGGCCATCGCCCTGGGACTCGGCACGATGATTGGTTGGAAACGGATTGTGGTGACGGTGGGCGAGAAGATCGGAAAGAGTCACCTGACTTATGCGCAAGGCGCTTCTGCGGAAATGGTCGCCATGATCACCATCGAGCTGGCCACCGTCTACGGGCTGCCCGTCAGCACCACCCATGTGCTTTCTTCCGGCGTGGCCGGAGCGATGTATGCCAACAAATCCGGTTTGCAAATGAAAACCTTGCGCAATCTTTTGCTCGCCTGGGTGCTGACGTTACCGGTTTGCATTTTCCTGGGGGCCATGTTTTTTGCCGGTTGCCTGCTGCTGCTGGCTCGCGTGTTTGGCGTGCACTGAGAACGCCCCGTTAACCCCGCTTGATTAAATGCGGTAATTGCTGCTTGAAGAGACTGAGCGCCTCTTCGTCGGAGTCTGGACCCTGAATGACGATCTCCAAAACCTGCTGGCCCAGGTTACGCTTTCCTTCCATGGCTGCCCGGAGGCGGCCGGCTTGCGGACTTTCATTTCTTGCGATGTCCTCATGAGTGGAAACACGGTCTGACCACAAGCAATAAAATACATGAAGCAATTTCGAACCACTGGCAAAGCTCTGGTGGCGGAAGGTCATCGTCACGCCGTTCGCATCCGTATTCACGCGACCGAAATCCTCCACCAGCTGGGCGCCGGTCGCCGGAAAACAAATATCCGGCCGGTGTCCCTTGGCCAGTTGCTCAGAATTTTTTCCCGGGTTCCAGCGGAGCAGAAATGCGCTCCATTCATTGCCCTCCTCATCCTGCCAGGCAGCCGCCTGACTGTCAGAACAGCGCAAGATGGCGAGCGAGGTATCCGAAATGGAGGTCTTATGGAAATGATCATCTTGAACCGGCCACGCTAACGACCAAGGCGTGTTGGGAATCAGGCTGGCCTCGTGATAGCGATACCACGCCTCGGTTGTCAGTTGTACAATCAGCAGCCAACCCAGCACGGAAAGTCCAACCCAGCGCGGCATTTGCTGAAAGAAATCCTGCGGTCGGTCGGGCTGCGCAGTGATCTCCGGCGTTTTGGGTCTCATGAGAAACGCCATGCCCATGAGAGAAGGCAGGACAATCAACATGATCACGTTGCCGACGGTGTCGTGCCAGGTCTCCATTTGATGCAACCCGTGATTGGCCGCAGTCCAAACGAGCAACGTCGTCCGCGTCAGGTTGGCGAGCAGCACAAACACGAGTGAACAGCACAGCAACATTATTCGCCGGAGCGCGGAGAACCGATACATCTCGCCTAGAAATAACGACAACATCAGCGCCGACTGGAGTGAACGGACACCGCTGCACGCCTCGTCGATCCCCACCCAACCGGCGCCCACTTCAATCAGGTTGCCGTGCTGGATGGCCGGTATGCTCAGCGAATTGGCGATCACGACGGTCAATCCCGCCACGAACCGCATCAGACCTTGAATCACCCCTTGTTCCCATTCCATGGGCCAGGGCACGGCAATCAGCATGAATAAGAATGCCGATGCGAAATGCCTTATCCAGGGCCAGCCACCCCACCGGTAAAGCAGCGCGAAACTCAAACCCACGACCTTAAAGCCATCAAACCAATATAATAATCGCCATTCCGGGTTCGCCTCAAAGAGCAACGTGGATGGCAACTGCAGCAGCAACAGGCCAATAACCGTGACCGTCATCAACGGCGAGGCTCCGGAGATGGCCGCCGGGCGATCTGGCCAGCGGCGCCATAGCAAAGCGGCACCCAGCAAAGGTACGACATAGCCATAGCTATATTGCGGGTTGATTTCCCATTCGCCGCGAATTTCGTTGAAGAACAGCAACCAGCAAACCCCCAGCGCGATCAAGGCCAAACCTTCACCGCTCACCAGGAGACCCCACGGGAAGCGAACGCTTTGTGCCCGTTCGGGAGAACGTGCCGGCAGGATGGTTTGCGGGTAGTCAGACATGGCAGGCTAGGGTGGTAATTGATAAGGTTCAGGTCTCAGTTTGTAAATCAGGAATTTGTCCGCGATAACGCCACAATATCACCGGCAGTTGCAACGCCTTCGCGTAGCGGGGTATAAAGCGTCCGGGATTGGCCACGCAACGGAAGAACCAGCCCAGAACCCATTGGTCCGCCCAATGAGGGATGCGCACCTGGTCGCCACTCAGGAAACCGATCGCCGCTCCAATGCAATGGATCGCCGGTTTCGCCGCACAACGTTCCTTCAGGTAAAGTCCCAGCTTCTCCTGCACCCCGCCACCCAGCCCGATGACCACATGGCGCGGCTTGTGTTCGTCGATCATCTTTGCCAAAGCATCGTCCGCAATGGCCGCCCGGTCATACTTGGGAGCGACGTAGCAATCCCCGGCCGTCACGGGAAAACCCTGGGTTTTCAGCCAGCTGAGATTGCGTTCCATAGAAGTGTGAGAGGGCATAACCCACAAGTTTGTTCCCGGCTCGCGGAATTCCGGGCGTTCCAGGAGCAATTTGAGGTATTCCAGGCCAGAAACCCGGTGGATGTGATCCCACATCATCAGATTCCACAGCAGAACCAGAAAGCCGCTATCCGTGATGGCCAGGTCTGCCGCCAGCAGTGCCCGGCGATATTCCCGGTCTCGCCGCAGATCCATCAACGCCGGCGCGGCCGGCACTACCACCAGGCCGCCACGCGCGCCGATTGCAACGGCTTCCGGCGCGTCACCGACAAAAAATCGGATGCCAAGGATGCGGCGATAAGCTAGCTCCCCGTTGGCGGGAGGATCAGGTGTGTTCATGACAGGTAAAAGAGTTACCGGGTTAGATTTGAACTTCCGGAATTGGAGGAGGAGTTGACCGGACAAAACGAACTGAGACCGTTGTTCAGAAAGCAACTTTTCATTCTGTAAATTCCGGTTCCATTCCTTGCGTTTCTCCGGTGGCAAAAATCATTTCCTGCCAGCGCGGCTTGACCGGGAAACAGGGATTCCCCGCGCAGATCATTTGCGCGGGCTGGTTTCGTGTTACGATGCTGCCGACCTTGATTACGGCCTCACTCCCAATAGTGACGCCCGGCGCGATAAATGATTGCGCCCCGATCCATGCGCCCTCTCCAATCACAATCGGGCGGTTGCGGTATCCCATGTCCGGCTCGCGATAATCGTGGTTGCCGGTGCAAACAAACGCGCGCTGGGAAATGCAGCAATGCGCACCAACCGTCACCGGCTCAACATTCAGGATGAACACTTCCTCGCCAATCCATGTATGATCACCCAGCGACAGCTTCCAGGGAAAATGAATATTCACGCGTGGCTTGATCACCACTCCGCGGCCGACACTGGCGCCGAACCACCGGAGAATCGTGCACTTGACCACGGATGGAACCGGCAAGGGTGTCAAAAACAAAAGGCATTTCAATAAATACCAAATCGCTTCCACCGGCTTCGGGCGACCGCGATCCATGCCTTTGCTGGCGTCAAACAAATCATTTCTAACCCGCGTCTTGCGCTCAGCACTGCGTAGAGCAAACTCATGGGCGTTGCTTGACGAATGGCGGCCGCGCGCAGCAGGCTTAACCTTGGAATAATTGGGTGTGTTCATAATCGTAAGGCAAATCTTTCGGGTGCTTTCCGGTTCGAGTTGGCGAGCCAAAGTCAGAATTAGCAGAATCAGCCGAATCAATGTTGACCCGGGTGGTGCCCTCAGCAATACGCGTCGCAAGCTTGTTGCAGTTCGCGGCTGATTTTCGGCCAGGCATAGCTGGTTTCAACGAGCCGCCGTCCATTTTGGCCGCGCTCACGGCGTTCCGATTCGTGCGTTTCCAAGGCGGTTTTCAAGGCGTTAGTCAGGGGATCCACGTCGCTGTCACATTCCCATCCGGCATGGTTCCGCGAAATTTCCGGGAAGTTGCAGGCGCGGGTGGCGATCACGGGCAATTGACAAGCCATGGCCTCCAAAAGGCACATGGAAAATCCCTCGGAATAAGAAGGCAAAACAAACAGGTCCGACGAGTGCAAAAGGCTTCTTTTTGCCCGGCCTGTGACCGACCCTGTGAAAACAATTTGATGCTGCAAACCGAGCGACTCCGCCAACCGCCTCACTTCCGCCAGATGACCCAATTCGTCAGGACCGGCGATGACGAGTTCCCAGTCTTTGGTCAGCGACGAGAGCCTCGCCCACGACGTCAATAACAGGCTGAGCCCTTTCTTGGGATGAATCCTTCCCAGGAAAAGCAGCCGCGGTCTGGTTCTAACCAAAGTCCGGCCCGATGCAGTCTCGATCGGCATGTCCGCGTCCAGTGGTTTCGCAAAGTCGGCGAGGTCTAGTCCATTGGGGGCAACGACAATGGGTTGTTTAATTCCACAGGCTCGAATTTGGTCCGCTTCTTTTGCCGTCAAGGCGCGCCAGAGCCGGATGTGACGGAAATTTTCGTTTTCAAACAGCCAATGAACCAGTCGTTTTTTCCATTTTGACCGATTGAGAATATAAGGTTCAAACATTCCGTGAACGTGATAAACCATTGGCTTGCGCTGTCGCCGGCTCTCGCGCCCAAAAATATAATTCGGGCTCACGTAAAGTCCGTGCCCGTGGATGACGTCGGCGGCTTGCACCAACTGCGCGGCCTCGCGCTTCATCGCCGGCGAGAAATAAATGAAGTCCGGCTTGATGCGTGGGAATTCAAAGCTGTCTTCGACCAGTTTTTGCGGCCTGCCGCCATGGGTGGCGCACAAGACCGAGGTCAAACCTTCGGCGCGCATTTGCCGGTGGAGCGCCACCGCACTCGAACCCAGCCCCCCGCCGTAAAGCGGTTCGAGCGATTGGGTGAAATGGAGATGTTTCATGAAGACAGCTTGGAATCCAGGTTCATCAATTCTCCGGCACCGGCTGGATCAACCAGGTTCAAGGGGTTTTCACCCATGGCCACCCTGGCCGCCCGCAACGCGTTACAGGCAAATTGATCGCAGGAAAAATTCTCGACAACCATCCGGCTGCTGGCACCCATCACATTCCGGAGCGCGGAACTTGATGCCAGGGCTGATAAAGCCTTGGCCAGCGATTCGTGCGAACGAGGATCAAACACGAACCCGTTTTGGCGGATGCCCTTCAACATTTCCAGAGATCCCCCAAGTTTCATTTCTTCGAAAGCGGCCGGCCGGCCGGGTTTCAACAAATCTTCCGCGCAACCGACCGTTTCACTCACAATCACCGGCAACCCGGAAGCCATGGCCTCATTTACCACCAATCCCCATTCCTCCCACAAACTCGGAAGAACGAACGCGTCCGCCAAAGCATAAAAAACCGGATTCTCTTCAACTTGCCGGAAGCCGTAGAAATGAACGCCGGGCGCGCTCTCGCCCTTTCCTGAAGATGCCTCCTGAGTTCCAGCCGAGGACTTTTGATACACCGGCAATCGCAGTTCCTGGCACAACGCCTTGAACCTCGATTCTTCTTCGCCCGAGCCGACCATTACCAGATGGGTCTGACAACCTTGGCTTGAATCCAGGAGCTTCCGGTAAGCCCGGATCAAGACGGGTAGATTCTTTTTTGCGACGAACCGGCCCAGACTAAGAAAATAGCGCTCCGGCAGAGCATACTTCCTCCTGAATTCTATCGCCTGACGCCGCACGGACGCAGCATTGATCGTAAAATAATCATTGTCCACGGCATCATAACCAGTAAAGATTTTTTCTTCCGGCAATCCGAGGGAAGCAAAGTAGCGGCGGTGGGGAATCCCGGCTACCAGGGCCGAACTAAATGAGCGCAACAAACGGGCCTTGAGAAAAGACTTCAAGCCACGAGCGCGTGCGGTTCCCGCGTGTGTGTCACTCATCAATACCACCCGGGCACCAGTGAATCTGGCGGCCAGATTCAAAATCAATGACCAATGCCAATAAGACGGCAGCAAGGCGACATCCGGCTTAAGTTCTCTCATCAGGGTGAAAAAACGCCCAACTTTTTTAAGCGGAAATCTTGCCTCATCCTCGCCCAATCGCACATCAACCACTCCGCTGGGCAGTGGCGGGGATTGCCAGCGATTAACCGAACTTGACTTAAATAGCGCCAGGCCGGTCACAGTGTGACCAGCCTGGAGCGCACACTCGCGCAAACGTTCGAAGCGCTTGCAATGATATGGCCCCCACAATCCCCAAACGATGAGTATTCTGGCCATGGGACTAATAATTTGAAGTCTTCCGATAGGTTACGCAGATTCCGTCCGCAGCCGCAGGGGCGAAGCGATAAATCGAGTTGAAAATTGTTTTGGAAATTCCCGAAACACAGGGATAGGCAAAAAATCGGCAATCTACCATTTGAAACCCGAACCGGCTTCCAAGCACGCCCAGATTGGCAAAGCTGTAATATGCGACGTGATCAGGATGCACCGGCTCACGCCCCATAAGGGCTCTTACGGATTGTTTGACGCTCAAAGCATTGATGGTGCTCAACACCATGACGCCCCCCAGCTCAAGTAATTGGTTGCACGCTTGAAGCAAGCTACCTGGGGAATTGACGTGCTCAACGATATCGCCATTGATAAGGACCTCGGCCTTGCCCCGTTCGGTGGGAATTTCCTTGTCCAGATCGCAGGCAACTATGTTGTCGATCCCAAAGTCACGGCTCAGCAATTGGATGGCGGCAAGGTCAACATCAAAGCCGACCAGGCTGGCACAATGGGGTGCCAGTTTTTGATGTAACAACTCACCACGTTGGGCTTTATCAAGTGTCATGGGGGAATCCGTTGCCCCCAAATGAAAGACTTTGCGACCATTGCAGGTCTGGATGATGAAATCATCCCGTTGAACCAATGGCAGCCGCGGCAGCTTCTTTTCCCAGGAAGAAAAATCAGCCTGCATGGTATTTGAAGTGGTTTTCATAAAATTTCAATGCCTTTTCGTTATTGAATTCATTCTCCAGCAGCGTGGCAGCACCGCGGCGAATTCTCAGCGCCAGATCCGGATCTCGGCTCAACCGCACAAGCGCATCCGCAAGCTGTCGAATGTCGTGCTGAGGGTACAGGAAACCGGATTGATCATTTCTTAGAAACTCCGAAATCCCTCCGTATACGCATGAAGCAACGCAAATACAACCGTGGCTGGCGGCTTCCATCGGCGAACAAGGAAGTGTGTCAAAGTCCGAGTTGAACAGTAGCGCGTCCCAAGCACGATAGTAAACGGACAGGTCCTGAATCCAGCCCTCGAAATGTACCCTGTCCGCAATCCCCAATTCACTCGCCAGTTTTCTTAGCCTATTCTCCTCGGGACCACCCCCACAAATGTAAAAGTGGGCATTGGGAATTTGCCGGGCCACCTGTTGTGCCGTTCTCAAAAAGATGTCGAACCGCTTGCGCGGGATCAACCAGCCACCGTTGCCGATGAGAAATGCGTCCGGTGGCATCCGCAGTTCAGCGCGAGCCGCCCGCCTGTCTGAAAGCCTTTTTTCCTCAGTCGAATAGTGGACATCGAATCCATTACGCACCACGTGCATTTTCTTCTTAAGCCACGGGGCAATCCGAACCGCCTCGTTGCGTGTAAATTCAGTTGGATAAGTGATGGCCTCGAAACCGCTCCCAAAAGCAAGATAGAAGGCGGTCCATCGCAGGCGGGAAGTCCTATTTTCAAAATGATGATAGTGATGGCTGAGCAACACCTTCTTGCCAGTCAACCGCGCGGCCAAATGACAGCTGACGCAAGTACCGATAACCCATACCCTTTCCGCGGACCGGCCGATAGATTTGGCGTGTTTTTTGAACGCTGGAAAGCTGCGCCAGCCAAATTTCCCCCGGTAATCAAAAGCCTGCGCCTCCGGATCTATTCGTTGCACCAGTGGTTTTCCCGGTCCCCAAACTCTAGCTGAGGCAATTTTCACTGCGAATCCCCTCGACTGGAGCTTCTCAAAAAGCGTATAAGCGACCTTCTCCATTCCGCCTAGATTCGTACATTGGAGGAAAGCAGCCACGGTAAATCGGGACCTTTCGATTTGATCTGTTTTATTGGTTCCCATGTCTCAAGTGACTGGCGGGCCACCTGGTTTGGGTTGGATCAGGTGAAGATGATCTCCGGATCGCAGTTGAACGGCATACCCCTGCACCGTCCTTCCCCCCTGCCACCAAATCATACCCTGCCAGATTAGCAATGGCGCCCAGGTAAATAGAACGAATTTGAACACCGAAATGCCCCCGTCCCGAAACCAATTTGGCGAAATTGCAAGGAAAGTGAGGTAAAATAACTGACGAATTGGATCGCCACTTTTCGTCCAAAACCGGCGATGTGCCAGGCCCACGATACTACCGGCAATTCCCATGGTGATGATGACTCCAATCCAGCCGCCACTGATCCATCCATCGCCTGGAAGGCTTACGGTCAAGCCGACGAAGTTGCCAAATGCATGCAGGTCAATCTTTGAAGGAATTGGCGCTCCGGTGGGCTTCCCTTTCCAGAGAATACGGGGGATGGGTTCGGTCAACAGTTGAAGATATTGCAAGCCATAAGTGTCTGCATCTGGATGTGAAGCATATACCGACACGACAAAGCACAAGTAATCGAAATTAGCAAAATCTTGGGTGTCGTAACGTAGGTTTCTTTTTTCCTCGTCTGACATGCCCAGACGTTGATAGTTGATTTCTTGAGACTGCGTGCCGGTCAGAAAATCTCTCAACAAATCACGATTGTGGCCCAGAACATTGAACATCATCAGCACTGGAACCGCAATGACCATGAACCGTAATGGCACCCAGTAGCGGCGCTGCTGCCAGCAATACGCAAAGACAACCATCAGGAAAAATAGAACAATGGTCCACCGCGACCATCCCATCCATATCCGATAGCCCAAATACATCAAAATGGGGGGGAAGTTCAGCCAGTGAAACCTCGTGACTACAAGCCAGAAGCAAAGCAGCGGTCCCAGCATAAATTGGGAGTCATTGAGATAACCGGTAGAGTGGGTCTGGATAAACACTCCGTTCGCTGCGCGTTCACCTGAAGCTTCCGAGCCGCCTTGCGTTGTGGCAATGGAGACGACCATGTAGGGCAACAAAATCAAGGTTGTCCAGATCAAAGCACGGTACTGCTGCGAAGAAAATGATGGTGCTGGACCCGGTTTGAAAACGACTTGTGTTCGTCCGAAAAAAAGACTGGCGCCCACAAATGAAATTAGACCCACCGAACTCACGCCGAGAGTACGGATGAAGTCTTCCTCATCCGGCCAAAAACCGATATAATTCCAAATGGAATCAAATGCCAAATAATGAACCAAAACAGGTCGAATTACAAAAACCAAGCCGTGGAACCCCAAATACATGGTTGCAGGGTGATAAATCGAGGCCTGACCGCTGGCCAGAAACAAGCCAAGCACGATCAGCCACAAGATAACTTGAGCGAATAACGCAACTTCAATCATGCTGATAAAAAAATCCCGCGTGAGGATAAGGATGATCGAGCCGTTTTTGGAGACAAATGCACCGACAGGAAGGCTCTCTGCCCAGAAAATAGACGGACCGAGACGATGCCGCGCGAGCTGATTTGCCAAGCCTTCCTGATCAAGCTGGCCTCAAAATCCACCCAATCCGTAGTAGTCTCAATCACGTGCGGGTTGCTTAATCCAGATATTTCCGTACCGTCCATGGCGGTGGCCAAATGGGATACCCTTTAACATCGCCTCCACCAGAACCAAAAGCAGACCCCCCGAAGACCAGGCAGCGCCGCCAGATCAGCCGATCCCCAAATAACGGGCAATTGAGCCAGACAGTATTCCCCATGAACCCATACTCGATCACCAACGCCGATTTGTACTATTAAGTTGAGCCTGCTCTTGATCATCTTTGCCACTAGGACCATAACTGTGGATGTCGAAAAGCACTCCCTCCAAATCATCGCTTTCAGTTGGGTGGTGCCAATGCCACACCATCTGGACCGGCCGCATTGCTCAACCAGCCGCCGCAAATAAACGCCTCGCCTGAGGCCATCAAGCATTAAGCAGTTTCAAACAACCGGTGATCCAGTGGGAGGCTCGGAAGTTTGACGGCTCAAGCCGCTTGGGAGAATTCTGGCATTTCCCTGAATCAAAGATTGATTTGTAGTAGGCAAATACCACAACTCTTGGGTTGCGACTTCTCCCAAACCCGATTCAACACCCCCCGGCTCATTGAGGGATGAAAATCAATCCATTGGTTGCGGAGTTGACCATGATAGAAAATCTAGCGCCGACAGCGTTGGTAAAAGAAAGGCCGGAGCCAGCGTCTGGGACATTTGCCGGGTTGTACGTCGGAAAGACATTGGTCGTTACCCAGCCATCCATTGCCGCCTCGTAAAATGAATCGCCAGCCAAGGTTGGATGCGTCCCGTCATTTCCCGTGAATTGGCCGCGATTCCAAGGATTCGCCCCCGGAACGTCATTTGTCCCGGCGCCACTCGGGTCGATGAAAGGTACGTGGTTCGCAACACACGCAGCACGAACCCCGAACCAGGCATTTGAAACGCCGCTAGAAATGGGATAGGTATTGTTAAACGGCAGTA
>JBEKMT010000135.1:0-14805 GCA_050008355.1 Verrucomicrobiota bacterium
CAGGAAGGGTAAGAAAACCGCAGCGCAATGTCTGCGTGGTGTGGTCTTGAATGTTTGAGAGGCGAAACCCTACAAGGACCTAATGCTAAATTTCTTGGAGCGCCGCGAATAACCTTGAGATTTGGGCTTCAGAAATTGGATTTGTTCTGGTTTTCCTGCCAGCGAATGGCCTCGCGCATCAATTCATTGATGTTGGCGAGGTTGAGTTTTTCCTTGATGCGGGCGGAATAACCTTGAACCGTTTTGAAACCGACGTGCAGATGCTCGGAGATCTGGCGTGTGCTGTACCCGCAGCCGAGCAGTTGAAAGACCTCGAGTTCACGATCGCTTAATTGTTCGATGGAAAAACTTGATCGTCCTGATTTCGAGGCGACAAATTTTTGCGCCATTAACGAAGCTACCCTGGGGCTGACGTAAATTTCCCCGCTGAGCACTGCCCGGATGGCTTGGATTACTTTTTGTGTCGCCTCGCTTTTCATGATGTAGCCGCCCGCGCCCGCGCGCAGTGCGCGTTCGGCGTACAGCAATTCGTCATGCATTGATAACACCATCACCGCCACCTGCGCATGGCTGGACTTGATACTCTTGATCAACTCAATTCCTGAACCGCTGGCCAGGGAAATGTCCACAATGGCGATATCGGGTTGGGTGTCGCCAATCAATTGCATTGCCTCGGGCGCGTTGCCGGTCTCGCCGCAGACCTGGAAATCAGCTTGCTGATTGAGCAGGTTGGTCAGCCACTCGCGCACGAGCGGATGATCATCGACCAGGAGGATTCTAATTTTTTGCGCCATGAATTTCAGGAACGGCTGAGTTGAGGAGCGGCAGTTTGCAGGTGACGCGGGTTCCGGAATCGGGCATGCGCTCAATGTTGAATGTCGCCCCGATCATGCCCGCCCGATAAGCCATGATGCGCAAGCCCATACCCTCGCCATGGCGGGCGTTTTCCGGCAGACCGCTCCCATCGTCGGTGATGGTCAGCGTGATTGCGTCCCGGTTTTTTTCCAGGCTCACATTGATGAATTTGGCCCGGCCGTGTTTGATGGCATTGGTAATGGCTTCCTGCGCGATCCGGTACAAATGGGTGCTGCGGGCGGCGTCTTGCAACAGCACGGATTCGCGGCACTCAAATTCGCAAGACACTTTGAACCTTTCACTCACGTTTCGCGCCAATTCCTGAAATCCGTCCGTCAGTCCTTCGGCTTCCATTTCCACGGGTTGCAGGCCGCGGGCAAAGGTGCGGGTAAGGCTGATGGCTTCCTCGACCATTTTTACCAGATGCTTGGCATCCGCCGCCTCGGGCAGTGATTTGCTTTCCAGCTGGCCGGCCAGGACCTGGCTGGCGAAGGCCGTGGCGGTCAGGTGCTGGCCGAGGCCATCGTGCAAATCATGGCCGATTTGCCGTTGACCGCGTTCACCAATTTCCAGGAGTTCTTTTTCTAGTCGCGTCCGTTCCAGCATTTCGTTTGTCAACGCCGTGGTCCGCTGACGCACCCTTTCTTCCAATTCATTGCGCAGCTTTCGCAGGCTCACGAGGGTTTTCACCACCACAAAATAAACCGTCAAGGCGATCACTCCGTTCCAGACCGGAACAAGCAGGCTGGAATATTTTGCGCCGGCGGCATAATCCCCCGCCAGCCAGACAGTCACGCTTAATGACGAAATGAAATTTCCCCAGGCACGCCCGACGAACCAGGCGGCCAGCGTCACGGGAATCAGATAGAATGCTGAAAAGAAAATGATAAAGCCGGTGAAATAATCCACGGTGCCGACCGCCGCCACCAGCCCCAGGCTGGTCACCATCAGGGACGGTTTCGACCAACATTCAAGTCGTTTGATCCACGCAGTCATGTCGAGATGAAAACAAAGTATACCCAGGCTTCCTGAAAACACATCATTAAGCGCCCGCCAGACAATAAAACGCGAATGTATGGGGAAAAGCGAGTATTTCCCCGGCCAGACCGGTTCCCAATTTTTGGACGGATTACGATTGCTTCAATTGCCGAAAGGCCTAGGATTTCAGAAGGTTTATGAACTGGATGGTGCCCTCAGAGGGAGACCATGAAAAAAGGTGCGCTGGAAACTATCACCCGCGTAACCAAAAACCTTGACCCAATGAAGTCCACGAACACGTTTGATCGGCCGCCCTGGATGAACGAAGCATCTGCGGCCATTCTGCTCTATGTCATCTCCGGCTTGATTGTGGAGGCCCAGGTTTCCGTCAGCACCCCGCTCTCCGGCGTCGTGTTTTCCAATGCCCAGATTGTCGCGATTCAAGCCACCGCCAACCCCAATGCCAGCGAGGTGGACTTCTATGACGGCAAGATTGAAAAAGCGGCCGTGACGCATTTAATCAATAACTCTTTTGCTTACGACTGGATCATGACCAGCACCAATAACGGTACGAACGACTGGACTGCGATCGCCCTGGATGCTGCGGGCCGGGGCGCTTCGACTTCCAGCGTGGTTTCGTTGATCGTGCAAATTCCGGACTCCGAGCCTCCCACCATTCTTGTGCAACCGCGCGATCGAACCGCGTCGATCGGTCACTCGGCAATTTTAACGCTGACCGCCGACGGTGCACCGCCGCTGGCATATCAGTGGTTTTTCGATGGTGCAGCTCTGCCGGGTGGGAACACGGCCAGTTTGGAGCTGACCGATGTGAGCACCAACCTCGCCGGCAATTATTCCGTCACCGTTTCCAACGCCTTTGGCGTCGTGACCAGTAGTCCGGCGATCTTGAAAGTGGTGAAGCCCCCGAAACCACCCAGCGGTCTGAGGATAGTACCATGACCCGACGTGGCTCAAACGGCCTGACACAATTTCGTTCCCAAGTCTGGATCAGGCAGTCTCATCTCTATTTACGGCGAAACGTAAATGGCTTTGGCCTGCAGTTTGGCACCGGCCAAGGGTTGGTCGGTTGATTTGCCCAACACGAGCCCGTTGGCTCCGAGCCGGCCAGCTTCATATCTTAGCTTTTCCAGCGCATCCGCGTTCGCGTCGTCCAAGGTGGTTCCACCAAATGAATCGGCTGAAACCAGCCCGATCACTTCTGCGTGTGGAGGCATCGCCGAATAGACCATCACCGCTTCCGGGGCAACCGGTTGCCGCAACCTGCCGGTGACTTTATGGTTGCCAGTTGTGCAGCCGGTGACCACCGCCAGAAGGGCAAGCGCGGCAAAGATGCCAATGTGTTTCATAACGGCAATGTCGTCTAAAACTCGCGAAATTCAAGGAGTTTTATTGGATTTACGCGAAAGCACCATCAACCAGAAAGTCAAGACGCGGGACTTTTTCCGGTCAAAGCACTTTGGATTTGTTGCAGCATGTGCTCGTCGGTGAGCAGAATAATGGCCTGCAGTGGTGCGCGAACGTTGTCGGAGTGTGCACGTAATTCGTCGCCGAGTTCGTCCATGACCTGGTTGAGCAGATAAGCCAGCAACATCACGCGGAGTTGTTCGGGGTCGTCGGGCAGGATTCCCGATTGGCCGAGGCTCTGGCAATAACTTTGCAGATAGGCTCGGCTGAACGCCCGGTTCCAATGCCTGACCCACGGTTCGAAGCGCGGCACGCTGTCGGGCGCGATGATGCCGGATTCCACTTGTTGGCGAAGACCCGCATAAGCCGCGTGATGGAATGACCGCAACAAGCGCGCCACGTCCCGCAACGGCGACCGTTTGATTCGTCGTTCACTCATGGGAACAGTGGCATCCCCCTCAAAATCGAGGAAGATGTATTCCCGTCCGGTCCAGAGCATTTGCCCAAGATGAAGATCACCATGTACACGCGTGCGTTTAGCCATGATCCGCATCGCGGTAAATTTTTGAAAGTGCTGAATGATGACCGGTTCCAATTCCAGAACGCGTTGGGCGACGGGCGAAAGGTCCGGCGGCAGCAGTTTGAGTTGCTTTCGCAGCTGCCGGAGATTGAGCACGGCGAGGGAACGCATGGATTGGAACAGGCCGCGCAAATATTGCGGGGTCATCGGTTCAGCGGAGAACTCGTCGCCTTCCAGATCGGAAATGAGGGTGAGATGGAGTTCCGCCGTGCGTGCGCCTAGATGGCGGGCCGATTCAAGGGCAATGCCGACATAATCAGCCACATCGTCAGGGATCGCAGTGGGCGCATGACCTTGCGCGACGTCAGCGAATACGCGGTCGTAATAACGGCTGAGATCATCCAGTGTGAAATCCCACGCATTTTTCGACTGGGGAATGAACGCCTTCACGACCGCCAGCGTCATGGACATTTCGCCGGTGCCGTTATACTGCCAGGCAGCGAGGAGGGGCGCGCAGTTCGGAAATTTTTTTTCCGTGAGAAAGCGTCCAACCTCCAATTCGGGATTGATTCCCGCCTCGACGCGACGGAAGAATTTGACTGCAATTTTGTCACCGAAAAAAACGACCACGTTGCCATCGGACGTGCCGTGAATGACTGTTTCGGCACCGAACGTCGGCGAAAATTCAGCCGAGCGGGTGGCGTGGATTTCGTTCGGTCCGTTTTTCAGGCGGTCGCCGCGCTGGATCGATTCCAGGGCTGCCCGCGCGAAGGTGGAACTCGCCAGGGCATCATGAACCAGGCCATGCAACCGGCCATCCGGCCAAGTCAATTCCATGATCCCATTTGTTTGCAGCCGGGCCGCCTCGCTGCCAACTGCGAAAGCCAGCGGCCAGAAATATAATTCCGGGTTGGCTTCCACAAATTCAACCTGGAGGAAGACCAGCACAGCGGCGCTTCCATCCGGCAGCGGCAGCTCGAAAAATTCCCGGATCGTGGCCAGCTTGATGGTCTTGACTTTGCTTAAAAACCATGGCTGCGCCTTCAGGTAATCCGGCAGGAGGGCTTCGAATTTTGCCCGCAGTCTGCCTGTGAATATTTCCCGCCAGTCATTGTTCAAGGTCAATGCCGGCAGTTTTGCAGGATCGGAAGATGTGGGGCTAGCGGCCAGGGGCTGCGGCTTGGGTTCGAGCGAAAACCAGTAAAAATTGTGTGGCCCGAGAGTCAGCGGGTAAGGCGCGTCCGTGATGGCTGGAAATTTCATCCGGCCAAATAATTCGACCGGGATCATTCCCTTGAAGGCCGCGAGTTCCAGCTCCACCGGTTGCGCAAAACGCGAAAGGTTCGCCACGACCAGCAACGTTTCCTGTTCAAAGCGTAAAACATAGCTCAAAATCTTGTGGTTTTCCGGTTGAAGAAATTCCCGCCTACCCTCGCCAAGAGCGCGCCAGCGCTTACGCAAGGCAAGTAACCGGCGCATCCACCAGAGCAGCGAATGCGGATTGGCCAGTTGTTCCTCCACGTTCACGGCCTCGTAATGATAGGCCGGGTCGAGGATGATTGGCAGGTAGAGGCTCTGCGGATTGGCCCGGGAGAATCCGGCGTTTTTGTCGGAGCTCCATTGCATTGGTGTGCGGACACCATTGCGGTCGCCGAGATAAATATTGTCACCCAAACCGATTTCGTCGCCGTAATAAAGCACCGGCGTACCGGGCAGGGAAAAGAGCAGGGCGTTGAGCAGCTCGATGCTCTTCCGGTCATTGCCCAGCAACGGCGCGAGACGGCGGCGGATGCCCAGATAGAGCCGCGCCTGATGCGTCTGTGCGTACATCCGGTACATGTAATCGCGTTCCTCATCAGTGACGATGGCCAGGGTCAGTTCGTCGTGGTTGCGCAAAAACAGTGCCCACTGGCTGGTTTCGGGGATGACCGGGGTTTGTTCGAGAATTTCCGTGATGGGCAGGCGATCTTCCATGCGCAGGGCCATGAACAAACGCGGCATCAGCGGAAAATGAAATGCCATGTGGCACTCATCACCCCGGCCCTGGCCGAAATAGGATACCGCTTCCTCCGGCCAAAGGTTGGCTTCGGCCAGCAGCATCCGGTCGCCATATTTTTCATCCACGTGCGCGCGGAGGGATTTAAGGAACGCATGCGTCTCCGGCAGGTTTTCACAGGTCGTGCCTTCGCGTTCGTAGAGATACGGAACGGCATCCAGGCGCAATCCGTCCACGCCGAGGCTGAGCCAAAAATCCACCACCTTGAACATTTCGTCGCGGACCTCGGGGTTGTCAAAATTCAAGTCCGGCTGGTGGGAGAAAAAGCGGTGCCAGAAATACGTGCCAGCCACCGGATCCAGCGTCCAGTTGGAGACTTCCACGCCATTGAAAATGATCGGTGCATCTTTGTATTTTTGCGGGTCGTCGCCCCACACATAAAAATTTCGCCAGCGGCTTCCGGGCTTCGCGCGGCGCGCTCGCTGAAACCATGGATGCTGGTCGGAGGTGTGGTTCAGGACCAGTTCCGTGATGACGCGCAAACCGCGATGGTGAGCCTCGCGCAAGAACAGCTTGAAATCATTCAGCGTACCGTACATCGGATGCACCCCGTAGTAATCCGCGATATCGTATCCGTCGTCCTTCAGCGGCGAGGGATAAAATGGCAGGAGCCAGACAGCGGTGACGCCGAGGTCTCGGAGATAATCCAGTTTTTCCGTCAGCCCGCGAAAATCGCCGGTACCGTCGCCGTTGGCGTCGTAGAAGGCACGCACGTGCAATTCGTAAATGACCCCGCTTTTGTACCAGAACGGTTCAGGCGCAGGGCTGGGGCGTTTTTCACCTGGTGGAGCTGACATCGTATCAGGTCATTGAGTTTTGGCCGTTGATTTTTTCCCGGGAGCTTTCGCTCATTTCTCGCAGCATTCTGCGCACGGTTACCGGACCGCTCAAGTAATACCTTGCCGCGGTGTTGGCCAGCCCGACCCGCACAGAAATGGCCGTCGGAGGCAATGCCCGGAACAGGTCTTCATCTGTCCAATCGTCACCCACGCCGAGAATGAATTCCGGCGCGTGAGCCCCCAACCATTCGAGGGAGGCCGTGCCTTTGTTGACACCGGTGTTGCGGACCTCGATAACTTTGTTGCCTTCGAGCACTTGCACGTCAATGTTTCGGGTGTAACCCGCGAGGTCGTCCAACAATTCCTTGGCGCGCAGCGACGCCTGATCCAAATCCGCCCGGCGATAATGCCACGCGAGGGAAAATTCCTTTTCCTCCAGCAACGCCCCCGGCAGGCGGTCCACATAGAGCTGAAGGATTGGCCGCACGCGATCCTTCCACTCTGCGGTCATGTTTTTCAGCACACGCCAATCGGAATTCTTGTTCCGCAGCCACACGCCGTGTTCGGCGATCAGGGAGATCGGCAGTTTGTCGAACCACTCTTCCAACGAAATTCGCTGTCGCCCGCTGACAATCAGCACCCGGTTGGCGGGATCAGAGCCTAGCACGGCGAGCAATTCCAAAAGTTCCCTGTCCGGCTGCGCAAATCTTGGCTCGGAGGCAAACGGCACCAGGGTGCCGTCATAGTCGAGCAACAACGCCCGGCGCGGGGCCAAACGATATTGTTGGATGACGCTCGAATACGCCTTGCCTGTAAGCAGCCGGGCGCGGCGCGCCGCTTCGTTCTTTTGCGTGGACAAAAGGGTCTGAACGAAATCATCCGCCCAGCGGTTGACATTATACCGCCGCAATCTTTCGCGCAGGAATTGATTGCGCCGTATCTGTTCTTCGGCGGACATGGTCAGCGCCTGTTCGATGGTCCTGGCAAAATCCTCGCGGTGGAACGGATTGATAATCAGGGCTTCGCCCATTTCCTTCGCGGCGCCGGCCATCTCGCTCAAGATTAGAACTCCGCCCTGGTCGGGGCGCGACGCGATGTATTCCTTCGCCACGAGGTTCATGCCATCACGCAAGGGCGTGATCAGCGCCACGTCACACAGTCGGTAAAGCGGCACGATTTCATCGAAGGTCAGGACACGGAACTGGTAAACGAGTGGGGTCCACTGCACGTTTCCGAAGTCGCCCACGATGCGCCCGACGGTTTGCTCCAGTTCCAGTTTCATTGCCTGGTAACTATCCACACCGATCCGCGACGGCGCGACAGAAATGATGAAGACCACTTTTCCGTGCCACTGTGGATTATTTTTCAGGAACAATTCGTAACCACGCAGCCGGTAGATCAGGCCTTTCGTGTAATCCAGGCGGTCCACCGAGAAAATCACCTTCTGACCCAAACATTTTTCGCGCAAGCGGCCCACCTGCGCTTCTGTTTCCTGCGCGGCCGCGGCCGCGGAGAATTTCTCAAATTCGACACCCATCGGAAAAGTTTCCACTTTTACCACGTGATCGGGAAGGGTGAGGCTGCCAAGTTGGTGTTCGTAACCGCATGTCCGCAAAGCCGAGGTAAAAAAATCGCGCACATAATCGTGCGTGTGAAAACCGATGAGGCTCGCGCCGAGCAAACCTTCGATGATGCCTTCACGCCAGGTCCGCGGGAGCATCCGGAAAATTTCGAAGGACGGAAACGGTATGTGCAAAAAGAACCCGATGGGGATTTCGGGAAATTTTTCCCGAATCAGTTTGGGCAACAACATGAGATGGTAATCGTGAATCCAGAGCACGTCGTCCGGTCGAAGCGCATTCGCCACCGCCTCGGCAAAAACCCGGTTTACATTTTGATATTCCTGCCAGTTCTCCTCTTCGTAATGCGTCAGCGTTGGAAAATAATGAAACAACGGCCAGATGGTCTTGTTGCAGAAACCAAGATAAAAACGGTCCATGCTTTCTTCCGGCACAAAAACCGGGCTGGACCTGAACTGCTGTTCACCGTAGGCACGCACCGCCGCCTGATGTTCCGGCGGAACGCTGGTGCCGGGCCAACCCATCCACAAGTAATCGGGACGTTCGTTGCCACTGGAGACTTTTTGCTCAAGATAACTCGACAGGCCGGTGGTCAATCCGCCTGCGCTGGGCTTGAACTCCGGCACTGCATCCTTGAAGGATACTGTGAATGGCAAGCGGTTGGATACGACGACGATTCTCATAAAGGCACCTTCAACTTTATACCTCAATAATTTAAACCTGCCCGGTATATTTTTGATTTTCTATTTCCTGATCGCGCTGGCCCTCTCCAGCCGTCGGAAAACGTGCGTCGGGGCCGGGCTGCCTCCTCGTTACTGGCTGCTGTGGATGATAAAAAAATTACCGGACGAGGGCAGGTTTTTATCTACCGTTGCGGATTTCCCGCGAAAGGTCCCGCAAAAGCCATCTTTTTCACTGGACGGAGCCCTTTTTGCCAGCTGGCATGTTTTGCGCTTATGTGCATTTACGACAAGCAGAATTGCCAGTCATCACAGCCGTGCCGGTGGAAAAAATGAAGCAAATCATTGGAACTGGGATTTAGGTTTATGAACGCGACAGTCAGGACACCATTGCCGGTCGCAAGCGCCGCGGCAAAGAAGACTTGGAGAATCTCCTCGCCGGAGAACCAGAGGGTTTTGCTACTCGATGATGATCCGGATATCCGACATATTTTGCTGCGGTTATTGGCGGCGGAAGACTGCTGCGCGGCTTCCCCGGCGGCGGCCACCAAGTATGACGTTGTCTTGTTGGACCTGAATGTGCCGGACGAGAATAGCCGGAAAGTATTTAATCAAATCAAGACGGCCGACCCGGACTTTCCCGTCGTCGTTATTACTTCGCAGCATGGCCGGTTTTTCACAGCCCTTGCATCGGGCCTGGGAGTGTTGATGGAGAAGCCGCTGGAATTTGTGAAGCTTTTGGACACGATTCGAAATCTTCTAGAAGCGCCGGCGAAGCGCCCGGTGACGCGACTTAACGAGATGTGTTTGACCCCAAGTCACATCCCCGGGGAGGGATAACCAGGAAAATATGGAAACCGACGCTGGAAACAGTTTGTGGCGGCTGCTTTTAAGATCGGGCGGTGAATGGCCACGCATTAAAACAACCGGGCCAGTTCTTCATTTAGCGGGCGCGCAGGCTTTTGTACTCTCCCCGTTCACCTTGGGCATTCATTTTGCTCCCTCCCTGCCGTTAGGCGGTCGAGTCACACCAGCGGGCTTTCGCTATCGGTTTTGATCCAACTTAAACAAGGAAAGGAAAGGAAAGTTATGAATACAAGCAAGACAAAATCCCGGATGGTTGTTTGCGCTTCCATCTTGACTGCGGCGGCCGTTAATGCGTCCGCCGATGTTACTGCGGCCGGCGCCGGCCCGGAGAAAAATTATACCGGCACGGTGACATCCGTTGACCACAGAGAAAACACGCTCGAAACCAAGGGTTTTTTGTTCGGGAAAAAATTTAATCTTGGCTCGGCTTGCATTTACTCATTTCTGGAGGACACCAACGGCAACGCGGCTGGCTTGCACCCCGGCCAGAAAGTGACCGTCTCGTATCAGGACCTGGACGGTGTGTTGGTGGCTGACCGTATTGAGCAAGAACCGATGCGTTTCGAAGGCCGGGTGAAAAGCATTGATCCCGCCACGCGGCTGGTGACCGTGCACGAGGATGGTCTCGGCATGGACAAACAATTCAAGTTCGCCGCCGACTGCAAGGTCATGCTGCGCGACGACCGATCCGGCGCGTTGAACGACCTCCAGCCCGGCAATTATGTCGCGCTGGTATACGAGACACCGACCGGTCTGCCGACCGTGCAGCTGATATCCCAGACCAGCGAGAAATTCACGGGCTCGCTGACGGCGATAGACTTGGATGAGCGCACCGTGAAAGCCAAATCGCTGTTCGACGAGAAAAAATTCAATATTGGCGAGAATTGTGTGATCGTCGCTGACGGCAGATCCGACGCGCGGTTAAGCGACTTGAAACCGGACGACAAGCTAATCTTTACCTTCGATGAAATTGATGGAGTCAACGTGGTTAACCATATCGCGCCGGTGCAAGAAGGAAAGAATGCGGTCGCGGTTTCGCAGCCTCGAACTGGCTATTGAGAGAATTTGGCTGGCGGGTCGGAGTTGGCTGGCCATTACCGAAGCGCGTTCTGGATCGTCTGGAACTCTTCAGTCCGGGACGCGCTTCTTCAATATCGTTTGGCAACCAATTAACCGGAAGCAAGCCCTTGGTTCCGTACGATTGCCCCTACCTGGAATCCGGTCGTGAAATTGCGAATTTGAGTCGAGCGACTTTCAAAGTTCGCTATGGCACGGAGCGAATGCGCCAGAAATTGTTCGCGACCGCGTTAGGGGGATTGCTAAATATTAGCACTCCGATTGCATTGGCTGAATTGGTGGCCTGCGGTACCCAGTTGGCCGGCGACAAATCAGAGGAACGATCCAGTGCATAATTTGCGCCGGCGATGCCTTCAAAGGACAACTGCATATTGGTTCCATTTAAGAGCTGGCCGGAAATTTGGTTGTAAGGGCCCAATATCTGCAGCGGAGGGGCAGCAGGAAGACCGGTATCAACTCCGTCGTTGCTGAAAACACCGTCACCCAACTCGCCATAAAAATTGTCGCCCATGCCCCAAAGACTGCCCTCGTTCCTCAGAAACAAGTTATAGGCGACCCCGGCAGCAATCTTGGTTACTCCGCTTGGAACCAGTTCCACCGGCAGATTAGTTGGATAGGCGATAAATCCCTCACCCAATTGCCCAAAATCGTTATCGCCCATGACCCAGAGGCTGCCGTCATTCTTGACAAACATGCTATTGTCAAACCCGGCACTGATGGTCGTGACATTGCTGGCCACGATCTGCTCGGGCAAGTTGGTTTGAGCGATACTAAGGCCAAAGATTGGTTGGCCATCGCCTAACTGGCCCGAACTGTCGACTCCCATGGCCCAGAGGCTGCCACTGGTTTTGAGAAAGAGGCTGAAACCAATTTCGCCGCCGGCGGCAATAGCAACGACGTTGCTGGCCTCAATCTGTTCGGGGCGATTGGTACTGTTAAACGTGCCGTCACCCAAATTGCCATAATAGTTATCGCCCATGCCCCAGAGGCTTCCATCCGTTTTGATGAATAGGCTGAAACTTCCCGCGGCAGCAATGGCCGAAACATTGCCGCCCAATATCTGCTCGGGTCGGTTGGTGCTTAAATATGTGCCGTCACCCAGTTCACCGGTAAGGTTATCGCCCATGGCCCACAAACTTCCGTTAGTTTTGATTAAAAGACTGTGAGCGGCTCCGGCGGCAATTGCCATAACGCCGTTGGATATAATCAATTCCGGCCGGTCCGAATTATTTGTGGTGCCATCGCCCAACTGGCCATTGGCATTCTTGCCCATGGCCCACAGGCTGCCGTCGCGCTTAAGAAACAGACTGTGCGAGATTCCAGCCGCAATTGCCGTGACGCCGTTGGACACAATCAATTCGGGTAGATCGGCGTTATTGGTCGTGCCGTCACCCAATTCACCCGAAGAGTTATTACCCATGGCCCATAGACTGCCATCACTTTTCAGAAACAGGCTCTGGCTACCGGCGGCAATTTGGGTCACCGGTTGCGCCTCGTTATTGGCTGGCTGCAATAACAGGACGAACACCAAGCCAATGTAAATGAAATGACACTTCATTTGTTCTGCATGATATTGACCTGCATCACCTTTGGAAGCAAAACATTGCGTCTTTGGTTGGGAGATATTCCAGTTGATTTCCGGCGGTATCTTTACGCTCAAAACGGCTGCTGGTGTTTTGTTTCCGTGGAAACCAAGGCTCCGGCGGCCGGCAAATCCGGAAGACAGATTTTGGCAGACTCATCCATTGCGTCTCACCCATTGGGGAAAGCACATTGGGGAAAGCACATTGGTGGTCAGTCGATGACGAATGAGATTGCCATTGATCCTCAATCATGCAAAGATCAGCGCCCGTTGGGACGCAGCCGCTGGTAGATTGCGGCTTATTAGAGCACCATGAAATGCAGACTTTACCTGTAGTTTGCCAGTTTAGCTCAGTGGTAGAGCAACGGTTTTGTAAACCGTAGGTCGTCGGTTCGACCCCGACAACTGGCTCCATTTTCAGTCCTGAAAACTGGTTCTCCTCGCTCATTTCGCGCTTGCCGTTTTTGTCGCCTTGGCACAGTTTGGGGCGGTTCAGAGAAACCGGGTCGAGTTAACATGGTTCAATTCGATCATATTTGCTGACTGAATGCTCCAATAAGTTATGTCGGATCCAAAGGAAAAGGATACACTGGTCATCATCAAGCCGGACACTTTCTGGCGAAACCTGAATCAACCGGTCGAAGACCGACTCAAGACATTGGGATTGACTGTGGTGGCGGAATGCACCCTGGCTGGTCCCGATAATCTACCCGAAGAAAAGTGGCGGGAGTTTTATTTCCCTGCCATCGGCGACAAGCCTGCCGTGTGGATGGGAACCTCCAAGTATATGGCTTATGGACCCGTCAAGGCTTTCCATTTCAAGGGCGATGACGCCGTTCTGAAGGTTCGCAAACTCGTGGGCGCCACCCGGCCCTGGCAGGCGGACAAAGGAACCATTCGCGGGGATTTTTGGCCGGGAGCCGAGGAAGCCAACGCTTCTTACCGGCTTAAATTTCAACAGCCGGGCGATGACAAATTCCTGTTCAATATGATCCATGCCTCGGACTCCGGAAAAAGCTTTGCCCGGGAAGTCTTGTTTTTTAGCATGCTTAACGGTCGCTAGCCGTCAGGGCCTGCCGTAATTATTTTCCTTCTGCTTTGACTGGCCCGGTTGCGCCGGCGGCAGCCAGCCGGCGGGGTCTTGCCGATGCTACCGTTTCATTTCCTCGTAGAGTTCCGGATGCATGTGCTGCAGCGCCTGCGGCTGGCCGAAAAGGCATTCCGTTGCCACGGCGAAAAATTCAGCGAGATTGGTGGCTCCATACCGGCGCAAGTCTGTCTCTTCACCCACCTGCATTTGGGCCCGAAGTCGTTCGTATTCTTTGAGCATTACCTGCGACCAGGTTGTGTACCTGTGCTTGCGTACGCGAAGGGATTCGCCCTGGCCGAGCAGTGGCACGCCGTCGGCGTGGCCATCCTCGAATTCAAGTTGGTGGGCAAATTCGTGCCAAACCACATTGTACCCTTCATCTTGAGACAGAGTCTCGCTACCCACCACGTCCCAGGGCAGCGCCGCGGCGCCTTCCCGCCAGTATTCGCCGGCGCGAAACTGCTGGCCTTCCTCCATTACCCCTGAACCAAAGCATCGCCTGATGGGAGCGGCGTCTGTACCCGGATATACGAGGACAGTTTTTAGATAAGGATAATGATCTGTATCACGAACGAACGGTGTAACAGGAGCAGACATGCCTGGCCGGAGAGGCTGACTCTTATCTCGTCGGCGAGGCTTAATTCTCCGCAACCTTCAAACACTTTTTCCGACATGAACACTTGGACGTCTCCCTCCAGTTTCCTGCGGTCCATTCCCGCAGCCGGTGGTAGAATCCACAGTGCGTTTCAATGAATCGCCGCCACTCCGGCGAAAGAGGAGTGCATCGCAGCTGCTTTCTTCGAATACCCTGCCACATCCTCTTGCGTCTGAAAGTTATTCACAGACCTGTGGATATTCGAGTAAATGTAGATCAATAAGAAACAAAAAAGTGCAGCCCAATTATGGACTGCACTTATCAGTGGCGGGATTAATGGTTCAGAGTCGTTTCTTGCCCGCAGCTTTAACGGCGGCCCAACGCTTCCTGGCTGCGGCGGCGATCTTCGCCCGGGCAGCGGCACTCATCTTAGACTTTTTGGCGGCTGGCTTGGCAGCAACCTTTACGGCGGGCTTGGCGGCACCCGCCTTGGCGGCCCTGATTTTTGCCCAGCGCAACTTCTGGGCCGCTTTGATTTTAGCTATGCCGGCCGCGCTGATTTTTTTCTTCGCGGGCTTGGCAACGGCTTTGGTAGCGGGAGCAGTGGTTGCTTCACCGGTGATTCCGGCCAGTTCTGTATGCAGTGCTTCAATCTGGTCTTTGATCGCAGCCGCACGTTTCAATTGGTTCGAGGTTAATGATGATAAATTAATCATAGGCC
>JBEKMT010000136.1:0-14795 GCA_050008355.1 Verrucomicrobiota bacterium
AATCTGCACCTCCACCGCTTTGAGGTGCAATATTCGCGAATAAGCCTACGTGCCTTGCCGGTGTACCGCCGTTTCCCTCGCATCAATTGTGCCGTCGGCATTGGTCGCTAAGGTCCAGGTGCCGGGAAAATTCTGCGCGTTGAAAACCGGAGTGGTTTGAGACTTCGCTGGATACAGCGATAAACTCAATATCAATACAATGACGTAACGGCCTGACTTCATGACGAACCCGCTTGCGTGCCCCAATCTCGTTCATGTGAAGCAAAATAACAACTTTTTATCACCGGTCACTCGCCTGCACCACCACACTGCGCTGCGTCAGACGCGGCGCATCAGGTGCGAAATACCAATACGTCCGGAAATCATAAGCTTCCCCGGCTACCGCTCGAAAATTCAAACTGAATGTGTGATAAAGTGTATCTGGAAACTGGTCCCGGGTTACGCCGCGTGACGCCACGATTTTGCCCGTCTCGGCATCGACAACCGAGAGCGTTGCGACCTTTGCCTGGTCCCGATCAAAATTATCAACTTTCAATTCAAAGCGCGCGTGACAATCTCCGGCCGGAAGTTCCCCGGTGCCCGGCCCTTTGACCAGATTCCCCGAACTGCGATCGCGTATCGGGTCTGCTTCCCATCCGTTTAGCCCGTCAAGCCGTCCGATTTCATGCGCGAGATTTGCCGCCACCCAATTATACGCTCCATCGATCGTGACATCGTTTAACGTAAATCCTGGAGTGTTGGTGGCATGGTGCCAATAGACCTCAAACGAAAGTGGCAGATTCGCTGTTGCCGTTCCGAACGGAAGGAGAAAATCCGTCGGCACGTTGGATGCGGTGAACAGATTCCAGGCAATCGAACGACTGGAAAGCACGGTTCCGCTCGTACCTGCTCTTATCTCCAGCCGCACCAGATCGTCGGCAGAGTCGTTGATCGAATCCACCAGCATCCGAAAATGGAGAATGTGATTTCCCGACGACAATCCAGCGCAGGCGCCCGATAGCATTACGCCCGGGACAGGGGCGTTACTGGCGTTGCAAGTCCAGGCCAGCGTTCCAGCAGCGGAGCCAACGTCGTGATCAAAAGTCACACTGCCAGCGCCACGCGCAAACGGCAGGATTTTTGTAGCCGGCTCGGCCAGCGCGCTAATGGCCACCAGCGCAGAACTCTGGCGTGCGTCATCCGCCAGATCGAATGGCCCGCTCCACACCAAACCCAGGTGATTCTTGGTGTCCCGGTCATTCGCCCAGACCGATCTCGCGTTGGTCAGTAAAAAATCGCGATACGCCGGATTGCAGGTTTCGTCGTAAAGATACGCTAGGTAGCGGATGAAAATACCTTTGAACTGAGGCAGGTCGCCGCCCCCGCAATTGTTGCAAGGCTCGTCTAGAACGCCGTGGTCATCCACCAACACTCCAATGGCGGCATCCGCAATCCTCGTGGCTTCATTCAAATAATTCGTGTCGCCGGTGCATTTGTATAAATCGGTCAGGCCCCCAAGAATCACCCCTTGATTGTAGGTCCAGGTCGTCCGCCCGTTGTTCCCGCAATCCCGGTCCAAACCGTCGTTGATGAGGTATTGGGGATTGATCATGCCGCTGTTTTTGAACCATTCCCATTCCCGCGTGGCCCAATCCAGATAACTTCCCTCACCATGATCTCCCGGTGTTCTTTGGTGCAGCCGGATCGCGGTCAGCAAAAATAATTCGTTGGGGATCGCGTTTTTGTAAGCGTGCTTTGTTTTGCGCCAGACCAAACCGCCGTCACAGCGCTCCGTCCAGCCATGGGTAAGGTCGGTGAAAATATACTTGGCCGCCTGCAGGTAACGCGGCTTGCCCGTGAGATCATACGCATGAATCCAGGCCAGCGCCCACCAGCCTTCGTCATCATAGTATTCGTTCAGAAAATTGCTTTGACAGTTCAGCCTGAACGTCGTGGCCAGCACCGGCAGATAAGCCCGGCCATTCCCCGCGGCAGACACAGTCTCCAGGGCTTCGATGCAATTGGCGTCATTCCACCACCCGGTATTATGCCATAGCCCGTGCCGGGTGTAATCCAACTGCAAGGTTTCCGCCCCCGCCGCACTATTGGCGTTAAAATCGTTTGGCGCCGGCATCGCAGGGCACAGGCTCAGAAATAAAAATTCCAGGAGGCAAATGGTCGTTTTGTGCACGAGTATACGAGTATTCAGGCTAAACTTTCTTGCTTCAGGCGCGCATGTTGGTCATGGCAGCGGGGCGAGTTTACGTTTTGATATGGCCCTTGTCCACCGTGCGCCACTCCAGTTTGTGTTCTTTGCTGACACGTTTCCAAAAATAACGTGGCCTTGCCGACGTGGATTTTTTGCGTTTTGGCGGGTGGTGCCGGTCATCGGCCTCTGGCGCATAAGCAAGGCCCCAGTCCCGACCCGTTGCGGTAACTAATCCAGAAACGAAGCCGAAATCCAGCAGGATTGCAGCCTGATTCTTCAAATGGGCTGGCACAAGAACCGTTGGCACCTCCTTCGGCTGATTCGCCAAAAGACACATCGCCACCAGCCTTGAAGCTTGTACCGTGGATTGCACCGGACCAGTGTCCGGGCTTTTGCGCGTGGTCCTGCCAGTAAATGGACTGGACATGGGTTTAACACCCCATAGCCGTCCCCATGCATATCGGGCATGTTGCTCGTGAAAGCAAGGAACTTATGACCATTGAAGAATCAACCTTTGACCCCATGCAACGCCAGAAAAGTTCTCGGCAGCGCATTCTCGTCGTGGACGATTCCAGTGACGTTCGTCGGCTCAAAGTCAATTTATTGATTGATTCCGGTTACGACGTGGAAGACGCGGCGGATGGTGCCGATGGCTGGGAGGCGCTTCAGGACCGGCATTTCGACCTGGTCATCACCGATAATTCGATGCCCAGAATGACGGGAGTCGAGATGATCGAGAAGCTCCGCTCCGCACGCATGACCATACCAGTCATCATGGCCACAGGTTCCTTGCCCGTCTTCATCTTTGCACGCAAGCCCTGGTTGAAACCTGATGTTGCATTAGTAACGCCGTTTTCCGACGATGAGTTGCTGGAATCGGTGCAAAGAATTCTGCGCCGTGACGAGTAGCCTGGCATCCTCCTTCGTGCAGTTCAGAAGTTTCGCCACTTTCGCAGCTGTCAACAATCCCGGCAAGTCATTCGCCGCCGGGATAGTCGCTGCTACCGGTTTACATTACCCGTCATCGCCGGCGCGTGGGCGTAATTCTAGCTTTGCAAGGGACTTCATTAATTCGAATGACAATCAGGAAAAGACCCCATTGGATTTGTCAGTGGGAATAAAGAAAATGAGGTCTTTGAACCGATGAGATTATCACTGAAACCACATCATCTGAAACGCTACAAGGACATTGCGCTGCTCCTCTGGAAATATGGCACATCGGATCTGGCGAAGGAATTTGCCACGGATTTCGAGGACAAGGAAAATGAGCTTGCGGCACCCAAATCCGGCGAGCCCGCCCCGGAAGAACTGGCGGACGATTTGGAAAAAATGGGACCGACCTTCATTAAATTCGGGCAGTTGCTCTCCAGTCGGCCCGACCTGTTGCCGGAACCTTATTTGAAGGCTCTCGCCCGTTTGCAGGACAAGGTCAAACCGTTCCCCTACGAACAGGTCGAAGAAATCATCTCCAGCGAATTGGGCATTCGCATTTCAAAAGCCTTTTCCTATTTTGAAGAGAAGCATCTGGCTGCCGCGTCCCTGGGCCAGGTGCATCGCGCAGCCTTGCGCGACGGCCGGCCAGTGGTCGTGAAAGTGCAACGCCCGGAAATCCGCAAACAAATTGCCGAAGATTTTGAAGTGCTGGAAGAAATCGCGGGGTTTTTCGACGAACACACGCAAATCGGAAAGCGTTATCGCTTCGGGAAAATCCTTGCAGAATTCAAAAGCTCCATCTTGCAGGAACTGGATTATCAACACGAAGCGTCCAACTTGACCAGGCTCGCCCATAATTTGAAAGAGTTTTCGCATTTGCTCGTTCCGCTGCCAGTGCCTGATTTTAGTTCGCGGAGCGTACTTACGATGGATTATGTCAGCGGCTCAAAAATCACCGCCTTGAGTCCCATCGCTCTGCTGGATGTCGACGGTATTGCCTTGGCCGAGGAATTCTTCAAGGCATATCTCAAACAAGTGCTGGTTGACGGCTTTTTCCATGCGGACCCGCACCCGGGCAATATTTTCCTCACGGACGACCGTCGCATCGCCTTGTTGGATTTGGGCATGACCGGGAGGTTGAGTACCATTATGCAGGAAAATTTACTGCGCTTGCTGCTCGCCATCAGCGAAGGCAATGGCGATGAGACGGTAAAGATAATCTTGCGCATCAGCGAAAAGGCCGATGATTTTGACGATGCTGAATTTACCATAAAGGCGTCGCAATTTGTTTGCGAACAGCGCGGTCAGACTTTGAATCATCAGGACATGGGCAAAGCCTTGATGGAAGTCGCCAGAACTGCTGCCCAAACCGGGCTATACGTCCCGAGCGAATTGACCCTGCTTGGAAAAACCCTTTTGCAATTGGAGGAAATCGGGAAGATTTTGTGTCCGACTTTCAATCCCAGTGCTTCCGTGCGCCGGAATATCGCCAAAATCATGACCACCCGCATGCGCAAAGGTGCTTCGCCAGGACACTTGTTCGGATCTTTTCTTGAAATGAAGGATTTTGTGGGCGGCTTGCCCACGCGCGTTAACAGGATCCTGGATGTCGTCGGAAATTCAGATTTGGAGATCAATGTCAAAACTCCTGACGCGCGTCATCTGCTCAACGGTTTCGAAAAAATCGCGAATCGTGTCACCACCGGCATTATTCTCGCCGCACTGATTGTCGGGGCGGCATTGATGATGCGGATCAACTCCTCATTCCAGATTCTTGGCTACCCTGGCATCGCCATGATTTGCTTTCTGATTGCGACCGGCGGCAGCGCGTGGCTTGTGCTGGGGATTCTTTGGAAAGATTATAAGGATAAGCATATGCGGAAAGAATGAACCGCTATGGCCTTCAGTTCGTTAGACACTCTAATACTCTTAAGCTCAAAATTATATCCTTGCCGGTTCAGTATTCATGAATTGCGATTGTCTCAATTCATTGCTGACGGGTCATTCAGTTCCTCGCCCTGATTTTCGCGCCATCCAATTTGCGGATCTTCCAAAATGGTGATTTGATCCACCGTCAACACCGGTTCGATTTATTTGACGGCCGAATAACAGTATGGTTGAAGACCAGACCGGACTTGTTGCAACTGTGCGCGCGGCCTGAATTTGAGAGGCATCTTTCGATACGCGCGCCTGACGAATCGCCTCTGGACCAGCATCAATCCGGGGTTGATTGGCGGTCTGGTATTGCCCGCTGGTGTTGGCGAAAGCACGCTCAATTGGCTTCAGTTCCGCCCTTTGCTCGTTGGTAAGTTGCCATTTCTGTTCGAGGCCGGGAGGCGGAATGGCGCGTTCCCCTAAACATCGGTTATGCTCCAACGCCGTTTGGTATTGGTCGGCTTGATAGAGCTGAAGAGAATCCGTCTTGGTGTCTAGATTTTGACCGAGCAACACCAATGCGCCAAAAGACATTGAACAGCTGATATAGGACAACTTTTAATACTTTACAGTCACAGTTACCATGGGGTTTTCACCCCATGGTAACTATAGAACGGGGTGCTATGTTCGAAGCTCGGTGAACAATGAATATCGACCAAAACAATAAATAAGATGAAAACATTACAAGACGATAAATGTGCAGATAAAACCAAAAATACCACAGACATACGCATGGGCCGCGAAGTTTCGGGTAAGAAGGCAGCCGATTGCGGCTCGGGACAGGACACCAAATGCTCCGATAAGAAGAAAGAGGAAGAACGTGAGGATCGGGCAAGTTCTGTGGTTTAACGGACACTTGATGAACATTTCTCTTTGGGCTGGCCAGCTTTCCGCCACCCAAAGAGGATCAGGAATGGCCAAGCCACCATGCGAGCAAAATTTCCGTTTTTGACCTTTGCAATCTTCTCGTCGGGTCTCTGATTGGCTGGGTGACAATGCCTAAATTCTTCCAACGTAATGCTCTATTCCATCGAAGTGATGTTCATGATGGCTGCGAGAAGAAAAAGCTTATCGTTCACTGGAACTGCTCTACGATCCGCTAGCTGCCATAAGCCACGATAGGGTTTCACCCCATATCGGAGAACGAGGGCATGGCGTATTATGATCTAACTAATGTTTCGAGGAACCCAATTTACCTCTGGACAAACCAACACAAGAACATAGCTTATGAAATCAATTATCCTGATGTCCGCAGTTTCTCTATTCGCCGCCATGACGCTGGTGGGATGCAACCAAAGCAGCCCGGGCGCCTCCGGGGATGCGTCAGCCACGAACTCAAGCTTGAGCGGTACCAACAGCTTGATCGTTCAAACCAACAATCTGCCCAATACGAATGATATGGCGGTTGTAAACACCAACATTTCCGCGAGCACTAATCAATAGTCGATGGCCCGCGAGCACACGTGCGACGATGTCCGATCTGGCCCAGGCCAAACGGGTATTTACAGGTGAACCATATTAGAGCCGATTAGTGGGTTCGAAAGTTGCTGCGCTTCACCACAACTTGCGGCGATGGGAGGAACCTTTAGCTGGCTGCTTCTTCGGAATGCGACGAGGAGTCCCTGGCTGGGTAGGTGATTCTCGTGCCGCTGGTTTCCGCAAAGGACGTGAGCGTGTGAACCGTGCGTCGAGTCGCGCTCAAGATGTCTTCTGTTCGAATTCCTCGAACCAGAAGCGCATCCGCGATGAGCGAGCGATGGCAGCGCCACGGCACCGCCTCAGCACACATTAAAACAATCCGATCTTGTTTCGCTGACTTAATCAATCCCTCTAGGCCCAGCAAAAATTCGCGCGTCTGCATATAATCCGCATAACCTCGAAAGGAAACATTGCGCCAGCCTGCGTTGGGCGAATCCGGCTGCGCATGCCGCAGGCCCCCAAGGCCCGGTAGGTGAATATAGCCCAAGCCAATCCTCTTCAATTCTCCGGGCAGTGAGTCTTTATTAAACTGCGGGTTATGTCGCGAGCGGGCCACCGTTCGCACATCTGCCACGCAAGTCGCCCCATGGATTTTGAGGAGACCGATGAATTCTTCAAGTGTCCGCGTTGAATGACCAATCGTCAATATTACTGGCGGAGGTACTGCGCTGCGTGTGCCTTTTACCCGGCGCCTGACCGTATCTTCATCGACTCTGGTTGCACTCATTTGTTCCTTCGCATCTCTGTCGGCCTGTACCTCCATTCGGCGACCGCAACCCGATAATCTCCTCCGCCCGGCATTGATGTCTCTTTACGAACGAAGTGAGCTCATTCGCATAATCGGCTGCGTTGGTCTTTTTTCGACGATCGGCCAAGCAGGGATTAAGCGCGCTGGTGCGGACTTCGTCACGATGCATATATGCAAGCGAGAGTTATCCCGCGTACCACCAGCCTTCAAAAGTGATATGTGAACGAAAACACATTCATATTCAAACCAGGATTGGGATTGCCCAGGCCCGCATTAGACATATGTTGGAATCGATAGCCGAGGCTGAAATGTTCGGTTAAGTACCAATTTAACCCGATATGGCTTGTGAATTGGACGTGATCGCCAAAATTCTCCCCGCCAAAACGGTCTTTGGTCAAAACAGTGGGACTGGAACCACCTTCTAGAGTAATCGGGAATCGTCCTTTCCTCAGCTCGATTTCCGGTCCGAAAGTGGCCACAAAGGCATCCGTATGCTCCCCCCCAAGCCAGCCTCCGGAAATGTCGAAACGAGGCTGGAGCCGCCAGTCGGAGCAGAATTTCCAAGTGATGGGAACGTTCAGGTCTGCGAACATTTCTGCCTGCTGGAAACTGCGGCCATTCATGTTCAACGATGTGCCGCCGCGTGTGCCGATGGATAGAAAGTCTTGTGCATCACCGCGATTCGCGGTTAGCACACAAAATAACAGCATGAGAAACTTTGATGATGCGGATGTTATCCTGTGCTCTACGAGATAATTAACGATCGTGTAAATTCTAAATACAACCTTGGATTTCATGGCTAATATCTGCGATTTCCCTTTTAACTTGCGGATTTTTCAGAAGTTTAATTTGTAGTGTTAAGCCCGATCTTTTACTTGAAGTAGATATCTTGCTGGCACGGCATCGCTGCCACACCAGCATTCTATGCTCCACGGGCTGTCTCTTCGTCGGCACCGGATGTTTGACTGAAATTCCCGACCACCGAAAAGACTGACGTTGTGCTGTCGCTGGCAGCACATGGCCAAATCCAGTGGTGAAGGCGCCACAGATGTGCCAGGCTGGCCGGACTTCGCCGCTTGCACCTCCTCGTTCGAAAGTGTGCCAGGGGTGTCGATCGCCAGTTGTTCCATTTTGGAAAAATCCATGGGCTTTGCCTTCTGTTTTAGACATTTGCTCTTCTATTGACAGGCAAAACGCCCGCCTTTTGCATTGGATTACCATCAAATCGAAATTAATAAGGATTCTGGTTATCCTCCGCCGGCTTGACTTTGCCACTGTAGTGCCTGTATGTGAACAGGAGATAGCCAACCGCAAGAAGGAGTGCCATCGGCCACCAAATGATTGCCACCGCCAGCCCATGATCCTCGGCGGCACTTTTAAAAGCCGTTAAAGAATTCTCCGGTGCAAGTGTTGATTGCAGCATGACCGGAAAAACTCCGGCCGCACCAGCGATCATCAATCCGGCAATAAACATGCTCGATCCGAGAGTGGCACATAATCCGCGATCACCATGCAGACCGACGAAGATGGCGATTATTCCCGTGAAGACACCGATCAGCCCGAACCAACTGAACGCATGTTGAATCATCCCCGTAAAGAGGTCCGGGCGTACCAGCCAGGACTCATAAGTCACGACAACTAGTAGAATTAACACCATTACCCAAAGGAATCTGGCAATTCGGAGACTTCGCTCGTGAATTAACCCTTCGGTTTTGTGCGCTAGCCCATTCGCTCCGTGGGCTGCGAAAGTTGCCACTATAAATACGCCGGCTGACACCGTATACCAATCCAGGATCCCGACATTTCCATGCGGACTGAAGTTGGAGAAAAACGAAAGTGCAAATTTGCCGTCCGGGCCCAGCGGAAAGCCGCGTATCAGATTACCCAACGCTGTACCTATGAGAACGGCCAGAAGAAGATTGGAACCCACAAAGATGAAGTGCCATGCCGACCGCCAAAGCGAATCCGCTATATGCCCGCTCAATTCGATGGCAATGCCGCGCAGAACCAAAGACCACAGTAACAGGAACAATGCCAGATAACATCCCGCGAACGAAGCCGCGAGAATTGTCGGGAAGGCCAGCATAAGTGTTCCGCCAAAACCCACAAGCCAGACTTCATGCCAGGACCACAGGGGCCCGATCGCGGCAATGACTGTGCGACGTTCCGCATCGGTTTTGCCGACGACATACTGCAACATGCCGGCCCCTATATCAAAACCTTCAAGCACCACAAACATAATGAGCATGAGGGACAATATTGCATACCAGATTTCATTCATGTGACACCTCCAAATTGTTGGCGGAGGTTATCCTAATCGGACCGTGTGCTATTTCACGGCCGACCATGAACAAGTAAAGAACTCCAAGCACGAAATAAAGGCCGGTAAAGCCAATCACCGTGAACAAGACATTCCCGCCGTTGACCACGTCACTGAATCCCTGGCTGGTGCGAAACAGCTTGAAGACGAGCCACGGTTGTCGGCCTAATTCCGTGGTCATCCACCCCGCGGTCGTGGCGATGTAGGGGAAAGGAAAGGCTAGCATCAATGCCCACAGCAGACCTTGCGATTTCTCTAGCCGTCCGCGCCACAGCTGCAGACAGGCTAAGCCCATCAACATAATAAACAATGTTCCCAGACCGGCCATCACGTGGAAGGTGTAATAAAGCAATTCAACGTTCGTGGGCCATTCGTCTTCGGGAAAATCGTCCAACCCCTGGACCGCGGAATTCACATGGCCGAAAGCAAGGATGCTTAGCGCGTCCGGCATATAAATGGCGTTGTCGATTCGCTGATCTTTCTCATCGGGCTGCCCGATGATGTTAAGTTCGGCGTTGGTGCCGCTGTGAAAACGTCCTTCCATGGCCGCCAGCGTCACCGGTTGATGCTTCGCCACCATTTTCGCCTGTCGATCCCCCGTGGGAAACGCTACCAGAAAACAGGAAGCCAGACCGACCACGACCCCGGTTCTCAAAAAAAGTGAAGCCTGTTCCAATTGTTTGCCCCGCAGGGTATAAAGTGCACCTACGGCTGCCACGACGAATGAGCCGGTGACAACCGCTGCGCATTGGTTATGCATGTACATGACCAGCGCCCAGGGATTGAGCAGAGATTCGCCAAAGTTTTCGAGACGCAACGTGCCGTCGGCTCCCATGGAGTAACCAACCGGATGCTGCATAAACGCATTCGTAACCAGTATGAAATAACCGGACAACCAACTGCCCAACGCCACCCCGACCGTCGCAAGAAAATGATTGCGTGGACCCAATCGCTTCTCACCCCAAACCACTGCTCCAATCATGGCGCTTTCCAGGAAAAAGGCGAACATGCCCTCCATGGCAAGTGTTTGTCCGATGACATTGCCGGAAAATTTGGTAAACCCGGCCCAGTTGGTGCCGAATTGAAATTCCATGGGTATGCCGGTGACGACACCAACCGCAAAGTTGATGCCGAAAATGCGCGCCCAGAAGCGTGCGGCATTTCCGTAATGCTCTGCGCCGGTGCGTAGATGCCTCCATTTAAAATAGACGATGATCCAGGCTAGCCCCATCGTGAGCTGGGGAAACAGATAATGATAAGTTATGGTAAACGCAAACTGGAGGCGGCTCCAAAAAAGTGTATCTTCCATAAAAGTTAAATGGGTCTTATCCCTGCAAGTTTTCTAGCATGCTGACTTTTCGCCAACGGCGCCAATCGCCCAACTCCCGGCTGAATGCGGCGACGCAAAGTGTTTTGACCAAATCCCGCGCCGCCTCCTGGCTTTCGAGGCGCCCACCCGGGTGGATGATGTTAAGATTGCCATCCTTTCTGCCTTGGCCAGGATCCGTACCAGGGCCGATATGCATGGATTAAAGCGATTCACGTTGTTAACCAGAGGACAGAATTTCGCCAAATTCCACTCGCCGTTTTTACAACCTCATTGCTATCGGCAATAACTTGAGTTTTCATTTTATTGTCTGGCCATTCGGCACCGGATTCTGCCATCCGCCTGGCGGACTGATATATTGCGATTCCTCTGGTCCCCACGTTTTTGGCTCGTATTCATGAACTGGCGTGCCTGCTTTGAGAACCGGATCTACAATTCGCCATGCTTCTTCGACATAATCTTCTCGCGCAAACAGCGTGGCGTCGCCCACCATCGCATCAGTCAGCACGCGCTCGTAAGCCTCCATTTCCTTCGGACTGGTTGTACGATCCACTCTTAGTTCAACCAGGCGGCTAACGGATTCATCTTCAGGTGCGACGGTGTTTAACCCGAATGCCGCGACAACATTCGGACTGATCCGGAAGCGGAAATAATTGGATTTTAGCTCATATTGGTTATACATTGTCGGTGGATTACGCAATTTCGCCTGCAACTCCGTGCAGGTGACTGGCAGGTTTTTCCCCGCGCGGATGTAGAATGGCACCCCGCGCCAACGCCAGGAATCCACTTCCAATTTCAACGCGGCGAAAGTCTCCACGTTCGAATTCGGCGACACGCCTGGCTCTGCCCGATAACCCTTGAACTGGCCACGCACCACATTTTTCACGTCTAGTGGCGGAATCGCTTTCAAAACCTTTACTTTTTCGTCGCGAATGGATTCGCTGTCGGTGCGGATCGGCGGCTCCATCGCCAGGTTTGCCAGCACTTGAAACAGGTGGTTCTGGATCACATCTCGAATGGTGCCGACCTGCTCATAGAACGCGCCTCGGCCCTGCACCCCGAAGTCTTCCGCCATGGTGATCTGGATGCTCTCGATATGGTGCCGGTTCCAGAATGGTTCCAGCATGGCGTTGCCGAAACGGAAAAACAGCATGTTATGCACCGGTGACTTGCCGAGATAATGGTCAATCCGGAAAATGGACTTCTCGTGGAAAGTATTGAGCAGGATGCCGTCCAATTCCTGCGCCGAAGCGAGGTCCCGTCCGAACGGCTTTTCAATGATCATGCGGGCGTTCTGTGTGCAACCGGTCTTTGAAAGTTGTTCGACAACGATGGCAAATGCTGCCGGCGGAATTGCCAGATAATATGCCGGACGCTGGGCCTGTCGCAATTCCCGGCGGAGTTCCTGAAACGTCGCTACATCGTTGTAATCGCCGTCCACGTAGTGCAGCAGACGGCTCAATTGCTCGAACGCCGCCGGATCTATTCCACCGTGCTTTTCCAGGCTGTCCTTGACCCGCGCTTTAAGTTGCTCAAGGTTCCAGCCGGCCTTGGCCACACCGATAACCGGCACGTTGAGGTTGCCACGCTTCACCATTGCTTGCAGTGCCGGAAAGATCTTTTTGTAAGCCAGATCGCCGGTGGCACCGAAAAAAACCAAAGTGTCAGATTGATTTGGGTTCATGACTGTTCGTTACTTTGAAGATTTTTCCAGATGTCCGCCAAATCCGAAACGCATCGCCGAAAGTATCTTGTCTTGATAATCCGCTTCGCCGCGTGAGGTGAAGCGTTCATAGAGCGCCGCGGTTAACACTGGCACGGGAACCCCCTCGTCGATGGCCGCTTTGATGGTCCAGCGGCCCTCTCCTGAATCTGACACACGACCGGCAAAATTTGTCAGGTTCGGATCTTCGACCAATGCATTCGCCGTCAGGTCGAGCAACCATGACGCAATGACGCTGCCGCGCCGCCAAACCTCGGAGATGTCGGCGAGGTTAAGTTCAAATTGATAATGTTGTGGCTCGCGCAGAGGAGTGGTTTCGGCATCATTCTCCCTTGATTGCTTCCCGATGTTGGCATCGCGCAGAATACCCAAGCCCTCCGCATACGCCGCCATGATTCCATACTCGATTCCATTGTGAACCATCTTCACGAAATGTCCGGCCCCGTTCACTCCGCATCGCAGATAGCCTTGCTCTGACGTGCCCCCGAGCTTGCCACGTCCGGTTGTGCGCGGGATGTTTCCCATGCCTGGCGCAAGCGTGGCGAAGATGGAATCAAGCCGTTGCACCACGTCCGCTTCGCCGCCAATCATCATGCAATAACCGCGCTCTAATCCCCATACGCCCCCGCTGGTTCCGACGTCAACGTAATGGATGCCCTTTGCCGCAAGTTCCTTGGCGCGGCGGATGTCATCCACATAGTAAGAATTGCCGCCGTCAATCAGGATGTCACCCGGCGCCAGGTGCGGCACCAACTCCCCTATGGTCTGGTCCACCACCGCCGCCGGGACCATGAGCCAGATGGCGCGTGGTGCGGCCAGTTTCCCCACAAATTCGGCGGTTGACTTTGCGCCGGTCGCTTGTTCTTTCGCCAATTGTTTCACGGCTTCCGGCGAACGATCATAAACCACGCAGGAATGACCATGCTTGATCAAACGCCGCACCATGTTCGCTCCCATCCTGCCCAGACCAATCATTCCGAGTTGCATACTTTAATCCTTTCTTTTTGTTAATTTGAAGGTGGCTGAAATTTTTTCCCTTGTTTAAGTAATGGACGCCTCGTAAATGCTCTCCATGGACGTATCCAGTTGAGCGTCGAACTCCGCATCGGATTGCTGCGCGAACAATCCCTCCACCAGGGCCCGCGAAAAACTCGCCACAATACCGTGATTCCTGCCCAGGCGATTGTTCGCTTCCGTCAGTAAATAGCCTCCCGACAGGGCGACCACTCTCAGAACCCTCGGATGCCTGACAAACTCGGCGTAAAAGTTGTCTTGCTCCGGCAACGTGAGCTTCAGCATGACCACTTGTTTGGCGGACAGTGTGTTGAGTTTCTCCTTGATAGCGCTCTTGAGGAGCGCTTCGGCCTCGGCCTTTTCCGGGCAATGAATATCCACCTCCGGCTCAATGATCGGCATAAGACCGGCAGCGAGAATCTGTTCCGCCACCTCGAACTGCTGTTGGACGACGGCTTTGATGCCGGACGAGTTCGCCCGGTTGATCACCGAGCGCATCTTGGTTCCGAACATGCCTTTCCCATTGGCTCTCTCGAGCAGCACTGGCAAACCCGGAATAGGTTTCATCAAATGAACGCCGTCACGTTCTCCCGTGAGACCCATGTCCACCTTCAAAAACGGGACCACGCGCAGCTCGTTCCAAAGATAATCCGCCGTGGGCTTTCCCGCGATTTCCCGATCCATCGTGCCCTCGAACAGAATTGCGCCCAGAATTCGGTCGCCGTTAAAGCAGGGACTGGTGATGATTCGTGCTCGCATCTGGTGAACCAACTCGAACATTTCCTCCTCGTTTGACCAGGCTCCGTCTTTGATGCCATAGGCCGCAAGTGCCTTGGGCGTGCTTCCACCGCTTTGGTCCAGCGCCGCCAAAAAACCGCACTGGATTTCGATTTTCCGTCGTTGTTGTTCCTTCCGGCTCTTCGCGTTCATGCCGTTTCTTTCATCTTGTGATAGTGACTAATTAAGTTGTTCGTGGAACTATCATGCTTGTTTTCAAATTCCGTTATACTTTCCAATTCTGGAATGATGCGTTGTGCCAGCACTTTGCCGAGTTCAACGCCCCATTGGTCAAACGAATCGATGTTCCAAATCGCTCCCTGTGTGAACACGCTGTGCTCATACAACGCC
>JBEKMT010000137.1:0-14654 GCA_050008355.1 Verrucomicrobiota bacterium
GTTGGAACGCGAATACGACGCCAAAATGCGCCGTACACAAAACCGGCCATTGCCCTCTGGACGTCTCCAGCCCACGACGGTGATGCTTTTCGGTGGCATCACTTCGGTGGCTGGGTTGGTTTACCTGGCTCTGGCGGTGAACCTGCTCACCAGCGTTCTGGGTGCGGTTACGTTGGTCAGTTACATTTTCATTTATACACCGCTCAAGCGGGTGACTTGGATCAATACCCTGGTCGGTGCTGTTCCCGGCGCTTTGCCGCCTTTGATGGGCTGGACGGCGGCACGCAATGAGCTTAGCGGCGAGGGTTGGGCATTGTTCGCAATTCTGGCGTTCTGGCAATTGCCCCATTTTTTTGCGATTGCTTGGATGTATCGAGACGAATACGCCAAGGCTGGTTTTGTCATGTTGCCGAATGTGGACGCTGACGGCAGCCGAACCGCGCATCAATCCGTCGGCAATACGCTGGCCTTGCTGCTGGCGAGTCTGTTCCCGTTTGCTTGGCACATCAGTGGGAAATTTTATCTCGGGACCGCCCTTGTTTTGGGCGCGGGTTTTTTGTACTATGCCATACAATTTTCGCGACAATTGACCCACGCCCGGGCGCGGCAATTATTTCTGGCTTCAATCATTTATCTGCCGCTGCTGCTGGCAGCTTTGGTTTTGGACAAGGTGAAATAAATTTATGGAAGCAAGTGTTCAACAATTTCCGCCGTACCGCGAACCGGACACGCACCACGACCAGGGGGGGCATGACGACCACGGTCATCACGAACATCACCAACCGAACTTCTGGCAGAAGTTTATTTTCTCCAGCGACCACAAAGTCATCGGCATCCAATATGGTTTTTCGGCGTTATGCTTTATGCTGTTCGGGTTTTTCCTGATGATTTTAATGCGCTGGCAGATCGCTCATCCGCTCAAGCCCGTGCCTTTCATCGGGCCGGTTTTGGAAAAGGTCCTTGGTCAGGTCGCGGCGGGTGGAGTGATTTCACCTGACCTTTACAATTCCTTTGGGGCGATGCACGGAACGATCATGGTGTTCCTGGGAATCGTGCCGCTGGCCTTCGCAGCCTTTGGCAATTATGTGGTGCCCCTGATGATCGGTGCCCCGGATATGGCCTTTCCGCGCGTGAACATGGCGAGTTATCATGCGTACTTTTTGGGAGGCCTGGTGATGTTCGTGAGTTTCTTTATTCCCGGCGGTGCGGCCCAGGCCGGATGGACCTCGTATTCGCCGCTGGCGACCTCCATCCCCACGCACGGCCAGCTTTTCTGGATCCTCGGCATGGTGCTGCTCATTACTTCGTCGTTGCTGGGCGCGGTCAATTTCATCGCCACCATTATTCAACTGCGGGCCCCGGGCATGACCTGGATGCGCTTGCCGTTTTTCGTCTGGGCACAGTTTGTAACGGCGTTCCTGCTCCTCCTCGCTTTCCCGCCGCTGGAAGCCGCGAGCATCATGCAACTGATGGACAACGTTGCCCACACCAGCTTCTTCCTGCCAACCGGTCTGGCGGTAGGCGGCAATCTGGCCCACATCAGCGGCGGCGGCAGTCCGCTGCTCTGGCAGCATTTGTTCTGGTTCCTGGGCCATCCCGAGGTGTACGTGTTGATTTTGCCGGCGATGGGTGTTGTTTGCGAAATCATCGCGAACAATACGCGCAAGCCGATCTGGGGTTATAAATCACTGGTGTATGCCGTGCTCACCATCGGTTTCCTTTCGTTTATCGTCTGGGCGCACCACATGTACATGACCGGCATGGGCACGAAAATCTCGACGTTCTTCCAGGCGACGACGATGATCATCTCCATTCCGTCCGTGATCATTCTGACCTGTCTTTTCATGTCGCTTTGGGGCGGTTCAATCCGCTTCAACACCCCGATGTTGTTCGCGCTCGCGTTTTTGCCAATGTTTGGCATTGGCGGTTTGACCGGCTTGCCGCTGGGTTTTAACCTCAGCGACGTTCACCTGCACGATACCTATTACATCATCGCTCACTTTCACTATGTTGTCGCACCCGGGACAATCTTCGGGCTCTTCGCCGGTCTGTACTATTGGTATCCGAAAATGACCGGACGACGGATGAATGAGTTTTGGGGCCGGGTGCATTTCTGGTGCTCGCTGATTTTCATGAACCTGGTGTTTATGCCGATGTTCGCGCAGGGCATGGCCGGCATGCTGCGCCGCATGTCGGACGGCGGCGCGAATTATTCCGCCGCGGTCAACAGCCGCGCGGGTGCGGAAGTCATCGGCGGATTGAGTGAAAATATCATGTCCCTGCATGTATGGATTCTTTGGGCGGCCATTGCCCTTGGCATTGCGCAGATTCCTTTCATCATCAATCTATTCTGGAGCTTGAAACACGGCGAAAAGGTTGGCGATAATCCGTGGAATTCGACCACGCTTGAATGGCAGACACCCACGCCGCCGCCGCATGGCAATTTTGCACACGTGCCGCATGTCTACCGCGGGCCTTACGAATACAGCGCTCCTGGCCATGCCACCGATTTCACGCCGCAAAACGAACCGGAAAGCCCGGCGGCGCCAAAAGTTGTCATCACCGCGCACTGAGAATATTTCATGGAAATCCCTTATACAGTACAACCAAGGCCGGATACCGGCATTTATAACGCCAAAGTCGGCATCTGGCTGTTTCTCGCCTCCGAAGTCATGCTGTTCGGTGGACTTTTCTCCGCCTACGTTCTGCTGCGCGTTGGCGCCGATGAAGGCATGTGGCCGCATGGCTGGTTGGATGTCCGCTTCGGCACTTTGAACACCATTCTTCTGGCTCTCTCGGCCATCACCACGCTGCTCGCCTGGGTGTCGTGCAAGGTCGGTGAATTCGGCAAGTTCAAGTTTTTCCATGGCTGTACCATCGCACTGGCGCTTTGCTTCCTGGGAGTAAAAATGTATGAATACCATGACAAGTGGATTCACTACGAAATCAAGCTCAAAGACGGTCGCATCGCTGACGGTCACCTGATCGAAAGCGATTCTGACTCCGTAACGATTGAAGGCCGCTATGTCGCCGACGAAAAGGATTTGTACGACCTGCGCGCGCAGAAGAACATTCCGCGCGATGAAATCAAAATTTCACGTGATCAAATTTCCTCCATGGAAAATTACGGTCCTTGGCATAACACATTCCTGGCGATTTATTTCACGCTGACCGGCCTGCACGCGTTGCATATTCTGGGCGGCACCTTGGTGATCGGCTATCTTTGGGGCCCGGGCAGCAAGATGTGGAAGACTGATCGCGAGCGTTTTACGAACCGAATTGAAGTTTCTGGATTGTTCTGGCATTTCGTGGACTTGGTCTGGATTTTCCTGTTCCCCGTCTTATATTTAACCTGACCTGACAATTTTATGAGTGATTCCCATCCGGTTGATTTTAAAAGTTATCTTCGGCGCTGCATTTATATTTTCATTGGCGTGCTTTGCGCCGTGTCGCTGATGATATACATCTCCTACCTGCCGCAAAGTTATACCTGGGCGATCAAGGTGACCTTGATCCTGGCGGTGGCATGCGTCAATGCCTTTCTCGTCGCCGGCTTTCTCATGCATTTGCTCTCCGAAAAAAAATTAATTTATACGCTGCTCAGCTTCACTGTGTTCTTTTTTGCAGGATTGCTGGGACTGACGCTCTACGCGATGCAGGATTTTCCGTCCGGTACTCAAATGCACTGAAATGTCACTCAAAGCCTTCCATTTGATTTTTGTGACGCTGCTGACGACACTGTCGTTCGGCTTCGCTGCCTGGGCTTTTCTGGGTGGCCATCCGCTGCTCGGGATTGCAGGAATCCTCGCTGCGATCGCCGTCATTTTTTACGGGTTTTATTTTCTGAAGAAACTGAAGAAGATTAGCTACCTATGAAATCATTGCGCAGATTTTACAAAATAATTTTTGTGGCCACCGCGCTGGCGGTGTTCGCGCCGTCGCCGCTGTTCGCTTGTGCCGCGTGCTACGGCCGCTCCGATTCACCGCTGGCCAATGCCATGAATTGGGGAATCTTCACGCTGATGGGAGTGGTGGTGACCGTGCTGGTCAGCTTTGCCGGCTTTTTCATTTTCCTTATTCGCAGGGAAACCGCGCAGGCCAGGGCGGCGGCGGAACAAAATATGTCTGAAGCTAAAGTATGAAAGAATGGTTCGGTAAATACATCCTTGGCCTGCCACCGCTGGCCTCTGAAAACGGCCAGGACGTCGATAACCTCATCATCTACGTCCACTGGTTGATGATCGCGCTGTTCATCGGCTGGATCATTTACTTCTTCTATGCGCTTTACCGGTTTAGCAGTACGCGCAATCCGAAGGCCGATTATGTCGGTGTCCGCAACCACGCCTCGAGCTACATCGAGCTGGCCGTGGCCGGGGTTGAAGCGGTGCTGCTGGTGTTCATCGCCGTGCCATTGTGGGCGAAGGCGGTGGATAAATTCCCGCCGGCAAGTCAATCCATCGTCATTCAGGTGGTGGCGCAACAGTATGCTTGGAATGCCCGCTACGCCGGACCCGACGGAATTTTTGGCCGACAGGACATGAAGTTTGTCGCCTCCGACAATGTTTTCGGGGTTGATCCCACCGATGCGAACGGCAAAGACGATATTCAAACACTTAACGATATCCATGTGGTGTTGAACAAGCCAGTCATCATTTATCTTAGTTCCAAGGACGTGATTCATTCTTTGAAAATCATCGCGATGCGTGTCTGCCAGGATGCCATTCCCGGCCTGCGCATTCCGGTCTGGTTCAAACCGACAAAAATCGGGAGGTACCAGATTAATTGCGCGCAACTGTGCGGTCCCGGCCATGCGTCGATGACCGGCGGCTATGTTACCGTTGAAACCCAGGCTGATTTTGATAAATGGATGAACTCCAAGAGTGGCAGTACCGCGAGCTTTGAATAGATTTCCCGCCGCCGTCGCCTCCTCGTTCCATGGCTGACACTCCCCAACCACTGCCGCGGTCCCTTTGGGTTGGGATGGCCCTCATCTTCGGGTTGCTAGGCTTGGCTTATTTGCTTTCGTTCGCGGAAATGGGCACCATCCGTAAAGCCCTGCCGGTGCTGAACCAGGTGGCTGATTTCACGCTTACCAATCAAGATGGGCAGCTGACCACGCTGGCCGCCCTGACTAATCATGTCTGGGTGGCGGATATTATTTTCACGCGGTGCGCCGCCTCCTGCCCAATCATGTCGCGCCAGATGCAGGCGATGCAGAACGTGCTCCCGCGGGGCAGCGCGGCCAGGCTCGTGAGTCTGACCACTGATCCGGATTATGATACGCCGGTCATATTGCGGCGTTACGGCAACCATTATGGCGCAGATTTTAGTCGCTGGATGTTCCTGACTGGAACCAAACCGCAACTTGCCGCCCTGGCCAGCGACAGCTTGAAACTTGGCTCCACTCCCGTGGCGCCCGGCGATCAGAAATCGGCGGTTGATCTATTCGTCCACAGCACCATTTTTGTGATCGTGGACAAACATGCCCGATTGCGAGGCGTTTTCGAAACCGAGGGCGATGGGATTGACTGGACAAACGTCCAGCCTCGAATCGTGGAGACCCTGCGTCAGCTCGAGCACGAACCATGAACATTTACGCTTTGCCTGCCGTCAACGCCACCCTCAACGGCTTGAGTGCCGTTTTTCTCACGCTCGGTTTTATTTACATCAAACGGGGCCACAAAATCGCGCACCGCAATTGCATGGTTTCCGCGTTTATCACCTCAATTGTTTTTCTGAGCTGCTATCTCACTTATCACGGCTATCTCGCGGTCATTTTGCACCGGGGTCCGACGCGATTCCTCGATCCACCATGGTTTCGCCCGATTTACCTCACGATTCTTTTAACCCACACCATTCTCGCCGTCACCATTGTGCCATTGATTTTGCGCACGTTGTGGTTGGCAAAAACGCAGCGTTTCGAGGCCCACAAAAAAATCGCGCGCTGGACCTGGCCGTTATGGATGTATGTTTCCGTGACTGGAGTGGTCGTTTATTTGCTGCTCTACCAGGTTTTTCCGCAGCGGTGATCGTTGTCAGAATGCCTTCAACGTGTCCAGCACGGCCTTGATGCGGGGGACTTCGTGAGTGCGGAATAAATCCGTTTTTCCGAGCGAAGCCAGCACGGCGAAGAACGGCTCGGCGCCGCGGACTTCCTCCTTGAAAAATTCAAATGCATGCGGCAGCGCGTGACAAACCGGGAACCCCAGTTCGCGCAGCCGGAACGTGTTCAGAAAGATGTTCATCTGGTGTCTCACTCTTACATCGCTGTCCTGCAGGTTGCGATAATAAAATCCGAGACCGGGATCAATGAAGATTTTTTTAACACCGCTGCGTTGCGCGAGTTCAATCTGTCTGGCAAAAAAATCGCGCAACGGTGGAATCGGATCGGCGTGCAGATTGAATTCTCCGGCGTCGCGGACGTTTTTTCCGGCCACGAAACAGATGATGACCGCCGCGTCGTTCGCCGCGACCATCCTGAAAATCTCTCCCGAACCCGCCGTGCCGGTGAGGTTCAAAACGTTCGCACCCGCCTCCAGGCATGCACGTGTTACGGCCGGAGAGTAGGTCTCGACTGAGATTGGAATTTTTTCCGAGCGCAACCCCTTGACCACTGGAATCAGTTTTGATTTTTGTGCGTTTCCATCCACGCGCGCCGCGTGAGCGAGGGTGGATTCCGCACCGACGTCGATGATCTCCGCACCCTGCACCGCCAGAATTTTACCTCGCTGGACCGCCGCCTCCGGCGAGAGGCAAACGCTTTCACGATACCATGAGTCCGCGGACAAATTGACCACGCCCATGATGGCCGGCTGCGAGTTGAACCGGAATGTTTTGCCGCCGATGGAAAACTCCGTCACGCGCGCCTTGGCTGCTGTGGGGTTCTGCGTCAGCAGCCCGGAAATGGTTTCCAGCGTTAGCATGATAGGTCAGGGCTGGTCTCGAAGGAAGGATTCCGCCAGCGTACCTCTTTCGGTGCGGATTAGGGTGCCCACCGCGATGTTGTGGCGCGCGAACCACCCCTCGCTTGTTTCCAGTACAAACCGGACGTCGTCAGTGGCGGACAGGACGGCGTTGGTGTCATTTTTTTCCAGATGATGAACCTCTTCAATAAACCCGTCAGTATTGATGTACGCGCAGGAAATGGATTCCGGACAATTCTTCATCCAGAAGCCGACGCGTTGCGCGGTGGGAAAAACGAATAACATGGAATCGCTGTCTTGGATGTTCGTTCGGAACATCATGCCTGTTTGCATCTCTCTTTCCGACAGCGCCAGCTCGGCGTCGAGCGTCTCCGGCCCGACGTAGATTTTCATCGTCGGTAATTTCGGCTGTGCTTCTGTCGGCTCCCAATTTGTCGTCGCCGGCGCCGGGTCGGTGATCTGACCTTTCTTGCAGCTCACCAAGGTTATTGCCGCCAAAAGCACGGCCAGATGGAGGAAAAACTTCATGACGTCAATGTGCCGGAATTGTCCGTCAATTTCAACCGGACTCGGCAGGTCATTTTTTGAAGGCCAGCACCAGTACGCCCGCGCCCACCAATAGAATGCCTGTCCATTCCCGCACCGACGGACGTTCATGAAGGAAGAGAAAGGCGAAGACCGCCACCAGTAACAGACTTGATTTGTCCACCGGGGCGACTTTGGACGCGTCTCCGATTTTTAGAGCACGGAAATAACACAACCAGGATGCGCCGGTCGCCAATCCGGAGAGCGTCAAAAAAAGCAGGGTCTTCGGAGGCAATGTGAGCGGGTTGCTCCACTTTCCCGTAAAGTAAACAAAAGCGGAGAGTACGCAAAGAATGATTACGGTGCGGACCAGAGTTGCCAGGTCAGAATCCACGCCCTCCAATCCAACTTTGGCAAGGACGGCCGTGAGTGCCGCGAAAATTGCGGAGAAGATCGCCCAGATAAACCAGTTCGAATCGCCTGTCATAATCAGGGAATTTAAATTCGATTCCATTCACTTTGAAAGTTATTTCAAACTTTCCTTTTGGGGTGGGCTGTGGTCGACAAAACAGTTTTGGATGGGATCTGGAAGGCATCCTGTCCGCGCTTCAAACCAGGCAGCGGATTGTTCGGATCAGTTTATCGATCGGGTGGAGCCACAAGCCGGAGCCGGTATTGGTAACCAGGTCGGCATAGGCTGCGATTCAGTCGGTAGAGTGGGTCGGATTTGACGGAGGAAGTCAAAGCAGGCCGGAGTCGATTTGACGACCCGGTGGGTTGCGTGGTTTCCTATCATGCTAGTACCGGCGCCGCCCGCCCCGAACTGATTTGAATCAATGGTTGTAAAGAGGCGTCAAGCAGTGCAGTCATCCGACTCATGCATTGACGCTGGCGTCTATGTCCACGGGGTGTATGACTGTTTTACCGGTAGCAAAGTCAGGGTGTTTTCCCTTCAGACAGGGCGTTTTGACGGTCTTAGTTTCAATAAATCTAGGTCTGGACAATCTGGTGTGTTATCTGGATGAGTTTAACTAACTGAAGCTTATTTGTTTGCGTGATGCCTCCCGCTGGGATTCTAGCCGACTCCTATGGCTTCGATGAAACCCTTGGAGACATTCAGTATTGTTCATAAGTTACCTTAAATCTTTATTGAACTTTACTGCTTACTGTCTATACTAATCCAACTATGAGTGATCTATTATTGCTTACCTCGACCCAATTGAAACGGGCAGCTGATATCAAAGACAAGATCAGCGCACTGGAACTCGAACTCTCTGCCATCCTCGGCGCTTCACCGGTTGCGGCGGCTCCGCAAAAGAAATCGACGATGAGTGCGTCGGCGCGCGCGAAAATCGCAGCGGCGCAACGGGCTCGCTGGGCCAGGGTAAAAGGCAAGAAGCCATCAACTAAGCCGGCTGCCAAGGCTTCGGCAAAGAAGAAGGGTATGAGTGCATCAGCTAAAGCCAGGCTCTCAGCCTTGGCGAAAGCGCGTTGGGCCAAGGTCAAGGCTGCCGGTCGGAAAGCACTCTAAGTTTTTTGACATTGTAAATAGCTGTCCTTTTTTGGAAGGACAGCTTTTTCGTTGCCGCGGGAGCACTATTGGACTGACCGGCCCAGTCTAAACGTGCCTATGCCGGACGAAAGCGGTGGGAAATAACCTCGCTGTGGCCGTATTCTTTCCGCGTCGGTGTGCAACCCGGACGACTGAAGACAATTTCATGGGCAAAGAGTGATACCCATTCCTTCGCTTCGGCAACCTCAGCGGTGCTGCCACCGATTAACTCATGCTTTCCGTCAGGTTGCCTGACTAGTTTGGCTTCGCCAAACTCCCGGATGATCCGTCCGCGGGGGCGGTTGACTTTGGCGTGGTTCAATTTCATGTCCCCACTTTACGCCGGTGGGTGGGACAATGGCTGTCCAGGTTAAATAAAATCAAACGTTAATTCCGTTCCCATCTGGATGAGAAATTCAGCTGGCTTTTGTTCGTCGGTCTTGCAATCGTGATGGCTCCGGCACGAATGGGAACCCATTGGCCTCGGCTTTGCCGGGACGAGGCGGGCTCGGTCACGGAAATATTCGCGGTGGTCGGGGCGTGCATTTTTTTACGATTCCCTTAGAATGTCGGCAACCAAGCCATGAACCGAAGAAATTTTATTCGTAATACTTCCCTGGTCGCTTCCGGGGTCCTGCTCTGCTCCGTGAATTGGGCCGCCGCCGGCAGCTTCCCCTTGGTGCGCGTCCCTGAAGACAAACGCAAGTTCAAGAGCCCCTCCGTTGAAAAGGCCATTCAGCGCATCCAATCTTCCATTGGTAACCAGGAATTGGCTTGGATGTTTGGCAACTGTTTTCCCAACACGCTGGACACCACCGTGGATTTCGGAACCCTGGATGGCCGACCTGATACCTATGTGATCACCGGCGACATCGACGCCATGTGGCTGCGCGACAGCTCGGCGCAGGTATGGCCTTACCTGCCGTTAATGCGGGAAGACCCTGCTTTACAGCAGTTGATCGCCGGCGTGATCAACCGTCAGACCCGTTGCATCCTGCTCGATCCTTACGCCAACGCGTTCTACAAGGACGCGAGCAAAATCAGCCAGTGGGTAAGTGATAATACCGACATGAAACCCGGTGTCCATGAGCGCAAATGGGAGGTTGACTCGCTCTGTTTTCCAATCCGGCTGGCTCACGGTTATTGGAAAAATTCCGGCGATACCTCGCCGTTCGACGATAGCTGGCGGCAGGCCATCTTGCGGGTGCTCCAAACCTTCCGCGAACAACAACGCAAACATGGCCCGGGACCTTATCACTTTCAACGGCGCACTGAAGTCCAGACGGACACCGTCGCAGGGAACGGCTACGGTCGCCCGGCCCGGCCGGTGGGATTGATCTGCTCCATGTTCCGTCCCAGTGACGACGCGACAGTTTTTTCTTACCTGGTTCCGGCCAATTTTTTCGCCCTGGTAAGCCTGCGTCAAGCTGCGGAGATGTTGGAGCGGATTCTTCACGATCAGGATGCTGCGGGCCAATGCCATGCGCTCGCCGATGAGGTGGAACAGGCACTGCACCAATACGCAGTCGTGAAGCACGAGAAATTCGGGCGTATCTACGCTTACGAGGTTGATGCCTTTGGCAATTCTTATTGCATTGACGATGGTAACGTCCCCAGCCTGCTATCGCTGCCTTATCTCGACGCCGTGAATCCGGATGATGAGATATATCTCAATACCCGGCGATTTGTTCTGTCGGAGGCTGATCCTTACTATTGTGTGGGCAAGGCGGCCAGCGGTCCGGGTGGCCCGCATGCGGGCGTGGGCATGATCTGGCCGCTCGGCTTGACTGTGCAAGGCTTGACCAGCTCCGATGACGACGAAATTAAGCACTGCCTCGCGACGTTGCAGCGAACTCATGCCGGCACCGGCTTCATGCACGAATCGTTCGATAAGGACGACCCGAATCATTACACGCGCGCGTGGTTCGCGTGGGCGAATACCATGTTCGGTGAGTTCATCCTTAAAGTTGATGCCGAACGTCCACAGCTTTTGAGTTAGCGCTTCAGACTCGAGTCGCGAGCCAATCGCCTTGCAACCGCTAATGCCCAACCGGAACAGGCAGATGGCCAGTCCCTCGCCGACAGGTACTCGACCAGTAAATTCTCATCCGCATGCGCGAACCGGGGATCAAGCCGGCATGATTGGTTTCCGACCAGACCCGGTGGCCACATCTTGTAGATTTCACAGAAGTTGTTTGCCGGAAATTTCCCGAATGCTTTGAAAGTTGGTTGGATTGTAGAAAATCATTAACTGATGGGACTTCGGTGGTTTGCAATGGCGCACCGCAGCGCTGCACTGACTGTAATCTACTGAAGTACTCTTGAAGTCTCTGCAACTATGCGACTTAGCCGGTGATGCGGAAGCACAATTGCAACTCGCCAACACTTTGTAACGATATCGGCTTTGACACCGCCGGAGTATTCAAGTAAGAATGAATGTTAGAGTTTGTAATCCGTCTGGCAATCATGATTGCTTCGTCTCGAATAGCGACTTCGAAAATTGCGTACCGGCCGCGAACCGGCTTTACGCTGATTGAACTGTTGGTGGTGATTGCCATCATCGGGATACTGGCCGCAATTTTATTGCCCGCTCTTTCGAAATCGCGCGAGCGAGCCCAGGGCATCTTTTGCGTGAGCAATACCCGACAACTCACCATGGCTTGGCAACTCTACGCGAATGACCACAACGACTATCTGCCCTATAATTACGGGATGGCCGGATCCTCGTTTCGCACCAATATCAACTGGGTCAATAATGTGATGACTTGGGATCTGAGTTCTGACAACACAAATCTTGCCACCATCACGCAGGCGGCGCTGGGTTCTTTCGTCAGCAGCTCGACTGCCGTTTATCGCTGCCCTGCGGACCACGTGTTAAGCCCTACTCAAATGGCCGCCGGCTGGACTGGCCGCATCCGGAGCTATTCCATGAACGCTTTGGTCGGGAATGCGGGAGCTTTGAGTGCCAGCGGTGTCAATGTCAACGACCCGGATTTCGTGCAGTTTTTTAAGCTTACGCAAATTCCTCAGCCTACGGAAATTTTTGTCTTTCTGGATGAACACCCGGACAGTATAGACGATGGTTATTTTGTAAACCGGGAGGGTGCCAGCCGCAGTACCGGCGGCTATGGCAACAGCAGCTCCAGCAGCTCCGCCGAGTGGATCGATTTGCCCGCCTCCTACCATAATAACTCCACCGCCCTTTCATTTGCCGATGGACATAGTGCGCTGCATCACTGGTTGGACTCCAGCACCATCCCTCCCTCTGCGCCTTTCGCTGCCAATCTCCCGATTGCCATTGCCTCGAATCCAGCTAACGCGGTTGCTGACTATGACTGGGTGATCGACCACATGAGTGTTCCGGTCAACTGACCCGCGCCGGCCGTCATTGTAATGGTCAGAGAAACTTCCGCAATACGGACTCATCAGCAGTGGTGCCGAGTAGATAAACCTTGCCGTCTTGCGCCCAGGTTGCTGTAACGAGCCGGTTGACTTGGGAAAACTGCGGTGTGGAATCCGGCGGCGCATTCTTCACCGAGGCTTGATCGGCTATGAAAAGCCAGAGATCCCCTTGTGTTCCCGGAGCCAGCTGCTTGCCAGTGCTAAAGCAGATCATCGAAACTTTGGTGGAGTGCCAGCCTTCTATCGCGCAGCCAGTCAGTATGGCGTGCTGGAGCGGTCCGGACAGCGTGTAATCCGCCGGCGATTGATGTTGTTTAAAATAATCCCGGACTTGCCCGGCATCGGCGGTCTGCAAGTCCATTGCATAGATTCGCAACGCGTAACTGGCCATTTGCTTCTTGAAAATGGCCAGCGTGTCATCCGCTTGGTTGCCTCGAGTTAACCAGAACAGCCCCAGCAGAAGCATCGTGACCACCACGGCGGTGACGCCCGCAATCTGCGTAAATCTCCGCGGGTTGATCAACATCCGCTGTTGCGCTGCCTGTTCGGAAACGATCTGCTCCATCAAACCGTCCGGCACCGAAACCTGCCGGAATTTTTCACGCAAACTGTTTTGGCGCGCGCAATGTTCTGCCAGCCACTGCGACAGCTCGGCATCACTCCCCGCCAGCGCCAAAGCTTCAGCGACTTGCGGATCCGCCGCGTCTGCCGTTTCCGGACGGTAAATCATCAACCTTTGTTTGGCTTCGTCGCGGTTCATGGCTTTGGTGATTGGTTTTCGGCGTCAGTCAGCAGCTGGTGCAATTTTCCGAGGCCGCGGGTGAGGCGCGATTTGACGGTGCCGAGCGGTACGTCCAGGATTTCTGCGATTTCCTTGTAGGAATAATCCTGCAAGTAAAACAGCGCAACCGGCGCCTGATAAATCGCATCCACTTGCGCAAGCGCAGTGAGAACCTGTTGAGAGTCGAGGCGGCAAATGGCCTCCGGCGAAATGACTGGTAGTTCAGTCGCGGCTTCATCCAGTTCCATATGCGGAAAGCGGGTCTGCCGCCGCCTCGAACCTAAAAATTCGCGGTGCAAGGTCGTGAAGAGCCAAGTTTTCACTTTTGATAAATCACGGAGCTGGTGCCCCTTGGTTGCCCAGATGCAAAATGTTTGCTGCGTAAGGTCGCAAGACTCAGCCTCATCGCGGGTTAGACTGAAGGCGAATTGATAGAGCGGTTGGTAGTGACTGGCCACCAGGTTTTCAAAATCCAAACTTTCAGCCATAGCACGGCTTTTATTATGTGAGCCAATATGCCCCGAAAGGTTCCCAACAATTTATTAATTAATGGGAACCAACGGCCGTTTCGTGCCTCGCATAAAAGGACATGAAATGTCTGGGCCGTCAAATAACACATGATTTTCGCAATAAAAGCGATCAAAAAGTTGTATCTGCTTGGTGCTGTGGGGTTCACCGCAGTCCTGATCACGCCGTCACACCCCGCCAGGGCTGCTGTCGCCTACATAACCGTCGCCAATTATTTGTTTTTCCCGTCCACAACCAACATTCAAACCGGCGATACGGTGGTCTGGACCTGGTCCATGGGCGCCGACGATCATAACGTGGTCAGTGCCTCCACGCCATTTGCCTGGCTTTTCCCGAGTCCCGGAGGCGGTCCGGGTACGACCTCGAACCAAAATACGAACAATCTGCGGAACTATCCGTTTTCGTTTACAAACATTTTCGACTCGCCCGGCTCATTTCCATACGAATGTACCGAACATGTGGCAAGAGGCATGGTTGGAACCATCAACGTGACGGCGTCTTCGCTGCCCCCTGGCGTTACCATCACCAATCCCGTCGACGGTGAAGTATTCAGCGCACCAGCCAATCTGACAATTCAGGCCATAGCCTCGGGCAGCGGCGCTGTGACCAACGTGCAATTTCTCATCGGTTCAATCGTTCTGACCAACTGCATGACCGCACCCTTTTTCGCGGTCACCAACAATCTGCCGGCCGGCACTTACACGATCTTCGCCATCGCGAGTGGTGCCAACGGAATGACCGCCACCAACTCAATCTTGGTCGATCTGGTTACTCCCAATCCGCTCGTGGCCGGGACACCCGCATTTGTCTCGCCAGGAACTTTCCAGTTCAGCTATTCGGCAACCGTTGGCCTGACTTACGTCGTCCAGGTTTCCACCAACCTGTCTGACTGGACTTCGCTGGCCACCAACACCGCCATGGTGAATCCGGAAAATTTCACGAA